>NZ_CP167911.1:2750000-3050463 GCF_041507355.1 Azospirillum sp. HJ39 | reverse complement strand
AATCCGCCGATGCTGCGGCTCGACCGGCCTTGGACGGAGATCGCCGCAGAGATCGGACTGACGCACGAGGCCATCTACCGGGCCTTGGCCGTCCTGGAGCGCACGGGGCGGCTGGTCCGGGAGAACGGGGTGGTGACGCTCTCCGCCGGTTCAGGAACGATTGAGGACGCTGCCCGAAAGGATCGGTGACAGACCGGGCGCCGCCGTACCGTTGCCCAGTCGCCAACCGGGGTCGCCCGTGTTGGAATACGGGGCGCCGTTCAGGCGTCGATCAGGCGGCCCGCGTTCCCGCGGAACGCAAAACGGGAGGAACACCATGCTCAGGAACGTCGCTTTGGCAGCCGTCTTCGCCGTCGCCCTGACCGGTCCGGCGCTCGCCAACAGCTGTCCCAAACACATGGCCGCCATCGACCAGGCCCTGGCCGCCAATCCGAAGCTGAGCGCTGACCAGATGACGCAGGTGAAGAAGCTCCGCGCCGATGGCGAGACATTCCATAAGCAGGGCAAGCATGCCGAGTCGGAGGCGACGCTCGCCCAGGCCGAAACCATCCTCGGCATCAAGAAGTGACATAGGGTGCCATGGGGGCGGAGCGACGCTCATACCCCCGTGGCGCCCCCTTGTGGCACTGCTGTGCAGCGGTTCAGCCCCTGGGCGCCTTCCGGCTGACGACCACCAGCACTCCGGCGAGCCCCAGGAACAGCACGGCGCCGCCGCCCCAGACCCGGACGTAGCCGGGCATCCCGAGACTGGGGACCAGGGCGTAGACGGCGGCGAGCACCGCCCATACGGCGGCGATGACGACAACGAGCCAGAGCTCTTCGTTCAGTTTCATGGCGATTCCCCTGCGCTCAGTGGCCGTGCCCGCCGCCGATGGCGACGATCGGCAGCGACTGGATCAACTGGAACGCGACGATGGTGAAGACATACATGGCGGCGACCAGGGCCGCGATCGACAGCGGCCCGGTCCAGGCCGGAGCCTTGCCGACGCCGCGCGATCCGGTCCGCCAATCGACCACCGGCGCCTGCTCGATCGACGGGCGTAGCGACAGCAGCGTGCGGACGACGCCGTAAACGCTGACCGAGAGGGCGATGGCGAAGATTGTGGCGCCGACGCCGACCAGGGCCATCAGCACCGGCCACGCAGCCGGGGCCATGCCGCCATAGCCGACGTCGAAGACGCGCCGCGGCACACCCATGACCCCGGCGGCGATGCCTGCCGTACCGAAGATCAGCAGGCCGATGGTCACGATGGCCGGCATGCGCCGCAGCAGGTCCGGACGCCACAGGGTGCCTCCGCCAAGCGCCGGCAGGATGACCATCAGTGCCGCCAGGAAGGTCTGGGTCAGCACGCCGACCGCGAAGAAGTGGAAATATCCGGGCACGAAGAAAGTGTCGGACAACATCGGCGCCAGCTTCTCCTGGATCAGGACGAAGGCGAAGGTGATGCCGAGCATCATGTTCACCACCGCCCAGCCCATGTTCGCCATCGCCGGGTTGCGCCAGGGCAGCCCCCGCATCCAGCCGAAGAAGCCGGAGGCACCGTGTGCCCGGGCGCTGGCCTCCAGCGAGGAGACGATGATCGCGAAGGCCGCCAGGGTCGGCACCGAGACGAACAGCGACAGCAGCGAGCCGACGACGCGCACGCTCTCCGACAGGTTCGGCTCCAGGAACATGTGGTAGAGGCTGGTCGGCGGCACGAAGACCAGATAGGCGGCCAAGACGATCTTCGACAGCCGCGCGCCGTGGATGGATTTCACCCCGGTCAGGTGTTCGCTCAGCACGTACCACACCAGCACGGTCGCCATCAGCGGCAGGTAGTGCAGGTTGTGGAACAGGATGTGCCATTCGGTGCCGTGGTCGGCCGGGAAGGGGCCGGCGCCGAGCGACCAGAGCAAGCCGGGAAGAAAGGCGTTGGTTGCTGCAATCGCGCTGACCACCAGAAAGCCGGCCCAGGCGAATAGGGCGAAGCCGATGGAGGTGAACTCGCGGGCCTCTCCGCGCAGCCGGGGTTGCAGCACGGTGGCGATGCCGCTGATGGCCGACGCTACCAGCCCTGCTGAGAGAAGCAGGTAACCGAGCGCGAAGAACCCGACGGAGCGTGGGTCATCCGCCGTCAGTTCGGGGCTGCCGTCGTAGAGCAGCGGCGTGCCGGTGGCGGAGATCCACTCGCTGACGCCGAAGCCCGCCAGCATCAGTGCGGCGCCGACCCAAGCAAAGGGGCGCAGGGCGAGGCCTCGGCCGTTCTCGGCCGCCGCCAGCACCAGCAGCAGGGCTGCCTGGATCAGGTAGAGCCAGTAGAAGAACACGGACACGCCGTGCAGGGTCAGGATGCGGTAGGCGTCATCCGGAAAGAAGGCAAGTGCCCCGGCGCGGGCGAGCGCGGTCACGAAGCCGCCAACCAAGCCGAGCACGAGCGCCAGCAGAGCGGCGCCGAACAGCAGCGTGAGGAGGGCTTTGTCTGTACCCGGCAGAGCGGCGACCCGAGCCGTGAGGCGCGGGCGCGAGCCGACCGGAGCGAAGGAGGTCGCAATGGTGTCCATGGTGGAGTCTCCCCGGGTCAGCCGACGACGATGCGGCCGTGCATGGCGTCATGCGCCTGACCGCAATAGACGGTGCAGTACACGAGGTACTCGCCCGGCCTGGTGAAGGTGATCGTCTGCTCGGTCACCACGTTCGGCCGCAGGCGGATGATGCGGCTGGCAGCCCCCAGCTGGATCGACGCACCATGCGTGATGTCATCCGCCATCATGCGGAACCGGTACGGCACACCTGCCTTGAGCTGGAGGACGTCCGGGCTGTAGGCGAATTTCTGCGCCATCAGGTAGACGTCGACCGGCTCGACGGACGCCATCTCCGCACCGTGGTCGTGGCCGGCATCGGCATGACCATGGCCGCCGTGTGCGTCGCCATTATGGGCGTGGGCGTCCGCATCGGCGTGCGGGTTCACGCTGCCGTCCTTCTGCGCGTACTTCCGGACGAAGAAGTCATGCTCGAAGCGGAACTCCTCGGGCGCCATGCCCGCGGCCGCGCCGTGGCCGCCATGGCCGTCTGTTTCGGCGGGAATCTTCGCCGTGCCATGCCCATTGTGGCTGCCGTGTGCGTCTGGTTCTGGGGCCGCGTCCTTGCGGCCGCCGAAGGGAAGCGGGGCAGCGCCATAGGCCGCCCAGGCGCCGTACAGGGAGACGGCGCCGAAGCCCAGCGCGGCGATGAAGCCGCGGCGGGTTGTGAAATGCCTCTCGGACATGATGAGAGCCCTCTGATCGCGTGGTCGGAATCGCTCGCGCACGCCGCCGGTCTGGCGGCGCATGGCCGGGCGTCCGACGCAGGCGTCAGAGCGCGCGGCCGATCAGAGGCTGGTCTTCGGAGGGGGCGTGTCCGGGGTGATGTCCCGGGCATTCGGGACGAAGCCGGCTTGCGGGTGCCAGGATGTTTCGACCATGGTCACCGGGATGCTGACGGTGTGCCGCGCCGGAGCCTCGGCCGCCGGGCAGCAGGTCGCCGCGACGGCGAGGGCGGCCTTGTGGTGGTCATTCTGGGATGGGGCCGAAGCCGGCGGGGCGTGGTGAGAGCCGTGATGGCCCATCGAGCCGGCCGGCATGTCCACCTGCGCCCCCACAGTCGCCATGGCTCCGCCCACCGCGCCCATCAGGAGCGCGAAGCCGAACGCCAGAATGGCGAAGATGTGGCCCAACCGCTTCATACCAGCCGTCGCTTCGAACGACCCGGGTCTATCCGGGTCGACACAACCATAGCCCCTGACATGAGTGCGGCCATTGATGTCTGTCAACCGACGGTCCCGATCGATCGGTGTCGCCATCGCGCGCTTTTTATCGTTGACCCTCCCATCGCTGGAAGGCCGATGCTTGATCCGACATCCTGGGACAATGCTGAAACAGAGCGACATTCCGCCACACCTCATCCGAAGCCTCTGGCAAGGTCGGTTGGTGAAACGATCGTGCAATTGCAGGGACCGGGAAATGGTCCTAGGCTCATGAGTGAGGCCGGTGGGCACGCAAGGTGCCGTCCGACCTCGGACAAGGAAGGCAATCGCCATGTGGCGTGGGACGTGGTCGACGGTGAGGAGGGTGGTGGTGAGCCTGCTGATGCTGGCCACGCTGCTCGTCTATGCCGTGCCGAGCCACGCCAGTCTGCTGCCTCACCAGCATTCGCCGGCGCCTCATGAGCACGCTTTGGTCGACACGCATGACGATGGTGTCGCCGGCGTGGCAGACCATGAGCATAAGCAGGACCCCTGCAAGGATCTTGGTGTGCTCGGCGACGATGCCTGCTGCAGCGTCGCCCAATGCGCGACCATGCATGGCGGTCTTCCCGTTGGGGCCGTCGCAGCCTTCATTCCGGTCGTCAACCGGGCAGATCATCTGCTTGCCCTGGCCACGCCCGACGGCATCGACAGCGACCCGGCACTCCGTCCTCCTCTCTGATCCTCTGACGCCACGAGTCTGTCCGCGTCCAGCTTGAGCTTCGGCTCAGCGAAGGACGTCGCCGGATGTCGTGCGCTCGGCCTTTCTGTCCCCGGCGCTCCCGCATGGAGCCCGACCGGGATGGCTCGAACCAGATGATCAGACGGAGGACGCCATCTCGTCTTTCACCCGCACACTGCTCCCGACCTTTGCGCTCGTCGCCATGATGTCGGCTGCCCAGGCCCAGACCGCCACCACTCCGGACCAAGGCCAGGACCATCAGGCCCACCACCCGAGCGGTGCCGCCACCACCCAGGACCAGCCCACTGCGCCCCCGACGCCCACTCAGCCGTCCCAGGGTGCTCGGCCCGGCGCGCCCGGAAACGCCCCGATGATCGGTGAGGGCATGGGCAGCGGAATCATGGTGCAGCCCGGTACCCAAGCCCAGGGAAGTCCGCCCAGCGCGAACCGGCCCGGCATGATGATGGGCGGCATGATGGGCCAGCAGAGTGGCCAATCCAGCATGATGGGACCCGGCATGATGGAGCAGATGATGCCCATGATGCGCCAGATGATGATGGGCCAGCAGGGTGGCATGGGCGCTATGGGCGCCATGGGCCTGCCGTTCGAGCACGTCGAGGGCCGCATCGCCTTCCTGAAGGCGGAACTCAGGATTACCGATACCCAGGCGCCGCAGTGGAATGCCTTCGCCGACACCCTGCGGTCGAACGCCAAGGCCCACCAGGCCATGCACGAGCAGATGACCAAGGGCGGCCTGCCGTCCGCTTGGCCGGAGCGGCTGGCTGTCCAGCAGAAGGTCCTGGCGACCCGGCTCGACGCCGTGAAAGCGCTCGAGGCCGCCGCCAAGCCGCTCTACGCCGCGCTGAGCGACGACCAGAAGAAGGTCGCCGACCAACTGTTCGCCGGCCCGATGGGCATGATGTGAGGAGGCGGTCATGACGCACGAACACACCCACCACACCCCCGAGACCCACAAGCCGGAACCGCAGGTGCGCCTGCCCTGGTACCGCACCTGGACAGGACTGGCCTGCCTTGGCGCCGTCGCCGTCGCGGCGGTGTACCTGTCGCTCTATCACGTCACCCATGTGCTCGACGCGCTGCCGCTCGTGCTCCTGCTGCTCTGCCCGCTGATGCACGTCTTCATGCATGGCGGCCACGGCGGCCACGGCGGCCACGGCGGTGGGGACGATGAGGCCGACCGTCAGAACAAGGGAGGCTCGCCATGACGCACGAGACCTCGGGCTACGGACTGTGGATGCTGGTCATCCTCAACTCCGCGATCTTCATCATCTTCGCCTTCAGCTTCGCCAAGCCGCAGTCGCCGCGCGACTGGCGGTCTTTCGGGGCGTTCAGCGCCTTCATCGTGGCGTTGTTCACCGAGATGTACGGCGTTCCGCTGACCATCTACCTGCTCTCCGGCTGGCTTCAGACCCGCTACCCCAGCCTCGACCTGATGTCGCACGACGCCGGGCATCTGTGGTCGACCGTCCTCGGCCTGACGGGCAACCCGCACTTCAGCGTGCTGCACATCCTCAGCAACCTGCTGATCCTGGGCGGCTTCGTCCTGCTCTCGGCGGCCTGGAAGGTGCTTCACGCCGCCCAGCGCGAGCACCGACTCGCCACCACGGGAGCCTATGCCTACATCCGGCACCCGCAGTATGTCGCCTTCATCGTCATCCTGTTCGGCTTCCTGCTCCAGTGGCCGACCATCCTGACGCTGGTGATGTTCCCCCTGCTCGTCTGGATGTATGTCCGACTGGCGCACTCCGAGGAGCGTGCTGCCCTCCGCGTCTTCGGCGTCGCCTACCAGCGGTATGCCGCCGTCACGCCGGGATGGGTCCCGCACCTTGCCGGACATGGGCCGAACCGCCCCAAGGTGGGAGGGTCGTTTGGTGCGTGAGTTCGGGTCCAAGTGTATGAAGCAGGCGGCAGCCGTGGTTGCCGTCTGCCTGCTGGCACTTCCAGCCGGGGCACAGACCCTGCGCGATGCCGTGGAGGGGGCGTGGCGGCTCAATCCGGAGATCCGGTCGCTGGAGGCCAAGCGGGGGCAAGCGGTGGCCCAGCGCGGTGCCGGGGAGTCGCTGGTTCCGTCCGCTCCGGCCGTCACCCTGCGGCACATCACCGATGTGGTGGGCCGCAATGTCGGGCGGCGCGAGTATGAGGCCGAAGTCGGCGTTCCGCTCTGGCTGCCCGGCCAGGGCACGGCGACCGTCCGCGCCGCCGACGCGCTGCTGGCGCGCACCGACGCGGAGATCGCGGCGCGCCAGTTGGCTGTTGCCGGAGAGGTCCGGACGGCTTTGTGGCAGATCGCGCTCCTTGAGCGGCGTGTCGACCTCGCCCGTCAGCGTCTCGCGGTGGCGCGCCGTCTCGAGGCCGATACGAAGCGCAGTTCCAAAGCCGGGGAAACCTCCGAGGCCGACCACCAGCTGGCACGTGGGGAGGCCCTCGCCGTGGCTGCCGAGGTCCGGGACGAGGAGTTCACCCTGGAGGAGGCCCGGCAGGCGTTCCGCACGCTGACCGGCGCCACGGTCCCGAAAGCCACGCCCGAGCCGCTGATCGCCGAGCAGCCGCTCGACCGGCACCCGGTGCTTCAGGCGGCTCGCCTGGGCGTCCGGTCGGCCCAGGCGCAGAGGCAGCTGGTCGACCTCACCACCCGCGATAGCCCGGAGGTCGGCGTTCTGGCCCGCAAGGAGCGGGATGTTCGTGGCGAGCGCTTCGACACCATCGTCGGCCTATCGGTGCGCATCCCGTTCTCGGTGGAGGCGGTCAATGCCCCCAAGCGGGCCGAGGCAGCCACCGAGGTGGTCCGCAGCGAAGCCGAGCAGGCGAACGCGGAGCGCACCATCGAGACCGAAATTCGGCAGGCCCGCCTGGCCCATCAGGCTGCCACCGAACGCCTCTCCATCGCCCGCGACCGCGCCGCCGCGCTCAAGGGGCGCCTGTCCATCGTCGAGCGGGCGAGAAAAGGGGGCGAGATCAGCCTCGTCGAGTTCGTGCGGGCCCAGGAGGCGGCTTTCGAAGCCGACCTTGCCCGCGCCACTGCCGAAATCCAGGTCGGCGCCGCGCGCGCCCGTTTGAACCAGTCTCTCGGAGTTCTTCCATGACCCACCGACGCCTTCTTGCCGCGGCCTCGATCGCCGCGAGCCTTGCCGCGCCGGTCGCCTTTCCGACGCTGGCTCATGAAGGCCATGAGCACGGCGACGCTCCCAAGCCGGTCGTCGCCACCGCCACACCGACCATGGAGACGTCCTCGTCGGACTTCGAACTGGTCGCGGTCGTCCAGGGCAAAGGCCTGCTGGTCTACCTGGACCGCTTCGCCACCAACGAGCCGGTGACCGGCGCGACCGTCGAGGTCACCGCCGACGGGGAAGCCGTGACCGCCTCCCCCGTTTCCGGGGAGGAGGGCATCTACCGTCTCGACGCCGCCTGGGTGTCGAAGCCGGGTCCGCACGAGTTGACCGTGTCGGTGACGGCGGCCGATGCCGCCGACCTGCTGATCGGCACGCTGGACATCCCGGCAACCGCCCAGCCTGCCGAGTCCAGTGGCGGGGGCGGCGTGTCCGCCATCCTCGGCCAAGTGCGGCATGACCCGGGCCTGATGTTGGGAGCCGTCATGGTCTTCCTGCTTGGTGTGCTGACCACGGTGGCGCTGACCCAGCGGGGCCGGGCGCGCACGGTTGCCGGAGCGGCCCTGATCGGCTTCGGCCTGCTGCTGGCCAGCGGCGCCGCTTTCGCCCATGGCGGCGAGGATCACAGCCATGGCGATGAGGCGAAGGACAAGACTCCAGGAGCAGCAGCCACTCCGATGGCGGTGACCGGCGCAGCGGAGAGCCCGCGCAGGCTGCCCGACGGCAGCCTGTACGTGCCCAAGACGTCGCAGCGTCTGCTGTCGGTGCGCACCACGGTCGCCAAGACGCAGCAGGCGGCACAGACGGTGCAACTGATTGGCCAGATCATCGCCGATCCGAACGGCGGCGGTCACGTCCAGGCGACCCAGAGCGGCCGCATCGAGCCGGGCGAGAAGGGGCTGCCCTATGTCGGCCAGCGGGTCGAGGCCGGGCAAATCCTCGCCACCATCACCCCCGCCGTGAACGTGGTCGACCGCAGCGGCATCCAGCAGCAGATCGCCACGGTCGAGCAGGAGCTCGTCATCGCCGAGTCGCGGGTGCAGCGCCTGCGGAAGCTGGAAGGCAGCGTGCCGCAACGGGACATCGAGGAAGCGGAGGCCAACCTGAACGGCCTACGCAAGCGCCGCGCCGCCCTGTCGCCGACCCTGACCACCAAGGAAGCCTTGCGCGCTCCCATCGCCGGGGTCGTCACCGCCAACAACGTCAAGGCCGGTCAGGTCATCGAGGCCCGCGATCAGGTCCTGTTCGAGATCGTCGATCCGTCGCGGCTGATGGTCGAAGCGGTTGCCTTCGACCCCCGGGTGGCGAACGCCATCAAGGCGGCCACGGCGACGACCGCCGACGGCACCAGCCTGTCCCTGGAACTGCTTGGCTCCAGCTTGGCGCTGCGCCAGCAGGCGATCCCGCTGCTCTTCCGGATCGGCAATCCGCCGACTGGGCTCGGCGTCGGCCAGCCGGTCCGGCTCGTCGCCCAGGTCCAGGGCACCGCGTCGGGCATTGTGCTGCCGCGCCACAGCGTGGTGCGCAGCGCCGGCGGTCAGCCGATCGTCTGGCAGCACGAGTCGCCGCAGCGCTTCGTCGCCCGGCCGGTGCGCACGCAGCCGGTCGATGGCAACACGGTGCTGGTTCTGGCGGGCGTCGAGCCCGAGGCCCGCATCGTTACCGATGGCGCCGGCCTGCTGAACCAGGTCCGGTGAGGCGGCCATGTTCAACGTCCTCGTCAACACCAGCCTGCGCAACCGCCTCTTCGTGCTGGCCGCCGCCGTGCTGCTGGTCGTCTATGGCTCCTTCGTCCTCAAGGGACTGCCGGTCGACGTCTTCCCCGACCTCAACAAGCCCACCGTCACGCTGATGACCGAGGCCGAGGGTCTGGCGCCCGAGGAGGTCGAGCAGTTGGTCACCTTCCCGCTCGAGACGTCGATGAACGGCATGCCGGGCATCACCCGCGTGCGCTCGGTCTCCGGTGTCGGCCTGTCCATCGTCTTCGTCGAGTTCGACTGGGGCACCGACATCTACCGCAACCGCCAGCAGGTCGCCGAGCGTCTGGCCATCGTCCAGGGACAGCTGCCGCCGAACGTCCGGCCACAGATGGGGCCGATCTCCTCGATCATGGGCGAGATCATGCTGCTCGCCATGTCCGCCGAGCCGGGAACCGGCGTCGGGCCGATGGATGTCCGCGAACTCGCAGACTGGGTGGTCCGGCCCCGCCTGCTCGCCATCCCCGGCGTCAGCCAGGTCATCCCGATCGGCGGGGAAATCCGTCAGTACCGCATCGCCCCCGACCCGGCACGCCTGCACGACCTGGAGATCACCACCGACGAGCTGGTGAAGGCGCTCCAGCAATTCTCGGCGAACACCGGCGGCGGCTTCATCGACCAGCACAGCGAGGAGTACCTGATCCGCAACATCGGCCGGACGACCCGGCTGGAGGATCTGCGCAATCTGGTGGTCGCCTACAAGGCCGGCCAGCCCATCCATCTGCGCCAGGTGGCCGACGTCGACTTCGCCGCCCGCGTGAAGCGCGGTGACGCCGGCGTCGACGGCAAGCCCGCCGTCATCCTGTCCGTGCAGAAGCAGCCGGGCAGCGACACGACGACGCTGACGGCCGACGTCGAGAGGGCCCTGGCCGATCTGGCGCAGTTCCTGCCGAAGGGGGTGAAGGCGAACGAGATCCTGTTCAAGCAGGCCAATTTCATCGACACCTCGATCCACAACGTCATGACGGTGCTGCAGGAGGCGGTGGTGGTCGTCGCCGTCATCCTGTTCCTGTTCCTGCTCAACGTCCGCACGACGCTGATATCCCTGACCGCCATTCCGATCTCGATCCTGATCACCGTGCTGGTGTTCAAGGCGTTCGGCATGTCGATCAACACCATGACGCTGGGCGGCCTCGCCATCGCCATCGGCGAGCTGGTCGACGATGCCGTCGTCGATGTGGAGAACATCTACCGCCGCCTTGGCGAGAACCGGCGGGCCGGCAACCCGCGCCCGATCCTGGAAGTGGTGGCGGCGGCCTCGCAGGAAGTGCGATCCGGCATCGTCTACGCCACCATCATCATCATCCTGGTGTTCGTGCCGCTGTTCGCCCTGTCCGGCATCGAGGGGCGGCTGTTCGCGCCGCTGGGCGTGGCCTACATCGTCTCCATCCTCGCCAGCCTGCTCACCGCCATCACCGTCACGCCGGTGCTGTCCTACTACCTGCTGCCCAAGCTGAAGCGGCTCGATGAGCATGACAGCTGGCTGGTGCGACGGCTGAAGGCCGGCAACGCGCGGCTGCTGAACTGGGCCTTCGGTAATCCCGGTACCCTTTTCACCGTGGTGGGCGCCGCCGTGGTGATCGCCGCGGCCACGGTGCCGAGCCTGCCACGCGCCTTCCTGCCGCCCTTCAACGAGGGCACGCTGACGATCTCCATGGTGTTGAACCCCGGCATCTCGCTCGCCGAGTCCAACCGCGTCGGTCTCGCCGCCGAGAAGCTGATCATGCAGGTGCCGGAGGTGGCGTCGGTCGGCCGCCGCACTGGCCGTGCCGAGCTCGACGAGCACGCCGAGGGTGTCCATTCCAGCGAGATCGACGTCGATCTGGTGCCGTCTGCGCGCAGCCGCTCCGCAGTGCTGGCCGATGTGCGGGCACGGCTGGCGGCGCTGCCGGTGTCGGTCAACATCGGCCAGCCGATCTCGCACCGGCTCGACCACATGCTGTCCGGCGTCCGCGCCCAGATCGCCCTGAAGGTCTACGGCGAGGATCTGGACACCCTGCGCAGCTTGGCCGGGCAGCTGCAGCAGACGCTGACGGCGATCCCCGGGCTGGTCGATCTCCAGATCGAGAAGCAGGTCCGCATCCCGCAGGTGCAGGTCGTGATCGACTATGAGCGGGCTTCCCTCTACGGCGTCACCCCGGCGATGGCGACGGAGGCGCTGGAGAGCCTGTCCAACGGGCGGGTGGTGTCGGAGATCGTCGACGGCACCCGGCGCTTCGACGTCGTGCTGCGCCTGTCGGACGAGGACCGCACCACCAGCGGTCTGGCCAACCTGCTGGTCGAAACCCCGGCGGGGCGGGTACCGCTCAGCCTGTTCGCCAGTGTCGAAGAGACCGACGGTCCGAACCAGATCCTGCGGGAGAACGGCAAGCGCCGCATCGTCATCCTTGGCAACAGCGACGGCAAGACGGACATGGCGCAGATCGTCGCGGGCATCCGTGACGTGGTCGGCCGCTCGTCGCTGCCGCCCGGCTATTTCACCAGCCTGGAGGGCACCTTCCAGGCGCAGGAGGAAGCCTCCAAGACCATCGCGGCGCTGTCGATGGTGTCACTGGCGATGATCTTCCTGGTGCTCTACAGCCGCTACCGCTCCGCGGTGCTGACGCTGATCATCATGGGCAACGTCCCGCTGGCCCTGATCGGCAGTGTCGCGGCGCTGTGGATCGCCGGACAGCCGCTGTCGGTCGCCTCGATGATCGGTTTCATCACCCTGACCGGCATCAGCACGCGCAACGGCATCCTGAAGGTCAGCCATTACATCAACCTCGTCCTGCACGAGGGCGAGAGCTTCGGCAAGGCCATGGTGATCCGCGGCAGCCAGGAGCGGCTGACCCCGGTGCTGATGACAGCATTGTCGGCCGGCGTTGCCCTGGTGCCGCTGATGATCGGAGCCGACGCGCCGGGCAAGGAGATCCTGCACCCGGTCGCCGTCACCATCTTCGGCGGTCTGGTCAGCGCCACCTTGCTCGACACCGTCCTGACCCCCGTCCTCTTCCTCAGGCTCGGCGAGAGGCCGCTCAGGCATCTGGTCGATGCCCAAGCCGGCTCGCTGCGTCCGGCCGAGGCCTACTGATCCACCCGTTCACCCGTGTTCAGCCCAGAAGGAAAGCCAATCGTGAAGTTTTCGACCCTCCTCGTCGCCGCCACCCTGGTCGCTGCCCCGGCGACGGTCTTTGCCGACGGTGCCAAGACCGGTACCCATGGCGGTCCCCGCGTCGATGCCGGTCCGTATCATGCCGAGCTCGTGCTCCAGGGCAACGACGTCGTCCTGTACGTGACCGACGGCGCGGACAAGCCGGTCGACGTGACCGGCGCCAAGGCCGAGGCCACCATCCTGGCCAACAAGCAGACCCAGAAGGTCGCGCTGGAGCCGGCAGGCGCCAATGCGCTCAAGGGCAAGGCGAACCTGGGCGAGGTTCACGACAGCGTGAAGGTGGTCACTGCCCTGACCATGCCCGGCCAGAAGCCGGTTCAGGCCCGCTTTGAAGTTGGCCACTCCGGCCACTGAGACCCTAAGGGCGGCATGAGGATCACCGCCTCATGCCACCCCGAACAAGGAGACGCGCGATGAGCGCCAAGAAGAACCTCGCCACGCTGGCGGCGGCCTCGCTGATCGCTATGATGCTCGCCGGTCCGGCCCATGCCGCCGAAACCGTCAAGCTCGCCGAGGTTTCGCACCTGCACGGCATTGCCGTCGACCCCGGCGACCCGTCCCGCCTGTATCTCGCCTCACATCACGGTGTGTGGCTGACCAACTCCGACGGCACGGCGACCCGGGTTTCCGACAATCGGCACGACTACATGGGATTCACGCCCAATCCGGCACAGCCCGGCGCCTTCTTCGCCAGCGGTCATCCTGAGACGGGCGGGAACCTCGGCGTCCTCGTTTCGACGGACGGCGCCAAGACCTGGAAAGCGGTCTCGAAGGGCGTCAACGGGCCGGTGGACTTCCACTCGATGGATGCCAGCCCGGTCGATCCCAACGTGCTCTACGGCCACTACGGCAGCGTCCAGGTCAGCCGGGATGCTGGGAAGAGTTGGGAGGTCACCGGCAAGCCGCCTGCCGACATGTTCGACCTGGCCGCGTCGGCCAAGGACGCGAATACCGTCTACGCCGCCACGCGCAGCGGCCTGATGATCAGCCGCGACGCCGGAAAAACCTGGCAGGCGGCCTATATGGTGGCGCGCCCTGCGAGCATGGTCACGACGACCAGGGACGGCACCGCCTACGCCTTCCAGGTCGGCACCGGCCTGCTCAAGACTACCGAGCCAAGCCCGGCGTGGCAGCCGGTCAGCAACGGCTTCGGCGATGCGGTCCTGCTGCACCTTGCGGTGGATCCTACCAACCCGCAGCGTCTGTATGCCGTGACTGACAGGTCGGCCATCCTGACCAGCCAGGATGATAGCGTCCGTCAAGATGGTGGAAATTCTGGAGCTCGCTGAGATGGCCATTGTTCAGGCGGCCTTGGGTGGAAAGGTGATGGGCGGTTGGTTTTCACTGGCTGGCGTCAGTTCGGCCATGGCCTCGACCTGCATGTAGCGGTTCTGGGTCTGCCATTCGTCGTTCTGTTCGAGGAGCACCGCACCGATCAGGCGGATGATCGAGGGCTCACCTGGGAAGATGCCGACGACGTCAGCGCGGCGTTTGACCTCTTTGTTCAAGCGTTCCAAGGTGTTGGTGCTGTGCAGCTTGGTGCGATGCTGGGCCGGAAAGCCCATGTAGGCGAGCACGTCATGCTCGCTGCTGTCCATGAAGGAGGCCAGCTTCGGCCATCGGTCGCGCATCTGCTCGGCGATATGGCGGAAGGCTTGGTGAGCGGCTTCGGCGTCGGGCTGGAGAAAGGCCTGGCGCAGAGCGGCGGCGGCCATGGAGTTCTGGGCCTTGGGCACATAGGCGAGCGCGTTGCGCATCCAGTGGACTCGGCAGCGCTGCCAAGTGGCACCCATGACACGGGCGATGGCGGCCTTCAGCCCTTCATGGGCATCGGAAATCACCAGCTTCACGCCCTTCAGGCCGCGGCCCTTGAGTTTCTTGAGAAAATCGCTCCAGAACACCTCGGCTTCCGACGGGCCGATGTGCAGGCCGACGATCTCGCGCTTGCCCTCGGTGTTGGCGGCCACGGCGATTATGGCGGCGACGGAGACGATGCGTCCACCCTCGCGTTGCTTGAGGTAGGTGGCGTCCAGCCACAGGTAAGGCCAGTCGCCCTCCAGCGGACGGTCGAGGAAGGCGTTGACCTGCTCGTCGATGTCTCGACACAGCTTGGAGACCGTCGACTTCGAGATCCCCGACAGGCCCATCGCCTGGGCCAACTCGTCAACGCGGCGGGTCGAGACACCGCCGATCCAGGCTTCCAGGATCACCGCCACCAGGGCTTTCTCGCTGGTCTTGCGGGCTTCGAGAAAGGGTGGGAAGTAACTGCCCTGACGCAGCTTGGGGATGCGCAGGTTCAGCGTGCCCAGGCGCGTATCCAGCGCCCGGTCGCGGTAGCCGTTGCGGTAGGTCTGCCGCTCGGCGCTTCGTTCGTTACGCCCGGCGCCGATCTGGCCTTCGACATCGGCTTCCATCAGCATCTGCAGCACCGTCTCAGCGACGGCGCGCAGAAAATCGCCGTCGCCGGCCTTCTGGAGCAGGTCTGCCAGTGCCATACTGTCCTCGGTCATTGGGGTGGTCCTTCGGGTAAGAGGAAGTGTCGCAACTCCACTCTAGCCGACCGGCCCAATGACCACCTCTTTCGCGCGAGCCACCCCCCGGGCGATCACCAAATTTCCACCACGTTCGCGGACACTATCGGCTTTAGCGCTCAGATACAGGGATTGATGAGCCACGAATCCGGCGCACAGGGAACCGCCCCATTACAGCGATGGCCAGAGTCCCGGGATCCTGATCTGCGGCATCATCCCGAGCGATGCCATTCAATTGGCGATATCAGGATGGGTGCTTTTCCATGAACATCCAGTCGATGAACCGGTCGAGAGCGTGCCGGACGTGCGTTGCCAGTCTGGGGTTCTGTGCAAGTGTTGCCGCGATTGGCGGCGACACTCGGTAATACAGCTGGACGAACGCACGTCCGGGAGCACTTCGCATGAGGCGATGGTCGCGCACATAGCGCAGTGCTTCGACCTCCGGCGCGGCGGAGCTGCCGTAAACCGCAGTGGCAATGAAGCAACCCCGGCGGAAATCCATGTGCTGATTTCCACAGAAGGGGCAGATGGATCGTTCCGGTTCGCCACGGTGGAAGATCACCCGAGGCACCATTGCTTTACCACAGCTCTGGCAGCATACCCACCCAGGCCCCGGTTCCTTTGCAACACGCGCAACCAGTTCGATGCCAACCGCGCGTGGTCCCTTGCGCGTCATCTCATGGTTAAATTCGACGAAGTCCCCGTTGGACGGCAAATCGACACCGCGTATGTCCTGTACGGCGAAGTAGCGGTCCGCGCCATCATCACCAACGATGAACCCGTATCCTTTGTCTCGTGAAAACCATTTCACACGGCCTTCCAGCCGAGCTGCACTCCGTTCTTGGTCGGAGATGACTTACTTTCGAATAGCAACTGATTACCTGTCGGAATTGGCTTCCTGTACCTTGCTATCGAAAGCGTTTTCGCCTGGAGGCGGCAGCGACGGGAAGACGGTCGCCAAATGGAGCGAACGTCTTAAGATATATCTTATGGTGATCTGCTCGGCAACGCCGTGCATTCCTGCGGATGGACGACATCGCCACTCAGTTCGGCGCCATTCTGCGGAAATTGCGAACGGCACAGGGCCTCTCTCAGGAGGAACTCGCGTTCCGTGCAGGAATGAGCGTGCCTTATCTCAGCGATTTGGAGCGCGGCCGCTCCAGTCCGTCGCTGGCGATGGTGGTCGATTTGGCGCGCGGACTGGAAACGCATCCCTCGCTCATGCTCTCCGACTTGATCATCGACAGTGTCGGAGAGCCGCCGCGGCGCAAGCGACCCAAAGACTGACATTGGAATCGCGCTCATCCGCATAGAAGTCGTGATACCCCGGAAGCACAAAACAGAAAGGGCGGAGCCTTTATGGCCCCGCCCTCTTTGCTCGCTCTCCGGTTTCGGAGATAGACTCTGCCGTCTCAGATGATAGGACGGTTATAAGTTTCTGGTCCTTATCACAAACAATGAGAAAGCCTGAACAATGAGATCAGTGAGTTAGGTGCCGCAGTTAAACAAACTCTGATAGAGCGTTAAGCAAAAGATGAGAAATCGCACAGGCTTTTGCGCAAAGTTTGATAAGCGAGGCGAACATCCAGCCACTGGCGCCGCTCCACGCGACCCCGCGGGGCTTAGAGCGCCTAACAAAACGGGATTTGGGCTGTTGGGAGGGGCATGGCTGCACCTCTCGTCTCCGACGCCCTGTGGGCGCTGATTGAACCGCTGCTCCCTCCGGAGCCGCCCAAGCCGAAGGGCGGGCGACCCCGGCTGGACAACCGCGCGGCGCTGACCGGCATCCTGTTTGTACTGCGCTCCGGCATTCCCTGGGAATTGCTGCCGGTGGAGATGGGCTGCGGCTCAGGCATGACATGCTGGCGCCGGCTGCACGAATGGCACCAAGCCGGTGTCTGGGAACGCCTGCACCGTGTCCTCTTGGATCGGCTGGGCTATGCCAACGCGATCAACTGGGAGCGAGCCGCCGTGGACAGCGCCGCAGTCCCGGCAAAAAGGGGGGCGAAGCGACCGGGCCGAACCCGACGGACCGTGGCAAGCCGGGTTCCAAGCGCCACATCCTCGTTGATGCCAACGGCATCCCGCTGGCCGTGAGGATTTCTCCAGCCAACCGGCATGACAGCAAGTTGTTGGAGGAAGTCGTCGATGCCGTGCCGGCGATCCGGCAATGCGCGGGTCGCCCACGACGACGCCCAACCAAGTTGCACGCTGACAAGGGCTATGATTTCGCCTTCTGCCGGCGGGCGTTGCGACGGCGGGCCATCATTCCGCGCATCGCCCGCCGCGGCATCGAGAACAGCGAGCGCCTGGGCCGACACCGTTGGGTCGTCGAGCGTACCTTGGCTTGGTTTGCCCGCTTCCGCCGCCTCGCCGTCCGTTACGAGCGGCGCGCCGACATCTTCACCGCCTTCCACCACATCGCCGCCAGCCTCATCTGCTGGCGCTTCGTCCAGAGATGGTTCTGTTAGGCGCTCTTAGCCCGGTCCCGCAGATCGCGCGGGTCGGTGCTTTTCGTATAACTCTGCTATCGCTGTGTCGGACCGGATGAAACGCCGACGATCCTGCTGCTAGCCGGCGCCTTTGGCGGACGCTCCTACGCCGCTGGTGCCGCCGAGTCGCTGCTGGCTGGCGGCGGCGCGAAAGTCGCACCGGGCGTCCAGTCAGCGATTTCCATCAAGGCGTCCCATTCATCGACGGCGGCTTGGAGGTTCATCCAGAAGCGCGGCTTGGTTCCAAGTACGATTGCCAAGCGGGCTGCGGTGGTCGGATCGAGCCTTTTGTGGCCGTTCACGATCTGGCTGACGTGCTTCCGGCTCAAACCCAACGCACCTGCCATGGCGGTCACGCTGATGCGACGCGGCTCCATGTAGTGGGCCTTGAGGATTGCTCCGGGCATGGTGGGACGTCGGCATTGGCGAAGCGCAGCCATCAGTGAGAAACCTCCAAGTCCAAAGCGGTAACATCGGTCCCGTCGAAGGTGATCGTGATGCACCAGTTACCCGAGGGCCGCGCCAGACGGGACGTGTCGTTCTACATACGTGCGGCGGCGAAAGCGTCAAGGAGAGGTCAAAGTGGAGCCTCACGGCCGCCGCGGCCTCCCCTGCGCTAAAGCCTCCACCTGTCGGACCGCGATTTCCAGGTCGGCGTCGGCGAGCCCATCGGCAAGGGCGAGTAGCCGGGCGCGCAGTTCTGCGCGCCGGGACGACACCGCCGTCGTGCCCACCTCCTCGAACAAGCTACCGAGCGGCAGGTCGAGCACTCGGCCCAATTGCTCCAACGTATCGAGGCCCGGAAAGGCTCTGCCACGTTCAAGGTTCGACACTGTCTCGACGGTGCGTGAGATAGCTTCGGCAACCTGCTCCTGGGTCAGATTGAGGGCTAGGCGGCGAGCGCGTAGCCGCGCGCCAAGAAGTTGCTTCAGGTCTCGCACCATAACCCGAACTGTCCTTTCGGGCACAGCACTTGACCATAGGCTCATTTTTCGGCTTATCTCCGTCACCCGAAAAATAAGACCGGGTGAGCGGATCCTGCGCGTATCACTCGCCGGACGATCCCGCTTGTCCGTACAGGAGGCTAGGATCGGTATGATTGTGACGGAAGAGTTCCAGGCGGCATGGGATCAGACGCTTGCGTGGCTGAAGGGCAGCGACCGGCAGGCTTGGGACGGGTATGAGGTTGGACAACTCCTGCAGCGGGTCGGGCTCAAATACAACTGGCGCCTGCTCACTCAGACGGACGGCACAGGTGAACGCGAGTGGCGTGAGATCCAGATGGCGTGGGCAAGAAAACTATCGGACCTCGGCGCCCCGGAAAGCTTGCTCGCAACCGTCCGTGCGGTAGAGTGAGGCACTGCTGCCGGGACCGTAGCTCCGATACTAAGACGACGCTCTTGGTGGGCGGCGTTACCGTTGGGCCTCAGTTTCAAGGGACAGCACGAATGCCCCGATCGCCCACGCGCCCGGTCATCCACCGTTTGGCAACGATCAAGCCCACTCCCACCGAGCGCGATCGCTGGCTCCCGCACGCCCGGCGGCACGGCTTATCCTTGCCAGAGTACCTGCGGTTGATCGGAATGCGCACCGCTGCGTCAGCGACCATCCCAGCGCTTCCGTCGAACCGGTTCGACGTCAGACTATCTGGCCGCCAACCGCGCGGTTGCCTCAGGCGCATACTGGACTTGGTCCAGGTGCAACGCCGTCCCATTCTTCTCTGCGGCTCGCCCAGCCCAAGCATTGGCCGACGCATTCGGGGCCACCGGCTCACCCGGTTCCAGCCCCGCTTCCGCGACCGTTACCTTCTTCTGCCGATCCCGCCGCTGCCACATCACCGACGTTCACTGCGGTCGTCTGCGCCGTGACGGTCACCATCTGGACCGAAAGCTGTGGTGATCTCCGTGAATTCCACCGCCAAACGGCCTCGTTGCCCATTCACAGTGTCGGCGAACAGAGAGGGATATGTCACTGCTCGGAGTCGAACGGCGAAGCACTTTCTGTTTGAATCGCTGGAATGATGCCCCGTATTCGTTTAGCCGCTTCCAGGGCCGCCGGCAGTTGGCTGACCACTTGTTCATAAAGTGCGAGCATGTCATCCTTCTCGTCCGCTGACATGCTGTCGATGCTTTCCACGGCGAGAGCTTTCTGGCGCTTGCCCAATGGCAAGAGATCAATGACTGCCCGAAGATCCTCTCGGCGATCTGAATCATGCATGATGTACACCGCTGCACCGGTCACTCCGCACCTACATGCTGCGTCTGGCAACATCGACGGTATGCTGGGATGCTACGCTGGCTGGTTGAGTAAAGGAAGTAACCTTGTATCTTGCCAAAGCGTCTGACTGTGCTGCGATCAGGCGCTTTGGCAAGAGCAAAGTCAAAAGCGTTCGGTAACGGGCGGGAGCGCGGCCGATACGGTGACTGAGGAGCCATTCACCTGATCGGTGGCGATGCGTTGCTGATCACGATGCTGAAGGTTGTGAGTTACGATAAGGTATCCCCATGAACGTCCTGCCCATTATGCCGATTGCCGAAACAGCGGACACTGTGACGCTGAGCCGGACCGACTATGAGGTCTTGGCTGAGTTGGTCGTCGATGCCCGGGATCTGGCTGACGCCGACGTGGTGAAGAGTCTTCTGGCTGTTGGCGAGACGGAGGCATTCCCCTTTGAGCTCGCTGAGCGGCTCCTAGACGGTGTCCATTCTGCCACTGTTTTCCGTGAGTACCGGGGCCTCACTGCGCGCGAGTTCGCAGAAGCGGCCGGCGTCGCGCCATCATACATGTCGGAGATCGAGAGTGGTTGGCACCCCGGTGGCGCTGACGCGATGACTAAGATTGCCTCTGCGCTGCGTGTCCCGCTGGACCTGCTGGTACGCTAATACCTGGCTGTTCTGAACTGGAGCGGCATGGACGTCTACTGATGGTATGCACCAGACGGACTGTTACGTATACAGAGCGAGCTATTCTAGCTGGCATAATAAACCTTAACTATATTGTTTGTCAGATTATAATCGCGGTGGTGGTTCGATCGTTCCCCGCACAGCCACATGATTGAAGACACAGCCTTTGACCTGCTGGCGCCGGACAGTACCGCACGTCCCGTTTACATCTCAGATAAATCAGTCTTATGGCTAGTTAGAAAATCTAAAAATTAGATGCGGTTCAGATTGGCGCTCCACGGGTAAAGAAGGAAAGTAGTTTGGGAAAAATTATGAAACTTCAAAAAGACTATACGACACCAAACCGTATCGTCATTCGGAGTGATCTGGTTCATGGTGAAAGCGTGAATGGGTATCTTCGTCGTCTAAGTATAGCTAATTGTTATGAAGGCATACATTGGATATTAAGTAATATAATATCTTCGAAAGAAGAAGTATACTATGAAGATAATCTTGTGTGGATATCCCGTATTACGGGTATTAAGTATGAATTTTTTAGAAAAAGTGGGTATGTGTCGGTGAGTAAAGAGAGGCAATATGTAAATTTTTACGGTATTAAGATACTTAAGAAACATTTTGAGTTCACTCGTCAGAAGATCTGTACGGCATGTTTTCGCGAGAAGCCAGTATTCCAATCGGTATGGGATATCTCTGCCTGGATTGCCTGCCCAGTTCATGGGAATCAATTAATTGACCGATGCCCAGAATGTGGCAGGCTTCTCTCATGGAGTCGGGCAGCTTACACGTGCGAATGTGGCGCCTTTGACTATGACGACTACTTCACAGGAAAGTCTCATGAGAATGCAATATCCTGCTCAAGACATATCTCGTTCCTTTTGTTCGGAAAAAAAGAGAACGAAAACACTGGGTTGAATGATAGAATACGAAAGATCAATTTGGAAGAATTACTATCGATAATTTCTGATCTATACATGATGCCGATTATAGAAGATAGAAGTGGGAAAATTTCCTATAGAAGTCTATACAATAATTATAATGAGTGTTTAATTTATTCCATGGGTATATTGATAGATTGGCCCGATGGTTTCTATGAACATGTCGAGCGAGTTATTAAGGCAACGCTTACTTTTCGTAATGCGGAAGAGGAAAATCACTTAGGTTATAGGCTACTTCTGTGTGTAAGTTTCCTAGAAAGAATGAAGAGTATAGAAAAAACCATTGATGAGGGTGATGATCTTTGGATTGAAAATTTGACTCATATAGTTGTTAAAGCCTACCATTCTGACATTTAATAATTCTAAATTGTGTATCGATTCACTTCTGAACGACGCCACACTGCCGAAACTCCTTTCTGCTTATCCGGCTCAATAATTGGAAATATTAATAATGATTTTAGCATGGAGATAACGGCTCGTGAACTTTTCCCATTGAAATACAACAAGTCGCGTGAAAAGCAAAATTTCCTGTGAAATTCAGCGATGGAATGCTCCGAGAGTCCACATTTTACCATGCGGCCTGTGTGAAGACGGTCAGTCTGAAAGCAGCCAGCCACCGCCAACGCATGCACCATGCGCACGGAGACGCCGAGAGACTTCGCGGCTTCCCGCACTCCCAGGCAACGCTCTCCCGACGGACGAACCGTGTGGCCGAACACATCACTTTTCCGGGCATACAGGCTACGCAGACCGCTCTCGAGCGGAGATGCTGCAATGCGCCAGAGCGGCAACCGGCCGGCAAGCGCTTCCCGCAAGACACTTGGCAAGGAGAGCCGCCGGCGGAGCGGTAGGCCAGCGAGAGACACCATGTCGACGCCGGCCTCGGTAATGACAGTGGCCTTCTGGAGCAAGGCGCCGACAAGCCCTTCCAGGGACGCGCGCTCGTACCTGTAAGCGCCCCCTACCTTGAGCGCCCCCTCCAAAATCCCGCTGCGCCGAAGCTTCTCGATCTGGGAGCAGGATGTACCGAGGCATTCGGCCGCCGCCTCGCAGCACAGCGATCGTTTGGCACGTTCCTGGAGTTCCTGCAGGCTGGTCGGGTCGACCAGGATCTGTCGGCGCCGCCCCATGTCCCGGAGTTCACCCTTCAAGGTCCCATTTCCGACCATGCGGGCAATGCTTGCGCTCGTGATCCCCAGGCTCTTTGCCGCTTGCGAGCCCGACACGCGACGTGGGGCATCGGGTGGGGCATAGAAGATCGACTTGCGCTTGATGAGTCCGTTTCCCCAATGGTCGGCGAAGTAGCGCCTGACCTCGGAGAACAGGAAGGCGAAGGTCTCGTCGCCGAAGAAAGCCCGGAGGCGTGGAAGGCAGTGTCCGTATTCGGCCGCCAGCCCGACCCGGTGTTCGGAGGACCGGGCACTCCGTTCGAGCCATTCATAGAGGCTCTGTGGCCAGTCCTGCAGGAGATGGGACGCTGTCTCCACCGTCTTGCGATCTGCGGCCAACCCGGCCTTGGTCATGGTTGAAACGCGCCAGTTGGGGTCGGTGTGATCGGAGCCGAAGAAGGCGATGAAGCGCACCGCCATGTCGAGGGTCTGCAGGGCACCGACCGGCAGAGTCTGCGATGCCGGTGTCAGCATCGGCTGAGCCGCACGCTCCTCCAGAAGGGCCGCAATCTCGAGTGCCGACTCGGAAGCCGGGCCTGAGGACGCATCGGTCCAGACCCGTCGGCACCGACAAAGCTCGAGGCCCGGACGCATCCAACTCAGGCGGCTCAAGCAGTGAGGGCAGCTGTCGACCAGCCAGCAGCCGTGTGTCCGGCACGCGACATAAGCGGTCACATCCCATATCCGCCGTACGCTGCCGCGTTCGCGGACGCAACTTGGACAGGCGCGGGGGTGGATGAGGTCGAGCGCCGTGGCCGGCAGAGACCCATTGCCGAAGCGCACCAAGCCCGTCCGTCCCGCAACGGGCCAATTGGCCAAATCCTCCAGATCGATGGGGCCGACACCGATGAGGTTGGACAGGGTTGTCAGATCGCAGCGTGTTCCGGCGATCGCAAGACGCAAACCGGCCGTATCCAGCAGCCAGCGGATGTCCGGGTGGCCATTGGCTTGGGCCAGACGCAGAACGTATCCCTTCAGGCTTTCATCAGCCAGGGGCGCGCTGCGGACGGTAAGGCGGTTTTCCATTGGCAAGGGCGTTCACCGTTTGGTCAGCGCCTGGTTCACGTCCTCCTTGCGCAGGCGACGCTTCTTGGCGCTTCGCCGTGTTGCGACGTCCGGACGCGAAAGCGAATCGTCTTCGATCGGCGGGGGCAACTGCCCGGCATAGGTTGAGGAGAACGGGTTGATCATTCTGTGCGCTTCCTTACGGAAGGCCCGGTCGAAGGCTTCCTCCAAGAGTTCCAGGGTGATGTGCCGTGGCACCGCCGGGTTCTGCGCAATGATCCTCATGCACATCTTCAGCAGCTTCTTCAACGCGCCGATCACGCCACGGCTGGCGTAATAGAAGCGAAGCGCAATCCGATCCTCCGTGACGTCGAAGTCGAACGGAATGGGCGACAGTTTCTGAAACGCCAGCAAGGTTCCAATGAACTGCGCCTGATCCTCCAGGTCGTCCATGCCGTCACCCGTCCGCCACCGGTAGGCGGGCATGCGAAGTTCGGCATCGCAACGCCGCTCATGTTGGCCGTCCTGCTCGAACAGGTAACTCAGACGACCGAGACCGAGGAAGATCAAGCTTACGTTGTTTTCATCGTGGCGGGACTTGAACCAGTCCGCCAATTCTTCGGTCACCACCACACCGTTGCGATCAACCGCGCGCTGAGCTTCGTCGATGAGGATACCGACCGTGCCGCATGCCGCGACCAGTCTGTCGACCCTTTTGCCGAAGGAATATTTGTCGCCACGATGCCAAGCGGGATCACCGAACGTCCGCAGCATCTCCATGCCGACCGATTTGACCGTGGGGGCTGGCGGCATGACGAACTGGAGCAGCGGGATGCGGTCCGCCGTCATGACCGGATGGGGCGGCTCGTCAATCAAACGGCCATCGGGAACGGCTTGGTATTCCTGCGCCAGCTTCTTGCGCAACGTCGACTTGCCGACTCCGGGGGGGCCACTCACCTGTAGACAGGGGGCTTCGTCATCGCAGTCCTGAAGGCTCAGGATCAGTCGAACCTCCTCCATGATGCGCATGAACCGTGGGTGCGGTACGAAGATGCTCGCCATTTGACGGTATAGGGTGCGTGGTGGCACTTCCAGCAGGTCTTGGACGGTCATGGGCGTTGCTCCTCTGTGCGCTCAGTGAGGCCCCCAAGGGAGAGGTCGGCGTCATAAACCGGGATTGTGCGTTTTGGCCGTTCCGCAAGGATCGGTGCGGGAGGCGCGTCGGCTCTCACGCCACCCTCTGGCGGACGTGCCGCAGGTGTTGGCGGAGCGGATGTCGAAGCCTGTTCCTGGAACGGGTTGAGTGACTGTCCGGTGAAGGGACCGCTCAACGGGCCAAGGTTTCCGTTGAGGTCAAGATTGTTGAAGATGTGCTGTGTTCCGACACCGAATGTGCGGGCGATCAATGCATTGGTGCGGATACTCAAGGCCATTGGAAGGGCATCCGAGATGAGTTGCTGCAAATCCCATTGCGCCTGTTGCAGGGCGTCGATGTCCTCGCGCCCGTACCGTTCATTGGCCCATTTCAAGTTCAACTCATGACGGTGGAGACTGAGGCCTTGCGTGTAATGCTTGTCGAGTGCCTCCACGCGGATCCAGAAGCGTTCCTTCGGTTCGAAGACATGGATGACGGACAGGTTGCTCGGGTCGATTTTCACCCGCACCTTCGTCCGACGGCCATACTGGCGGCGGAATGCGTGCAGACTATCTGAGTAGTAGGACAGGCTCTTGAACGTCACTCCGCGGTGATCGACAGTGCCGGTTCGGATGATACCGAACAGCAGGTCCAGATCGGTCGCCCGCTCCAGGAACTCCGGTGGCCGCGATCGGACACCTTCGTTCCAGCGATCTCTCGGCGTGATCTTCCATGTTCCCATAGGCCGACTGCAATAAACGTCGATCAGCCATTTGTGGAAAATGTAGAGGAAATGCCGGAGCCCGATACAGCCATTCTTGGTCGGATCGTAATCCTGTTTATCGATGGTGTTGCCAAGAACGAACCCGGGCATTTCTTGGAGAAGAAGTTTATTCAAAAGATTGAATGCATTCTCGACAGCCGATTTGAACCAGGGCGTGTAAACCTTCGTGAATTTGTATGGAGTGTTGAGATCATATGTAATGGTGCGAATGCTCTCGCCATATTGGGACAAACCATTGTCAAAGATGAGAAGGCGCGGGATGCCAGCCGCAGGCAGGGTGTTCTGGATATCCGGATAGGTCGCCTGGACATAAGCTTTGGGAAGACAGGCGTGGCGCAAGGCACTCGCTATCGTCAGATCGCTTGGAGGTTCAAAGCCGAGATAGAAACCAACCAGAAGGTTGGAGTAGACGTCAAGATACCAGTTCAGCCAAGCCCGCCCGAGTGGAACGCCAAACGTTTCATCGAAGAAGAAGAAGGGCAACTTGGTCTCATCGTACTCCACAAGGTCGAGACAGGCCTCAGGTCCCTCATGGCCGGTTCTCCCCCGATACATGCGGCGGGCCTTTGCTTTGCCGAATTTGGCGACATCGCGGTCGTACGCCGGAAATTCGTTCCACAGGCGATAGAAGGTCGGCAACGACGGCATCGTCAATTTCGCCGCAGGATCGCGTCTGTTCTCCAGGCGGAGGAGATCGTCGACCGTGTTGCGGATGGAGCGCATCGTGCAGGTCGGTGAGTGGCCGGCGGCCCCCTTGTTCTCGCGGGCGTCATCAAGCTTTGCCCGCATGGTGTCCAGGATGATCTTCCGAACCCGGGGATGCAGCTGATTGTGGCGCCCGCAGCAGGCGGACCGCCCAGCAAGGTCCAATCTGTCTTCGGTAGCAGCGAGATCAGCCTTCCATCGGTAATAGGTGGGCGTGGACACCGGCCTGGAACGGCCGAGCTCCTTGCTGATCTCCGCGAGGATCTTCTCAAGCGCCGTTGTCTTCTGCCCGTCTTCCAATACGACCACGGAGTTCAAATGGACACCCGCGGCTGCTCGAGCGTCCACGGCTCCCAGGACGGCAGACCGAAGGGAAATCCGCTGCTGTTCGGCTTCCGTCCGATCGGTGATCGAGGTTGCTGCACGGCGCCTCTTGGTATCGTCCGGCTTGCGGGCATCATCGGCCCGCTCGGCATCGAGCACCAGGGCTCCCGAGACATACAGGGTGTCCAGCTGTGACGTGGTTTTGGTCACCAGCCGGTTCGTGAGGGTTTCCACCAGCTGCCACTCACCATCGCCTTGCATGGTCACGAACCGCATGGGGATGCCGTCGATGCGTACGCACGTGTTGGGGGCGTAGCAGAAGCTCCGCATCACAGCGGCTCCGAGCCAGGACCATTCAACGACTGGCGGCTTCGCCACACGCGACTGGCTGGCTCCAGCGGCGTGTCGAGGTCGGTTGTCAGATATCCGTGCACGATCAGGCTGTGGATGTGCTTGGCCGCAAGCTGCGGAAACCCGGCCAGGAGGGCACTGATGGCGACCGTTGCCCCCGCCGGCACGGCGAGCGCTAGCTGGCGCCACATGGCGCCGTCGGGAAGCGAGGCATGGCGGTCGGCGAACAGGGTGCGAAGGGTCGAGACGCGTGGCTGTCGGCGGATGTGTCGCTCCGTCTGGACGCAATACCCGAACCCGGACCGTGCCAGCGTCACCCCGATCGCCGGCCAACGCCGTTCCCGGTCCGGCAGTGCGGCTTCCCCTTCGGAAATAATCGCCATGAAGGTGCCGACGCCGGCGCGACGCACGAACAGGTCCGGCATGTGCCAGCGGGTACGCCCGTCCAGGGTATAGCGAACCCGAAGGGGCTGTTCGATGTAGGCGTCGACGGCAGGGTCGAGTTCGCACAGCAGGAACATGTCGAACTCCAGGTCCGAGCGCGCCCGCAGTGTCCGCTTCATTTTCCGGCTGTGAAACCGGCCCTGCCGCCCACGGATGGAATTGCGCGGCGCCCGGCCGATGGCCCGGATCGGGCAGTCGATGCCGCCAAAGGTGAACTCGGGGTGGCGCGCGGTAAACCGTCCGTTATCCGGTGGAGGACCGCCAAGGCTTTGCGGTGCCCAGACCCGGTCGATCGACGGAGGAGACGGTCTCGGCAACGGCATCGGTGGTCCTGAATGCACAAGCTCCAGGAAGAAATCGGCCAAAGTTCGCTCTTGATCGTCGTCTGGCCAATCCACACCCTCCGGCTGGCTCAGGCGCTGCGGAACCGAGCTTTCCGGTTGTGGCTGGTCGGTACGGCAGTCTGTGAGCGAAGGCATACGGCTTCTCCTCTTCGGCGCGATGAATTCGCCGAAGCCCGCACTCGCGTTCGGGAACCTGACAATCCTCCTCCGGTCCGACGATCAGGTTGCAGCCGTGCCGGACAGGCCCGCCATTTGCCTGGGATGCCCGCCCATACAGCGCTGCAGCTTGCAAAGTCAGGATGGCCGGTCGGCCTTCTCGCGCATCATTCGTTGCGGTGGACAGCCCAGCATGTCAAACAGCCCCAGAGCTGGAAAGAGGCTGGAAAAACACTACTTCGCATGCCCCATGACGGCCATGCGGAACCCTCCAATATGGGTGGGCGCCGCGGTCTCAGATGCGGCGCCCACCGCCGGGAATTCGGGTTTGTGGAGTCATATGCTGCGCTTTGGCATCATCCGCAGCCTGGTCAGGAGTTCGGGCCCAGGCGGGCTGGTTGCTCGGCGATTGTCAGGATATAGCGGCGGCCGTCGCGCTGAACCCATCCGCGACGCTGGGCTTGTGACAGCTGCGCACGCGTGGATCCCGGATTGAGTTCGATGGTGCGACGGCGTGCACGGTCAATGATCTCTGGAGTGGTGAGGCCGCCGGGAAACACCTCGGCCAAGCACTCAAGGATCGCAATCATGCGCCGACCACGCGCTTCGGACGTTACAAACGCCGGCAAGCCGTCAAGCGTCGGTCCCAGCCACCCGTCTCTTCCGACCAGATTTTCCAACTCCTCCAAGCGCGCCTCGACCGCACGCCGACGCACGATCGCCTCGAATTCGAGTGCACGCGCTGTCTCGAGTTCGGCCCGCAACTCGCTGATCCTCGTCCGAACGGTACTCATCCTCATCGAAGCTCCACCTCGCCGGTGCGCCATCGGCGGCAGTTGCAGCCCTGTCCCTGCCAAGCATTGGGCTCCCTCAGCATACCTCAGACAGCCCGGTCACGGGGTCATTTCCGTGCGCCCATCTCTCGAGGCTCGCAGTTGCACTCACTCCGTCTGCCGACCGCAGCACCTTGTTCTCTGGAGCCGTCGATAGCCACGCCTCCTTGTCGATAGGGAAGCTCCGGATTGTCATCACTCTGTTGCAGCGCGATAAACAGGAATGCAGACACGATGCCGTATTGGGAGGGATCTCACCGGGTGGACGGTGATCGACATGGTTGGGGAGGAGGTCACCCATCCTGACAATTAGGGGGCAATATGCTCAATCCGCCACCCGACATCTTGCAGCCGACGCTCCCAACCAAGCGCGGCTTTGCCCTCACCGAGATGGCTGGCTCTCAGCGCCACGCACAGCAGATGGCTTGGCCGTGTCATGGCAACGTAAAGCAATCGCTGCGCATCAAGGGCCATGGGGCTCTTACGGCCAGCCAGCAGCCGAAAATGTCGCCCAATGTGGCAAGAGTGAAAAAACGTGTCGAGGATCAGGGTGGCGGTGTGGGTTTGCCCTTTAACGCTGTGGATCGAGCCAAGCCGGATGTTCACTGACCTCCCGTCCTCGCCCTGGTGGACATAGAGGTGGCGGGGAGGCTGTTCGGGCGCCCGGACAATCGCCTCCTCCGGCCACGCTAGAAACGCATCGATCGGTTCCATTTGGCGCGAACGATGCCATCCTCCTTCCTGATGGCTTCTAACGAGCGCTTCCGTCGCGACTCGGATGACAGGCCAAGTGGCTGGATTGGGAGGCGTGCTCATGGTTGCACAGTCCCACAGCCATTTGTGTATCGCCTGCCACAAGGCCGGTCGTTCGGACGCATACGCCCGGAGTTGACGAAGCGGGTTATGGCGCGTTCCGAATTCAGGTGCTCCGCACGCTTCCAGCAGATGGATCAGACCCAACGCCAGTTCCGTGATGGCTGGCCCCAATTCTCCGCTCTCGGTTCGTCGGTGGTGAGCCAGACACAGGTAATCGGCAAGAACACGCGGCCGCGCTGTGCGGCGGGAGGTGTCTGGCTCGTACCGGTTCCAATAGTCACGGACGGAGTGCGGCAACTGGTCCGCCTTGCGCGCGCGCTGACCTGGAGGGGCGTGAACCCGGCCGATGGCCGTGAACACCCCATGGTGAAGGGTATCGCCGTCGAACTCTCGGCACAGTAGCGCGCCAAAGGCTTGCAGCGGACGTTCATGCATGGCCTCGGGGCCGAAGAGGAAAATGGTGTGGCCGCGGCTGCTGGTCGGCTCACCCTTCAAGGTCCCCCAGCGATGCAAGGCATCGCCTTCCATCACACGCCGGCTCGGCGCCACGGCGGACGCCCGCGCGGCGATCCAGCCCCCGAACCGATTGCTGCGCGGCAGGCTGCGCGCCTGCGCGTCCGGAAAGGCATCCACCACCGGAACGGCTTCGGGCTCGCCGCGGTCTCCGTCATAGATGGCCTGATCGCTGTCTCCGAAGCGCTGCCGCAGCGCACAGGCATCCTTGGGGAAAAGCCGTGACAGCATGGCGGCGTGCAAAGGTTGGGTGTCCTGCATCTCGTCCATGAAAACACAGGGGAAGCGGTGCCGTATCAGAGCGGGATACTGGGGCGCCTCGGCAACCAGCCGCTCTCCAAACGCGAACATGTCGTTGTGGAAGAAATACCCGAGTCGGCGGAGACGGCGTCGCAGTTCCGTCATAGCCTCGTAGGTGGGCAGCTTCGGATCTTTCAACTGAAAGGCTGAGAGGTCCAAGCCCAGCTCGGCCCCCCGGTACTCCAGCGCATCGCACAGTTCAGACACGACCTCCATGGCGGTCTTCTTCGGAGCACCGGCCGTAGCTTTCCGTGATGAACTCTGGGCGCGCATGATGGCAAACTTGCGGATTGGTTCGAACCGATCATCCTCCCAAACGATCCGGCGTGCGACAGCCCGGCATCGGTCATCGTCGATGAAGCGGACGCCAATCGGCCCCATATGGTATGATCGGAGATAAGGCAAGGCCAGGAAGCTGTTCACGAAGCCGTGGATAGTCCCGACATAATGCGGATAGGTCAGCAGACGCGCCGCTTCCGGTACCCGCTGCACTCCCTTTTCCAGTTCATCGCGCGCGACGGTCGTGTAGGAGAGCACGCAGATGCCACGACTCCGCGCCGTCCACTTGCGCGCAAGAATGGCCAGCTTGGCGACCAGAAGCGTCGTCTTGCCGCTTCCCGGGCAGGCTTCGACATCGCCGGAGTCCAAAGCCTGCAGAACATCCCGGCGCTCGCCCGCGAAGCGCAATCCCAGCGCCTCTTCGATCCAGAAAATATCGGCGTCATTGATGACGGGCAGCGAAAAAAACTCGCTCATTCGTCGACAAGCACCTCGGCTCTGGCAACGGGCATCGGCTGGTCGGTGGCCGTGGCATGCCGCAAGGCCTCGCTCAGGTAGCGTGGCACCTTGCCGGCGAAGGTCCGCCGCTCGGCGGCCGTGCTGTAGCGCTCCTCCAGGATACGGGCCAGGATTTGAGCCGCCGCCGCTTTCGAGCCGGCCGCCACCACCTTGTAGACGTGGACCGCACGCTCGATCGGGTCAGTGCAGGCTGCCCGCAATCGCTCGTAGGCTTGTTCGGCCTCGGTTTCCCACTCTGTCCAAGCCGCTCCAGTCGTTTCGCCCGGGCCATCGGGCTCATCGCCGCGTGCCGCCAGACGACCGGCGATGTAGACCTCGCGCTCCAGTCCGGCGCGTGCCAGATCGTACTCCAAGGTCCAGTGATCCGAGACGAACGTTTTCACGCGTTGCCCGTCCGCTTTGACCTTCGCCTTCATCCACGCATCGGCATCGATCTGGGATTCGGTCTTCTGCCGGCTTCCAGGCTTCAGCTTGAGAATTTCTCGCGCGCAATCCGGCAGCACGTCACGATCGGTCACGCAGGCAACGGGACAGGGGCCCGGAACGTCATCGCTGCGCATCAAGATCCGGGCGTAGCGGTGCAAGCCGGTCCCGCCGACATTGACAATCGACACCCCATGCTTGGCCAGATCAATGCCGAGCAGGACCGCGATGGTCGGCAACAGCAACGCCTCCGCCGTCCCTTCGACGACGATGACGCCGCGCGCAAAGAACAGATTGGCCTTGGTCGCGTCCAGAAAACGCTGCAGGAACTGGTAGTCTCCAGCAACTAGCCGGGTCCGGCCTTCCGCCAAGGAGAAGCCCTGACCACCCGCGAGAACGATCAGGCTGCCAAGCGGCAGCTTCGACGCAAGGACCGGGCTGTGGGTGGACATCAGCACCTGCACCGGGCGCTCCGACCGGGTGTCCGGCCGTGCCGCCCCATGGCCTGCTCCCGACGGAGTCCCCTTCCCGATGCTCCGGTCGCTGTCCCCCCGTTCCGCATCCGCTGCCTCCTCCTCGGTCTCCGCCTTGGCGGCGGAGCGAAGCCCTGGCTCGGTACGACTCAGCAGAAAATCAATGAGGCGAAGCTGAAGTTGGGGGTGCAGATGCGCCTCCGGCTCCTCAATGAGAAGAAGCGGCATCTTCTCCTCATCCTGCCCCAGAAGCAGCAGCTCACAGGCCATGAACAGCAGGTTCTGGTAGCCGAGCCCACGCGGATGCAGACGGGGAGGGCGCGTCATCGCCGCACCCGCCGCCTCAGGATCGGCGGCTGGAGGTCCGCTGGGAAGCAACAGCAGTTCCAACTTCTCCAGCAACAGCCGCAGCCGCAACTCATCGGCGCCGCACGCAACGCCGATGTGGCTGGACATCCGGTCGGAGCCCAAGGCGAGATGGTGCAGATAGTCCTCGTTCAGGCGGGCGCGTGCCTTGCTCACCCCGGCGTGGGTTTCAATCAAATGATCGGCTAGTTCACCGCGCCGCAAAAGCGTCTGCGGCAGCGACACGTCAGACTTCCCAGCGGCCAGGGCGCTGACGAAGGCTTGGACGTCAAACGCCTCGTCATCTTCCCCTGCAATGGCCAGCGTGTGACGGAGGATCTGCGACAAACGCGAGTTCCGCCCGGATGACAATTCACGTTCGGCATCACGTAGAGGTTTCAAATAGGTGGCTTCCAGAAGCGCCCGGGCGGGTCCTTCGAACCAGGGCCCCTGACCATCCTTTCCCGATCGCAGTTCCACGGAGACACGCCAGCGAGAAGCGTGCTTGACCTTGGCCGATTCCTCTCTGGTGGGACGGTGTGCCACCAGCGTCAGGTACAGAACGGGCGCCTGCGGTGATCCGAGATCGCCCTCGTAAGTGAGATGCTCGATAAAGCCGGCGGCGTCGGCCTCGGAGATGCCGGCAAACTTGCAGGTGATCGATAGCCGAGCTTCCGGCTCCAACTGATCATTCCTCCAGTGGAAATCGCGATCCGCATCGACCCGAACAGTGTCATGTCCGGCCACACCGACAACCAAACGAACCGCATCAATGATCGCCGATTTCCCGGCGTCGTTCTCACCCACAAGGACGTTCAGCCCGGGACTCAATGTAAGCGTCAAACGCGCGAAGAGCCGAAAATTCTCCAGATGGAGTTCCGCCAGATGCATCCGCAGCCACACGTCGCTGGTGTATTGCTATCTTCTACACCCTCGCAACATGCGCAGCAATCCAGCGATCGTTACGTCCGAGAAACAGAGATACTCCGCTCATCTCAAACTCTGCATCGTCCTTCCCCGCTACGTCGGGGGGCGGGACGCTCTACGGGTTGGACAAGTGTCAGGTCTAGTCCTCGGTGTGGTGAAGCAAGCCCTACTCGCATGCCCGGTCGAGCAAAGCCTTGACGCTCGAAGGCGCCCAAGTCCTTGCGCCGGTTTTCGTTGGGATGCCCTGACGCTCCAGCTGGCGGCCGATACGGGCAACCGCACACGAAGCGAATCACCATTTGCAAACAGCTGAAGTGCTCAGCTCGCATCTGGCAGCTCAGTCGTGAGAGCGTGCTGCCTACTCTCCCGCCTGCATCGGCCCGGGAAGGTCGACGTCGGCCGTCAGCCGGTCCTGGGCTGCCCTTCTCAAAATGCGGTATGATACGGAGATGATCCGCTTCGATCCTGGACGCCTATGCCCCCCTTCAAGTTGCCGTATCCGACCCCTGACTACGTCTACCCAGGCAAGGAGGTAGGCGAAAAGCCGCCCTTCTCCCAATGGACCCGAAAGCCGCCTCCCACTTTCGGAGAGTTGCGGTCAGAGGGAAAGCCAAACAGTGGTCGTCAACTATGGTTTGAGGATCAGGCCCGCCGGATAGCGGAACATGTAGGTGAGGACCGGGTGCCTTGGGCTTTCGAGTTCTCCGACGGCGAAGTCTTTCAGCTGGATCGAGGCTGCGTGCGCATGGCCGTGCGTAGACAGGTCTTCCGCGAACCACCATCCGATCAGCGGATCGAATACCTCGTGTTGAGGGCAAAGGCGCCGGCGGACAGTTCGGCTCCCCCTCCGGTCCCGCAGGACAACGCGGGGGAAACGCTGGCGGCGCAGGTTGCAAAGGGGGTGCGGGATGAGCACATCCTGGCCGCCGCCGCATTCATCGATGAGAACTCGGCCGAACAGGTAAAGTCGTTCGCCGGCACTAATCGGTGGGCGACGGCCCACTTCGTGCTGGTGAACGGGCGACGGTATCCAGCTAAGATCTTCGGGCTGATCGCCAAGAGGCTCGCGACCGGTGAAATACTGGATCCCCAGCGCATCAATTCGCTCACGTTCCTTGATGGATTGGCCTCCCTCGGCGTCCACAGAGCGGAGGACGACGGCTCCATCTTAGATGCAGTTTGCGAGGCTGCTGAACGAGACGGCGCGTTTGATCCGTCCGACACGACGGATGCTCGCACCCGAGCCCTGCGTGCGATTGTACAACGCCAAGGCCAACGGGCATTCCGAAAGGCGCTGCTGGCCGCCTATAGCGAGCGTTGTGCTGTAACCGGCTGCGACTTGGTAGAGACATTAGAGGCTGCTCACATTGCCCCGCACCTTGGTAAACATACCGACCATGTCGCCAACGGTCTGCTGCTTCGCGCCGACATCCATACGCTGTTCGATCAGAACCTGATCGCTTTCAACCCCGACAAAGGAGGCGTGCTGATGGTCTCAGCCGTCATCGCCGGGACTAAATTCGCGGACGGGCTGAAAAAGCTGAGACTGCGCTCACCTAAGAACCCAGCCCATGCGCCGAATGCCGAGGCCCTGCGGGACCGACTCCGAAATCTGCGTTAACGCTCATCCGGTACGGCCAGTCGGCGCTTTTCGACCCTTACGGGCGTGTTGCATTGAGGCGAGGACGGTACGCGATAGCCCTACTGTCGCTTTCTCCTGAGGTTTTTTCGTTGTCAGCCTATTTGAGCCGTCCGCTGTTTTCCTCGTCCTTTCCCCGCCGCACCCGAGCCACCGCACCTCGCGTCGCCCGCAGGCGCTCGGTGCAACAAGTCAGCATCACTGGTGAGAACCAGCGTCCCGCCTGCATCAGCCCGGGTAGGTCCACGTGGTCGCTGAAGCCGACGGCAAGTGGGGTCGGCCTCACCGGTGCATCGCTCCCCCGGACTCCTCGATTACGCGTCTGTGACCGCAAAACGAAAACCGCTGGGATCGAACCCGCCCGGCCACCCCGGCGACAGCCCGGCGGTATAAGCGGCGGCGGCTGCAGCGACGGCCCCTGCGCCGCCGTCATCTGCCCCGCAATGCGGACAACATTGGGCATGCGGGTCGTGATGGTTGATGAACCAGCATCCAAGGCAGCGAATGCACCGCGCACAGGTACCAGCCAGTGATACGCTACCGTCCGCCGCACGATGCGGCACCCAAAGGTGTCCGTTCGAGGACCCAATCGCGACGCGCTGCCCGTGACAAGAAACCACTTGCCAGAGAGCGACAGCTTTAGCGGCATGATGCGCGTCAAGGCGGCCCTTGGCTTCAAACCATGTAGTGAGACTGGGCAAAAAGAAGTCGGGGAGATAATCAGACCCTGCGACCCGCAGCCGGCACGGTTCATAAACCCAGTCGAGGCCACACTCATCGAAGAAGAATGCCCACCGGCTCTCCAAACGTGAAGCCATCCGAATGCCGCGATAAATTGTTGGCCGCGCAGCTAGCACGGCAGACGGTATGGCAGCACCTCCACCAAGCGTCTTTTCGAACGCGGCGTTCATTGGCCACCTCCCGCCATGTGGAACATTTCTTCTTCGATCCGCGCACGCTCCGCATCGACCCAGCCACGCAAGCCGTCAACGTACTCACGCGCTTTGGCTTCGAGACGAACTGTGAGCCGGCTCTTCTCATCACCGCCGTATTCACCCTTGCGAATAAGCCGCTCCAAACGAGCAGCCCGGCTGTCTGGCGGCGACTTCGTATAGGCTACGGCTGGAAGATGGAAGGCGTCCTGGAGGATCGTGTTAACGAGCGGGAAGCCACTCTCCAGGACAGAGGCGAGAGTTCCGCCCGTGATCTCCAAGAATTCATGATCATCGCCGGGAATGTCACAGGCATAGCAGCCTTCGACCATACGGGCAGACGGATCCACTGCCAGGGCACTCCCATCCGCACGTGAGACATTCCCCCGCTCGTCTGGCATCCAGGTGATTACAGGCAAGGAGGCATCGAAGTCGAAGAAATCCGGCCGCTCACCCTCACGGCGAATTTTCGGCTTGTCGGTAACAGCCAGGACCGGGCGCCGCACAAGGTAGGCGCGGACCTCCTGGTTCGGACCAAACGGCGCCAGGGCAAGGCTGACACGGCGACAGACCCGTGCAATCTTCTCCTGCGGCTTGCTGTTCCTTTCCTTAGTCCACCAGAGGGCCGGGAATGCCGCAACTTCCTCGGTGAATAGATCGATCCATGGAGTTGCCATCCACGTCCATAGAAAGGCTTGCGCGTCCGGTTCCCAGTTGCTGCCATTGGGTGACAAGCCTTGCTCGTCGATGGTCCGGAAATACCAGTTGAGCCCCGTTGCATCAGCAATTCGGCGAGCCTCACCTTTTAGGGCATCGGCAAGCATGTGAAGGTGTTCAGCCTCACTGTCTTCCGACAAGGCATCCATTCCTTCCGCGAACCCTGTCCGATCAACGAGCGTAATCGCGGCCCAGTCAGTTGACTGTCCAGCCAGGCGTGCAGCCACCTCGGCGATCTTCAGGTAATTCGCGGGCTTCTTTACCAGCCGTGTCTCGACACGCTTACGCTTTTCCTCCTCAGGCAGAGAAGGATCGACCATATAATCATAAAAGCGGCCACTCTTCCCGTTGCTGTCCAGCATGCTAGCCTCTTCGGCAATAGCTGACTTGGTTACACAGCGACCGTCCTTACCTACTACCGTGCAGGCCTGTTCAACAATACGGTTAAGATTTTCAGCGAGCTGCAGAAGGTCCTTCTTCTTCGTCAGCGGTTTGTTATGAGCAATACGCCCACGGACAAACGCAGCCTGAACTTCCTCCAGCGGTCGCATGCGCCCCCTTTGGGCCTCAATGCGGCTATTGATCACAGAGGCGCTACGATTGTCGCCGTTCGGGCTTCCAGCAGCTGGGCTATTCATCGGTCTCTCCGTCGGTGGTGACGAATCCCAACATGCATCAGATGATCGAACTTTATGGTTCGCTATCAACGATCTTGCCGACGGATTTTCAACGAACCTTTTCCCGAACCAACAACGAACTTCGATTACATGCTCGTCGCGACAGGCGACGAGCAACTCGATCCTAGGCGGCGCCACCGCCCGCCAACCGGCGAGGGCTGTCACGGTCTCGGCCGACAATCTGACCTCGGCCCGCCGCCCTTCCCAATCGGTCAACAAGCGCCGACTGCGCGTGGTAAGAACACGCGCCACCTCTCATTCCGGTTGCTCGTCCAGTTCATCCGCATCCGGCGTCTCCGGCCATTCCACAACACCGCCGTCATGTAAGACCACCCGAAGCTCGCCGTACCAGGACTCAACTCCCTTCTCAAAGATGAAGGCGCGGAACCGCTCCCAGTCGGCGGCTCGGGCTTCTCCTCGTTCGAGCAGCACCCGCGCCGTCGACGCCAACTGGCTGCGTATGTCAGTCGCATCCCAGATCTGCCGATCACTCATCACAGCGTCGAGAAGGGCTGGGACGTCCTCCGCCTGCATCATGCCGGCCAGGGGGGCGATGTAACTCCGGTAGAGCGCTTCAGCAGAACGAAAGTCGCGGGCAGTGCGTAGGCGGGTGTAGCCATGATTGAGAAACCGGCGGTTCGGGTGCTCCTCCAACACCTTGTTCGCCGCCACACGAGGGAGTTGCTCGAATACGGCCACCAACCGATCGGTCAGTTGTGGCACCACCATCCCCGCGAACAGCGCCATCTCGGTCGCGCTCAGCGTAAAGGACTTCTCACCCCCGAACAGGCTAGGGGGCGCCTGCCGCAGGCGTTCACTCATGGTGTCAATCAGGGCTTCCAGGCGGTGGAGGGTCCCTGCGTCCAAAAGCGGCAACAGATCAGGAGCAGCTTTGAGAAGGCGGAACAGGTTAGGCAGCTGCTCTGAGGTCAGCCCTTCTATCAGCCTTGGAATACCAGGAACAACGCTTGCACGCCACGCATCGGGTCGCGTGCGAGCAAACGCCATTACTGTAGTCAGCAATACGTCGTTACTGGACACTTGCTCAGCGGATGGTTTTACAACCGCCGCCACCAACGTCGTTCCGAACCTTCCGAACAAATCCGGTCGGACGCGATCAAGGTATCGCTCGTTCATGTAGCGGGCGAGCTTGTCACCGTCGCGTGGAAATGCCGGCGACCGCAGATCGGTCATAAAACGCTCGATCAGCACCCGTCCTTGGATCGGGGGCCGGGCCAACACCAGGGTGACGGCGTGGACGATGTGCATCCGCACCAGTTCGGAGGTAGGGGCAAAGAGATCCTGATCACCATAGAAACTTGGATGGGCGCAGTGGTTGCGGTCCTCCTTCAGGCGCTCAAGGTGCAGCACGTCTTGTGCGTTGAGGAAACCGAATCTGCTTTGAACCTTGCCCAATAGCTTTCCCTCAAATTCCTGGAGCTTGCCTTGATTGCCCGCTTGCACCCACCCGTCGAACGCAGCCATTTCCTCATTCGCTTGGCCATCGCCGTCGACTGCAATCTCACGAATTTTGATGGTGAGATCGAAGGAGACCGCCACCCAAGTGGCGACGATTGCCGCCCGATAGGCCCCAGCCCGATAGGCGGCGATCGCCTCCTGGATATAGTCGCGTGAGCGCGGCTCCCGGACGGTCAAGGCAAGGGCATCAAGGTCGGTCAGGTGCTGATGCATGGAGTGGGCTTTCCTGGGATGGGCACTGCAGGTGCGTCGAGAATTGGCGGAAAAATCAACCTTGCGACAGATCGTTTGAACGCTCTTCAGCCGCCGCGCTTTCGCCCGGGCGCGCCAGGGCGCCACGCACGGCGTTGCGCCCGGCCAGCCGTTCGGTGCGGACATAGTCGATCACCGTCCGCGGCTCGGCATGGCGGGTCGTCATCAGGATGTCGATGATGTCTTTACCCTCGATCGCCGCGGTGGTGACGAAGCCGGCACGCAGGCTGTGTCCGGCATAGCGGGCGGGGTCGAGGCGTCGGCGCAACTCCTCGTTCAGCCCCTCGGTCGGAACCGCCGCCACCAGCCGCTTGACGATGCGCGCCACCGTGCTGGGATGGAGGGCCGCCGCCGCCACATGGCCCCAGCGGCTGACATCGCGGAACACCGGGTCGGCGGTACTGACGGTGTGACCGGCCGCAAGCAGGGCCTTCTTCCAGGCGGCGAGGGCGCCAACCGGGCACAGGCGCCCGCCGACGCGGGGAATGCCGACACTCTGCCCCTTGGCATCGCGATCGGTCTTCGACGTGCGCAGGGTCACGGTCAGCCCGCCGGCGGCCGACCGCACGTCACCCCAGGTCAAGCTGCACAGCTCGGACCGCCGGAGGGCGCCGGCGAAGCCGACCAGAACCAGCGCCGTGTCGCGCACACCGCGGACCTTGGCGGTGTCGATCGCCTCGACCACCAGCCGCAGCGTCGGCACATCGGTGTCGCCCTGGCTGGACGCCGTCAGGGCTTCGACTTGGCGCCGGCTTTGACCGCGCTCAGCCCAACTCCGGCGGACCCCGCGCAGCAGCTGACCAATGCGCGGATCGGCGCCGGGATCAGGGTGACCGGCGCGGGTGTGTTCCCGGCGGACGGCCGCCCGCACCACCTCGAGGCGAGATGGCGACAACCCGGTTGGCGCCCCCTCCGTGGTACGGGAGCCGGCCTGGGGTGGCGGACCGGCGTGGTGCGCCAGGAAGGCGGCGAGCGTCGCCGGCGTCGCCGGCAGCACCGCCATCCCCTGGCCTTGGCACCAGCCGGCGAAGCGCGCCCAGGCGCGGGCGTAGACCGCCCGGGTGCCGTCCGCCAACGACCGCTCGATGAGGCGGTCGGCGGTCTCCAAGGCCTGCAGCACCGTCGGCGTGACCAGATCCTCTGCAGAAGCGCTTGGCGGCAGGTTCTCTGGAACCTGGACGTCGGAGGGAGGGAGCGGCCGGTCCATGGGTCACGTCCCCTCCGCTGGAGCGGCCGTCTTGACCTTGGCCTGCCGACCGGGCTTCACAGGAGCCTTCGCTTTCTTCGTCTTGCTCGCTTTGCCTGCCTTTTCCCAGGGGGTCGCATCGATGCCGATCACCGTCAGGCCGTCAATGTCAGGGCGGCGGGCCACCAAGCCGACCGCTGCGTCGTTGAGAACCCTGAGGAGATCAGGCAAGCCTGCGAACCGGTTGATGGTGCCGTCCGGGTTCTCGATCTCCCACCTGCGGCTTTCGATCATGCACAGCAGCAGGATGCCGTGGCGGGAGTCGACCGCCCGCATGTACTGGCCGACAAGCTGGGTCTCCAGCGTGTCTTTCAGTTCGGCCACCGAATAGCGCCCGCTATCCAACGGTTTGATTTCGATGCTGACCACCCCCACCTGCGCGCGGCGGAGGCGAATGTCCGGCTCCTTGTGGTCGGCGACCTCCTCCTCGCGGGTCACGTCGTACCGGCCACGACTCTCCCGCTCGAGCCGTCCCGCGAAATAGCGTTGCAGCGATATTTCGGGGGTCTTCGGTGGGAAGAGGCCCCGGTCACCGAAATCCCGCTCCTCGATGTCGTGCTGGATGGCCCGCAACCGGTTGCAGGCCACGCGGAACAAGTCGTCGGGGGTCCTGGGATCGCACTCGTGTTCGGCGGCGAACGCCACGATCTGAGCCGGTGTCCAGGGTTCCCCATCGGCGACCGCCTCGCCATGCCGCCGCACCGCATCTCGGAAGACGGGCGCGACCGCCGCCAGATCGGCATGCACTGCCAGAGCCTTCAGGGCCGCATGCGCCTCCGGCCCGGCGATTTGTTCAAGCAGGCGGGTGAGCCGGCCGCGGATCTCAACCGCCCGGTCCTCGATTGTAACCTCATAGACCCCAGTGTGTTGTGGATCCTCATCAGGCGGGAGGTACCGGAACACGGTGGGGATGATCCTCGCCAGCAGGGCCGGCTGCTCGCGAAGCTCGCTCCACATGGTCTTTACGTCGAAGCGGACCTCATCCCAAAAGCCGAGGACCCGCACCAACACCGCCCGCGGGTCGTCGGGGGCGGCCGCCAGGGCGCGTTCAACGAAGCTCCAGGCTGCAGCGACATCGGTGCCCATCCAGGCCTGCAGCCAGGGCCAGGCGTTGTCGCGGTCGTTGCTCCAGAGATCGGCCGTCCGGAGGGCGCTCAGCGTGGCCAGACGGGAGCGGTCCTCCTCGGTCCCTTGGGCGATGATGGCCAAGGCGTCGACAAGGCCATCCGTCCCGTCGGGGGTGCGTTGCTCCAACCGTGTCAGCAGGTCACCGGCGACCAGCTTGGCGGCCGGCTCCAGGGCGGCGATGGCGCGCAGGCTCTGGCGGTCACGCGGCATCGTCGGCACCCTCCCCAAACAGCCCGGCGATCTCGGCTTCGAGAACAGCGCCCACCACGTCCGGATGGGCTGCAAGCAACACCGGGAACCAATCCGGCGGTCCATTGATCTCCCGCAACGCGTAGTGCGCCGCGGTCCGGGTGTCCTCGGCCGACAACCCGGCGAGGTCGCCGCCCGACGCGGCAATGACCGCCAAGCCGGTAAGACCAACGACGACGCCCTGTTCGACCGAGGACGGATCATCCCGTTGCGAGGGCAGTGGCGGACACCAGCCCCGCCACCACCGCACGAGGCCCTCGGCGGCCGCGTTCCTGATGGCGACCCCAAAGCGCGCTGCCAAGGAGTCGATGTTGGCCTGCCCCCACCGCATCGCTGTCGCTCCGGGCAATAGACGCATCTGACCAACCAGATACTGGAGGGCACCGAAGGCCTCGCCGCGCCGGAGCGCATCGATCTCCTCGGTCAGGCGACGACGCGCATCGGCCAAGGCTGCCGCCTCGGCGGCAGCGGCTTCGGCCGCACCCGTGTCTGCGTCTGTGTCCGATGTGAGAGGTGAAACGGCCGGTGCCGGTTCGATCCAGTGCCGCAGTTCTTCGAACTGGGACGGGGGCAAGTTGGCGGCGGCGATCGCGGCCTCAAGCCGGGCGCGCACATCTTCGGCCATCCCATGCCGGTGTGCGACCACGCAGGCCCCGAGCAACAGCCGCCGCCGGTTCTCCGAAGTTTCGGCCTCGTCCGACCGCCTCAGGAACTCAAGCACATCACCGGGCTGTGACCGGCAGAACCGCCCTTCCAGGCCGATGAACGCCCTCTGAGGATCGTCGGCAGTCGACAGGACTATGGTGTAGAGTGCAAACCGCACAGCAACGTTCAAGGCAAGTGCTGCCGCAAGGGAATCTCGTTCGTGCACCCTGGGCCCGCCCCAGCGGACACACTCGTAGAGAAGCTGGAGACCCCGCATGAGAACCGGTGCCGGCTCCTCAGCGTCCTCTGCGGTCCGGGTCACCTCGAGGGTCACGGTCCGGTTAACGGCGTGGATCAGCCAGCCATAGCGCTCCGAGAGGGGCATGGTCCGCATGCTCCTCTGCCCGGGAGCGTGCGGCGGCGTGGTGATCAGATCGAGAAGATGAGCCAGCAGAGTCTCTCGGTCGGACGGTCGGACGGTGTCCACCCAGTGCCGCCCGACGGCGTAGCTTGCGTCCCCAATCGCGTCGGGCAGCACCATGGTGAACTTCGCCAACAGAGCGGCGGTGTCCTCGACCGATAGGGCGTCGGGCAGCAGTGCGGTCCCAACCCGTACCAGAAAAGCATTGGGCAGCTCCGGCGTCTCCAGCGCGTAGGCCCGCAACCGGGCATGCACCGTCGCGTCGCCGGCGGCGCCGACCGCTTCCACGGCGGCGATCCGGATCCGCAGGTCCTGGGTCGCATCGGTCGCGATGGTCAGGGCCGTCTCTGCCGCCTCCCGCCATCTCCCGACCCGGATGAGATCGAGCAGGAACCGGCGCATCGCCACAGCTCTTCCCGGTTCGGCAAGCAAGGTTTGGACAGTCGGCACGAGCGCCGGGTCGGCAAGCCGGACCAAATCACCGGCCTCAACGAACCACTCAAATGAAACAGTCTCCGGATGACGCTGAGCGAGGATGCGCAGCGCCTTCGCCCGCGCCTCGACCGGCACTTGCGCGGCATCCCCCCACAGCAGAACGAGCTCTGGAGCGATCGGAGTCAACGCTTCACGGACGGCGGCGTGACGGCAGACGACCCAACCAGCAACCTCCCGCAGCGATGGGGCAAGGTAGCGCTGCCCATCGACCTCGCTGGTGAACAGATCGATCACCGTAGGGACCGGACAGCCCGCCTTCAGCAGGCCCAACAGCCACCGTCCTGCCAGATAGGTCTGAGTCGAGGCGTGATGCCATCGCACCCGGCCACCAGGGGCCTCCTCGAACAGGGGCCGACGGAGCAACGCGGCGATCTCGCGGGCGGGCCAGTCGGGAAGCACGGTGGCCGGATCGAGCGCCGAGCGAGCTGAAACCAACAGCGGACCTGAGTCCGGAAGCCGGATGGCCGGTTGGCGACCCAGGATGGTGGCACCGGCGAGCCGTTCGGCGCCCCACAGCGCCTTCTCCGGCGAGAGGGGGTCGGAGTCGCTGTGGACCACGTTGGCTTCCTTCACCTTCGCCAGAACGTTGAGCTCCAGCATGTCCCACCGCGTTCCGATCCGACCTTCGCGGTTCCAATACTCGGCGAGCCATTCCAGATCCCGCGGCCGCCCGGCCAGGAACAGATGACCGGTTTCCTTCAAGGCATCGATGAAGGCGTCGGCACGGTCCACGCCATAATTGGATGCAAGCCGGCGGATGCGCGCTTCGTCCAGCGGGAGCAGGCGCACGGTGGCAACCGCGACAGGGACAGGCGCCGATGCTGAGGGGACGGCCATCAGGCTTCCCGGGGCGGCCGTCGGGTCGTCCAACTCTCCACTCGCGCCGGGAGCGCTGACCGGGACGGGGGGCTGAAAGAGGTCACATAGCGCGTCGCGGACGGTGTCCGCATCGGCGTGGTACTGCCAGTCGCTCGGCCGGCAGGAGAGCAGAACCCGCAGAGGCCCCCGGCCGGCGTCCTTGGCGAAGGCCTTCAGCGCGCGGGACAAGGCGCCTGATTTGACCAGCTTCGCCTCGTTCACCGCGTCGAGCAGGAAGACCGCCTCGCCGCCCGCCAGAACCCAGCCTGCGAAGGCGGCGGCCTCCTCGCCGTCCAGTGCCTCGGCCAGCGTCTGGTCAACCAACTGCTCCAACGCAACGAATACGGCCACCCGACCGCCGGCGCGCAGGCGGCGGGCCTGCTCCCGCATCTCAGTGGTCTTGCCGGTGCCGCCCGGCCCGAGGATCACCGTCACCGGGTCCTGGAGCAACGCCGCCCACCCCTGGTCGGTGCCCGCTGCCGGCGCTGACCAGTCGGGATCACCTGCAACGTCGTCGGGAGACAGAGTTGCGAAGCGGCGGTCGAGCGCGACGTAGGGCATCGGCGGGGTCCGGAGACGGCGGTGGGCGGGGAGAATTTACCGGTTTCCCGGTGGCTGTCCGGTGCCGAGCCTAGCCGGAGGGTTCCTGCGCGAAAAGGGAAATTTTCGCGCAGTACAGCCGCCATTGCGCGCCTTCCGGCGATCCTCCAGCATGCGCAAGCCAACAGCGTGTTAGCTTGCATCTCATCGCAGTGTGTCCAGTATTTCAGCCATCTGAGAGGTCCTAAAACCGTGCGGCGGCTGTCAAACTCTCCCTTGCCCGGCGCGTGGCCCGCCGGGATGGCCAATGACGCCGGCTCCGCCCTGTCGGCAGCGGTCGACCGGCTGGCCCGGCTCGACGACCGGCTGGCAGCCGCCCCGCCCGCCGTGCGCCGCGGCTGGCTCGCCCACATGCTGCTCGAGGAGGCCGCCGCCTCCGCCGCCCTCGACTCCATCGCGGTCGATGCCGACGAGCTCCGCCTGCAGGCGGTCGGCGCCCTGGCGGCCGACGCCGAGCGCGCCGTCGAGGGAGTCGACCGCGTCGCCCTCGCCGCCGGCATCCTGCGTCTGCTGCGCGCCGTCACCGCCCGCCATCCCCGGCAGCTCTTCACCGCCAACCGCCTGGCCGCCGCCGCCCGCCTGCGCCTCAAGGGCCGGCCCGGCGAGATCGCCGCCGGCCTCCTGCGGGAGCGGCTGCCGCCCAGTCTGATCGAGGTGCCGGACCCCGCCGCCGCCCACGCCGCCCTGGCCCGGGCGCTGACGCCGGAGGCGATGGCCCGCTGGCACGACTTGCCGCCGCTGATCGCCGCCGGCGGGTTCCTCGGCCACTGGTCGGCCAGCGGCGGCGCCGGCGCGGTTGGCGGCGCCGTCGGCCGTGCCCTGGTGCCGCAGCTGCTCGTTCGGCTCGGCGCGACCGACGGCCTGGTCCTGTTCCCTGCCCTCGGCTTCCGCGGGCACCTCGGCCGCTACCGGCCGGACCGTCTGCTCACCGAGGACGGCGCGGTGATCGACTGGCTGGACGCCTGCCGGCGCGCGGCGGAGGTCGGGCTGGCGCTTCATGGGCGGCTGAGCACAGCCCATCAGCGCCTGCACCAAGTCCTGAAGCCGGCGCGCTCCACCGGACGCGGCGGCTTGGTCGCGGACCTGCTGACCGAAATGCCGGCGGTGACCGGTGTCATCCTGGCGCAGCGCTGTGGCTTGTCAGCCGCCGCCAGCCGCCTGCTGCTCTCCCGCGCCGTGGCTGCCGGCGTGCTCCACCCCCTCACCAAGCGGGCCGCCTTTCGCGTGTATGGGACCCTACCATTAGGAATGTAGCGAGAACAGGCCCCTTGTTCTGAGGATGGTCAACATTCCATTAGAATACAAACTATATCAATTTATTATTTATTTCAATTTTTGCTGGCATTAGCTCCGATGACGCGGAAGAATGGGGCTGTCATTCGAGGGTAATGCCCGATAGCGCTGTGAAGGGAGTAGAGAGAGCGTGCCACCGACGCCGACCGCCAGTGATATTACGGTTCCCGAGGTACTTGCAAAGCTCGAAAACGAGTTCGCCGACGTTGCTCGCGCGGTCGCGGATGGCGAATTTGCACTCTGGGTCGGCTCGGGAATTTCGAGACAGGCTCCCCGTCTCGGCGACCTGATCGAGCGAGCCTTTGATCATATTCGCAGTCAAGCCATCAATCCGGCCACGGCGAATGACTATATGCCAGCACTTGAAGAGTTCCTGGCGCTTGCAGAGGTCCCGGCCGCCAGCGTGCAAGCGCAATATGGGCAGCCGCTTTCCGCTTGGCCGGAGCGAAATACGATTGTTGATCGACTCTGGAACAGATATTCGCGCGTGCTTGATATTCGTGTTGCTGGCAAGCCCGCCGATTTTGTTTTGTGGGAAGCGATTGATATCAGGGAGGCGTTTCGAAATCCCAAGCCACCTGCCGCGGAGCATCTGTGCATCGCCGTTCTTGCCCTTGAAGGCGTGGTACAAGATATCGCGTCGGCCAATTGGGACGGCGCGATCGAGGCGTCGATCGAGCGGCTCGGCAATGGGGTGCCAGGCTTTCTACAGGTCGTCGTCGATCCGGATCAACTCCGGGATCCCCCCGGCCGGGCACGATTGCTGAAGTTCCATGGTTGCATCGTGCATGCGACCCGCGAGCCGGGGACCTTCAGAAAATATCTGATCGGAAGCCACACCCAGATCATAGGTTGGCCGGAAAAGGCTGAATTTGCCGCGATGCGTCACGAGGTCGTTGGCATCGCAGCGCGTCACAAGACAATGGTGCTTGGGCTTTCGATCCAGGACACCAATCTGCAGACGATCTTCTCGCGCGCGCGGGAAATCAATCCCTGGCCCTGGCCTTGCGCGCCGAAGGCTCCGGCGCATATCTTCTGCGAGGATGTGATCCAGTTGGGCCAACGCGACGTGCTGCGCCTTTGCTATGGCGATGCGTATGACAACGACCCAGTGGCTGTCCACGAGGCCACGCTGCTGCGTGCCTGGGGCGAGAAGGTGTTGATCGCCTTAGCCTTGAGAGTGCTTGAAGGCAAACTTGTGCAGCTGATGCAGCTCTGTCTCGCTTCCATAGGGAAGGGGGCGATCGCGGCTGCACTTGAGCCGTTACTCAAGGCATTTCGGGACGAGGTCGCTCATCACGCGGTGCCCCTCCCTGGCGCCTTTGATCGAACCGCCTTCGTAAATCAAGCCCTCACTTTATGGTCACGCATGCTCTCTCTGTTCCGAAGCGGCGCCGTTCCGACGAATCCTGATGGTTACGAGATCCTGAGCCATGCGAGAGTTGGCCTGATCGCGGGCGATGCCAACGCCCAATCCATAGCGCGGCTTGGGATCGCGCTGTCCCTGCTGCATTACGGATCCAAGGCTGGGTATTGGGAACTGGGCTTGCCGGCGTCAAACGATCTGACATCCGGCGCAATGACCACCCGCGCATCAAGGTCAGGGGCCGTGGATCGCCCCCTGTTTGTCGTCAAGTCGGCAACAGAGGCCATTGCTCTTCAGAGCAGGGGAGCCTTTGTCAACGACAACGCGATCGTCGTGCATGCCGACGATGCTTGGCATTGCCTGACTGGAGGCAGTGTGAGCGCGCGGCGCGTCAGCTCTCCTCCGGGGCGTACCGGTCGTATCGGCACAACTCATGTCAGTCTAGGCGCATTGCTTTCCCGTTGCGGAGACGCCACGACACTCCAGCAGGATTTCGCCGCGGAGATGATACAATGACCGGCTCCCCCCTTGTACTGGCCATCCAGGAGCGGCTGCGCAGCGCGGGCTACAGCGACCTGCCAGCCCCTTTCACGATGGCGGGTGTCCAATTTGCGTTCACATCGGCAATGCGGGGCCGCGACGGCAGATCGCTCGATCTCATTCTGCTGATAGACACAACGACCGGGGATTTTGGCGATCGTGATGGCAGGCAAGTCCGCCACCGCGTGGAGGCATTGAGCCGTGCCCTCGACGTCACCGGGTCGCGCTTTGTCGTCACTGCCATTCTTGCAGGGGCCGTACTCGCTGACGGAATTGAAGCGCTGTCCGAGACCTGCCGGGTTCTCCAAGTTGAAGGCGTCGCGCTTGATGTCGCAGGCAAGCCAGTGGATAAGGATGCCGAGCGTCAGCTTGACGATCGGATTCGTGTACTGTTGCCGTTGACCCTTCCGGATCCCCCGACGCCAACGCAGGATGGCAGCGGTCCGGCCATGGAGCAGCTCATTCGAACCTTGCCGGCTGACACGAACAAAGCGCTTATAGACATTGTGATCAGCACATCCGGCATCGGTGAAGATGCAGTGACCGATGCCGTAGCCGGGCTGATCGGAAGTGCGCTCCAGTTCGAACCCAGAGGAGACGAGTCGTGAGCGACCTCACCCTCAAGAGCCTGGACATCACGAACTTCCGCAGCATCCGCGGCCATGTCCATGCTCCCCTCGACGCTCAGGTTGTACTTCTCCATGGTGAAAACGGGGCAGGAAAGACGAGCTTTCTATCCGCTGCCGAGCTTGCGCTGACTGGAAGGGTACAGTCGCTGCTGCGTGCTGATCCGGACTACGAGAGCCAATTGCTTCACCGGTCAGCGGCCGAGGGCAGTATTCTGCTTCGGACGTCTACGGGAACATCAGAACGAAAATTCGAGTCGATCCTGAGCGCAACCGGGGCGCAATCAAACGATACGCTGGCCGAGCCCCTTGCTTCCTTTTTCCGGGAGCGGGCATTCCTGCCGCAATCCCTGCTCGGTCAGCTGCTCCAAATTTATCAGGACGCCAGGAACGATGCTGGTTCCCCCCTGGCCCAATTCGTTAGCAAGCTTTTGGGGCTTGATCGGTTGGATACGCTTGAGGCCGGACTGAAACCTTTTGTGGATGTGCGTAACGTCCGCAAAAATGTGGAAGGCTGGTTGGAAGCAGAAGGTGAAAAGGATAGGTTTAAAGATCTACTCGTCGATCAACGTAAGAGTCGTGAAAAGTTTCACGGACAGGTTGAAGCAAGCATATGCGAACTCGCGACACTCTGTGCTGAACTCGAGTTGTCCGTAGAAGTACGAGAGGAGACGCTGGACGACGTCGCCACGGCACTTGCGGAACCCGTTGACGCTGAGGTGCTCGCACGGCTTGCAGATCAGCAGCGAAAGCTTGCGTCGATCCGACGTGAGATCATCCATGCACAAAGCGTCATATCTCCCGGCACGCAAGTCGTGGGGATCAGTGCAGACGATGCCGGCCGAAAGTTCACGCAATGGGAGACAACTCATGGTGCACAGGTCAGCCGTCTTCGCAGTCGCATCGAAGGGTTGCTGCCTGACCTCTCGGCGTCAAACGATCCGGCGCAATTCTCCGAAGAGGCGCTAACGCGCTTGCGCGCCGAGCATAAGCAGCTGACAGACTACGTATCACGCGCACGAAGCGATATCGTTCGGCATGCTGCGGCGCTGGATGAGCGCGACGTCGCACGGCGTCAACGTGATACAATTGAAGAGGAGATCGCGCAGTTGCCGAGCGGTGCGGGCAGTTTCGGATCGGCATTGGCTGAGCTTACATCCTTCATCGCCGACGATATCTGTCCCGTTTGCGACCGGGACTTCGGAGAAGTAAGCAAAAGGCCGCTCGGCGAGCACATTCATCGCAAGGTGCGGACATTGTCTGCGTCGGCTGAGCGTTTATTGGTTCTGGGGCGTACCCGCAGCGAGGTGCAGGTCATCATTGAACGTCTGGATTGGGAGATTGAGGCAATCGACGCTCGTCGGCTCGAACCGGAAGCTCTGGCTGAGGTTGATCGCCGACAGGCCTCAATCGAAACGGCTATCACCGAGCTAGAAGGCTTAATTGATACAGTGCGCGAGGGGGGACGATTGCGCACCGCAGCCATCGCGGCCCAGCGCATGGTAAACGCCGTCCAGTCTAGTCACCTCTCGCTGGCGGCAGTTCGCGAGACGCTGAACAGTTTCGCGTTTTCGATCGGAACAGCCGCGCTGGTAGAGGATGAGTCCTTCGAGGCCGCCGCATCACGATTGGACGCGTTTATGGCGGCACGGGCCGCACACTTGGAGCAACGACTCTTGCTGCGGCGCAAGGGTGTCGACTACATCACGACAATTCGTACGGCAATCACGCGCCGGCAAGAAGTCGACGCACAAATCAAGGTCGATCTTGCCTCCCACAAGCGTGCCGAACAGGCCCTCGCCCGGGCACAAGTCTTGCGCTCTCAGGGTGTTATGATCCGTACCGCCGTCGATAAGGTCCGATCGGCTATCATTCGCCGGGAATTCAACGACCGGCTCAATCGTGTGTGGCGGGATCTATTCGTGCGGCTGGCGCCTGGTGAGCCGTTCGTGCCCGCTTTCCGCATTCCGGAGTCGTCCACGCAAAGGCTTCAGCCCAAGCTTGTCACCGAGCACCGGGACGGTGGCGAGAACGGCGGAACTCCGGGTGCCATGCTGAGCTCTGGCAATCTCAATACGGCGGCGCTGACCTTGTTTATTGCGCTGCATCTTTCGGTACCCGGGGAGTTGCCTTGGTTGATTCTTGATGATCCGGTGCAGTCGATGGACGACGTTCATATCGCCCATTTCGCGGCACTGCTGAGAACCTTGTCCAAGGAGCATGGCCGTCAGGTTATGATCGCGGTCCATGATCGCCAACTCTTTGAATACCTCAAGCTTGAACTCAGCCCAGCCTTCCCGACAGATAGTCTGCTGACGCTCGAGCTTTCCCGTGGTAGCCGCAGAGACAGCACATGCCTCGCAACACGTTTCTCCTTCAAGGAGGAGACCGCCTTTCTTACAGCCGCCTAGGGCATATGGTGCAATGGCACCCAGTGCTTATTGCCATCCATTGGATGGCTGGGCGGCTTGGCCAAAGTAAACCATGAACTACACGCCACCAGAAACAAGCTGTGCGCTACCTCATGATTTGCGTCCATGGTCGCTAAGTGAGCAACTGGCACGAGTATCCTTAGAATTCCGGTTAATTTTTTAGATAAAAATTCCAGAATGATGTGATTATGGCTAGAAATAAAAACCAGCACTACGTTCCGCGTGTATATTTGCGCCATTTCACCATTGAACGCAATGGATTGGCAATTAATCTCTTTAATTTCAATCGCATGAAGGTCATCCAAAATGCTGCCGTCAAGCATCAGTGCTCTGGAGACTATTTCTATGGATGGGACAACGATCTGGAGAAAGCAATAAACTTTGTTGAGAACAAATATGGAGAATGTATGAAGCATCTTGCGCAGGAGAATTTAATTATAGGACCGATAGAGCATGTTGTCCTAAGGAAATTTATTTACTTGCAGCATTTGCGGACGGAGGAGGCATCACGAAGTGCGAGTGAGATGACACTCTCGATGCTAGACTTACCTGGATCGGATATCCCTATACCCTCAAAGCGCGAAGCACAGAAGGCCGCGGTGCAATCTGCAATGTTGCATTTCGCAGAGTCTATGGACATCATTGATGATCTGAAGCTCTGCATTGTACGCAACCGTACGAATCGCCCATTCATTACATCAGACAATCCAGCAATTTTAACGAACCGTCTTATAATCCAGCGATCGAGAAAATCCGATTGCCGCTTCGGCGCTAAGACCGCCGGTGCTATATTCATTCTCCCGCTCACTCAAGATCTCTGCGCTCTTCTCTACGATGGCGATGTCTACACAGTAAGCAAACAAGATCACTGGGTAGATGTGGAGCGTGTATCTGATATCGAAGCAATCAACGATCATCAGTTGCTAAATTGTATGGACAATGTCTATTTCTGTAACTGGAGTTCCCGTGATTGGATTGCTGACCGAGCCCGATCTGTCCAATCGTTCCGCCCTGAGCGGAAGCATACGGTTACGCACGCGGTGCTTGATAGCACTACTGAATGGGGATTTCGCTATTTGGTGAAGCCGTTACCCAACATAATGGATGAGGAAGAGGTCTTAGTTCATGTAATGAAAAACCATCCTTGTCCTCCTGCATGGCCATCATTTCTTCGGTTTCGTTTGGATGGCCGAGCATACTCTAACAACACAAGAGCCGGTCTTACACGGCGATGGTGTTTGGAGCGGGGCTTCATCAGAGGCATAGGCTACCGAAAGGTTCGTATCTAAGTCCTACAGTTGAGGTTACCCGAGCATGATCTGGCGGCCCAATGATACGCATGTGCGACTGCCTGATGGGTTCGTCGCCATACCGACCAACCCAGGATCAGGGTAAGCCCAGGTGGACACAGCCTCTGGAGGGCGGTGGTGAGGTGGCGAATCTCCAGCACGCTGGAGACAATCGGCTCGAATGGCCTTCGGCTGGTCGAGCGAAGCTTCGGGTGGATGACCCGCTGGAAACGTCTGGTTCGCGATTACGAAGCGCGCATTGACGTCTTTTGCTTCTTACCGCCTAGCCTCTAAATAGGCCGACTAACCTTTTGCACTATGGGCGCTCAGCTTGGGATACTGCCAATCATCCAGATGCTGTTGAGAGGTCCTCTTCCAGGTGGAACTCGCATTCCTTGCAGGAATGAGCGTGCCCTATCTCAGCGACTTGGAGAGCGGCCATTCCAGTCCATCGCTGGTAACGGTCGTCGATTTGCCGCGCGGACTGGAAGCGCTTCCCTCGCTTATGCTCTCAGACTTGCTCATCGACAGTATCAGAGAGTCGCCGCGGGGCAAGCGAATTAGGGACTGACATCGGAGTCGCGCGCCTGTCCGCGAGGAGGTCGTAATTAACCAGCAGCACAAACAGAAAGGGCGGAGCCATTACGGCCCCGCCCTCTTTGCTCGCTCTCCGCTTCCGGAGATGGATCCTGCCGTCTCTGATGATAGGACGGTTAAAAGTTTCTCAAACTTAGGATTCGGTTTCTCATTCTTTGCTTAACTGACCAAACTGACCACAATTGGTGGATCAAACGTCCAGGTTTGACACCTTCAGCGCGTTGTCCTGGATGAACTCGCGCCGCGGTTCGACGATGTCGCCCATCAGGGTGGAGAACACCTCCTCCGCCTGATCGGCGTGGTTGACCCGGACTTGCAGCAGCGAACGTTTGGTCGGGTCCAGCGTGGTCTCCCACAGCTGGTCGGGGTTCATCTCGCCCAGACCCTTGTAGCGCTGGATTGTGACGCCGCGGCGGCCCAATTCCATGACGGTGTCGAACAGTGCGACGGGACCGGTCAACGCCCGGGCTTCCTTCTGTTTCTCGAAGGCCTTGCCTGCGGTACCGAACACCCGCTTCAGGTCGGCGGCCAGCCCGTCCAACCGGCGGGCCTCGCCGCTCTTCAGCAGGTCGATGTCGAACAGGTGACGGTGGGTGACGCCGCGCCGGGCGCGGATGACGGCATAGCCGCCCTGCGGCAGAGCCTCGCCACGCCAGCCGCCATCGGCGTCCATCCGGTTCATCCGTTCGGCGACCGCCTGCGCGGCACTCTGTGCGGCGGCCTTGTCGTCGGCAAGCGTGGCGGCGAGCGCGCCGGCGACCGCCGCCTGTTCCACCACCAGGGCGTGGCCGACCTTGCGCGACAGCGTGTCGATCGCCGGCCGTGCGGTGCGCGCCTGCTCGACCAGACCGGACAGCTGGTCACCGATCAGAAGCGTACCGTCGGACAGCTGGACCGACAGATCGCCAAGCGCCGCTTCCACCAGATACTCTTCCAGCGCCCGGTCGTCCTTCAGGTACCGTTCCCTGGCGTTGCCGCGCTTGATGCGGTAGAGCGGCGGCTGGGCGATGTAGAGATAACCGCGCTCGATCAGGTCGGGCATCTGCCGGAAGAAGAAGGTCAGCAGCAGGGTGCGGATGTGACTGCCGTCCACGTCCGCGTCGGTCATGATGATGATCTTGTGGTAGCGCGTCTTGTCGGCATTGAACTCGTCGCGGCCAATGCCTGTGCCCAGCGCCGCGATCAGCGTGCCGATCTCCGCCGAACCGAGCATCTTGTCGAAGCGCGCGCGCTCCACGTTCAGGATCTTGCCGCGGAGCGGCAGGATGGCCTGGAACTGACGCGAGCGGCCCTGCTTGGCCGAGCCGCCGGCCGAGTCGCCCTCGACGATGAACAGCTCCGACGCCGCCGGATCGCGTTCCTGGCAGTCGGCCAGCTTGCCGGGCAGCGACGCCATGTCGAGCGCGCCCTTGCGCCGGGTCAACTCGCGTGCCTTCCGGGCGGCCTCGCGGGCGGCGGCGGCCTCGACCACCTTCTGGACGACGCGCCGTGCGTCTGCCGGATGCTCCTCGAAATACTGGGCCAGCGCCTCGCCCACCACCGCCTCGACGACGGGACGGACTTCGCTCGATACCAGCTTGTCCTTGGTCTGGCTGGAGAATTTCGGATCCGGAACCTTTACCGACAGGACGCAGGTCAGTCCCTCACGGGCATCGTCGCCCGACAGGTTGACCTTCTCCTTCTTGGCGATGCCGGATTCGGTGGCATAGTTGTTGATCGCGCGGGTCAGCGCGGCGCGGAAGCCGGCGAGATGGGTGCCGCCGTCCTTCTGCGGGATGTTGTTGGTGAAGCAGAGCGTCGTCTCGTGGTAGCTGTCGTTCCACTGCAGCGCGCATTCCACCGTCACCACGCCGCCATGTTCGGTCGGACGCTCGTTCTTCAGGGTGATCGACGGCTTGTGCAGCGGCACCTTGGAACGGTCGAGCCACGACACGAAGGCTTCCAGGCCGCCTTCGTAATGCAGGTCCTGCACCTTCGGCTCCACCCCGCGCGCATCGGTCAGCACCAGGCGGACGCCGGAGTTGAGGAAGGCCAGCTCGCGCAGCCGGTGTTCCAGCGTGGCGTAGTCGAACTCGATGTTGGTGAAGGTCTCCGTCGAGGGCATGAAGGTGACCTCGGTGCCCGACAACTCCTTGCCCTTTTCCGGCACCATCGGGGCCGGGCCGACGTCGGCCAACGGCGCCTCGGCGACGCCGTGACGGAAGCGCATGGTCCAGGTGCGGCCGGCACGCCAGATTCGCAGATCCAGGGTTTCGGACAGGGCGTTCACCACCGACACGCCGACGCCATGCAGGCCGCCGGAAACCTTGTAGCTGTTCTGGTTGAACTTGCCGCCGGCATGCAGCTGGGTCATGACGACCTCGGCCGCCGAGACGCCTTCTTCCGAATGGATGTCGGTCGGGATGCCGCGGCCGTTGTCGCGCACCGTGACCGATCCGTCGGCATTCAGCAGAACCTCGACCTTGTCGCAATAGCCGGCCAGCGCCTCGTCGATGGCGTTGTCGACCACCTCATACACCATGTGGTGCAGACCGGACCCGTCGTCGGTGTCGCCGATATACATGCCGGGGCGTTTGCGCACGGCGTCGAGCCCGCGCAGAACGGTGATCGACTCCGCCCCATAGTCCGCCTGTTGGGGCTCCGACTGCGGGAGGTCGTTCTTCAGTGCTTCCTGTGCCATGGCGTCGACTATAACAGATTCGGTTGCGGATACGGCGGTTTAGCGTGCGGGAGCACGCATTTTTTTGGGGCTGGAGACCATATTTTTGCCTCTAGCCGGGGCGGATACGGGCATCCTCGATACGGAAGCGCCGGGCATCGTCGCCAAGGGGGGCGAAAACGCCGTCATCGGTGCCGGTCATCCAGGCCTGGGCGCCCAAAGCCAGGATTTCGCCGAACAGCGCCGCGCGCCGCTCGGGGTCCAGATGGGCCGCAACCTCGTCCAGCAGCAGGATCGGCGCGGCGCCGCGTTCGGCCGCCAGCAGACGGGCATTGGCCAGCACGATGGCGATCAGCAGCGCTTTCTGTTCGCCGGTGGAGCAGAGAGCGGCCGGCATGTCCTTGGGCACATGGCTGACGGCGAGGTCGCTCTTGTGCGGTCCAACCGTGGCGCCGCCGGCGTCGGCATCGGCGCGGCGGCCGGTCCGCAGCGATTGGCGCAGCGCATCCTCGGCCGTCAGCGCCGGTCCTTCGTCGAGCCAGCGCTCCACCGTGCCGTCGACGGCGAGGCCGGCGCCGGGGAAGGGGCCGACCGAGCGGGCGCAGGCGGCGCGCAACCGCTGCACGACCTCGCGCCTTGCGGCGGCGACGGCGATGCCGGTGGTCGCCATCTGATCCTCCAATGCTCCCAGCCAGCCTTCGTCGAAACGGCCGTCGCGCAGCAGCCGGGCGCGCTCGCGCAGTGCATGCTCGTAGCGGGAGAGCCGGCCGGCATGGGCCGGGTCGAATCCGAAGACCAGCCGGTCGAGGAAACGGCGTCTTCCGCTCGCCCCCTCGATGAACAGGCGGTCCATCTGCGGGGTCAGCCAGACCATGGCGACATGAGCGGCCAGCGCGGTCTGGCCCTTGGCCGGATGGCCGTCGATGCGGACCAGCCGGCGGTCGCGGTCGGACGTACGCTCCTTGCCATGAGGCTCGCGGCCGGTGCCGATCTCCACCGATCCCATCGGGGTGTCGAGCGTCGCCGCCACCGCCCAGCCGGAACCGGGGGGCGAGCCCAGCCGCTCCACTTCGGCCAGACGGGCGCCGCGCAGGCCGCGGCCGGGGGCGAGGAAACTGACGGCTTCAAGAAGGTTGGTCTTGCCGGCGCCGTTCGGGCCGATCAGGGCGATGGGGCGGCGGTCGGGTTCCAGCCGGGCGGAATCATAGCCGCGGAAGCGCGTCAACGTCATCCGCCGCACCGCCAGAGCGGGAGCCGGCGCCGCTACCGGACCCAGGGCGCCGCCGGTCATCGAAGCTGCTGTATGCTGCAAGGAATCCGTTCCGCCCGGAGCAGGGACGATCCCCGGCTCCCCTTCAAACACGTCCCGATCAGACACGCATCGGCATCAGGACGTAGAGCGCCGTGGAGTCGGCAATGTCGCGGATGATGGTCGGCGACGCGGCGTCGGCCAGCGTGAACTGGGCGCCTTCGCCCTCGATCTGCTGCGTGATATCCAGCAGATAGCGGGAGTTGAAGCCGATTTCCAGCGGGGTCTCGGCGTAACTGACCTCCAGCTCCTCGGTGGCGCTGCCGGCCTCGGGGCTGGTCGCCGACAGGGTCAGGGCGCCGCGGACCAGCGACAGCTTCACCGCCCGGCTCTTCTCGGTGGAGATGGTGGCGACGCGGTCGACGGCGGCGGCGAACAGCTTCGCATCGACCTCCATCACCTTGTCGTTGCCGACCGGGATCACCCGCTCATAGTCGGGGAAGGTGCCGTCGATCAGCTTGGATGTAACGACGACGCTGTCGAAGCCGAAGCGGATCTTGTTGTCGGACATCGACAGCTCGATGCGGTCGGCGGCCTCGTCCACCAGCTTGCGGATTTCGGTGACGGTCTTGCGCGGGATGATCACGCCGGGGATGCCGTCGGCACCATCCGGCAGCGGCATCTCGACCCGGGCCAGCCGGTGGCCGTCGGTGGCGACCGCGCGCAGGACCGGCGTCTCCAGGCTGCCCATCTTGCTCTTGGCGGCGTGCAGGTAGATGCCGTTCAGGTAATAGCGCGTCTCCTCGGTGGAGATCGCGAAGCGGGTGCGGTCGATCAGCGCGCGCAGGTCGGCTGCGGCGACCGAGAAATTATGCTTCAGCTCGCCGCTGGACAGCTGGGGGAAATCCTCCACCGGCAGGCAGGACAGCTTGAACTGCGACCGGCCGGACCGCAGCGTCAGGATCGTGCCCTCACCGGCGATGTCCAGCTCCACCTGGCTGCCGTCGGGCAGCTTGCGGACGATGTCGAACAGCGTGTGGGCCGGAGCCGTGGTGCCGCCGGGACGCCCGACCGAGGCCGGAACCGTCTCGACGATTTCCAGGTCCATGTCGGTGGCGGCCAGCGACAGCTCGCCGTTGCCGGCACGCAGCAGGACGTTGGAGAGGATCGGAATGGTGTTCCGCCGCTCGACCACACTCTGCACGTGACCCAGGGAACGGAGAAGGGCGGCGCGTTCGATGGTGATGTTCATGCTGGCGTGGTCTCGGCCGGGCTGAGATTGCGAAGCTCGCCGGGGTGATTGCCGGAAACCGGCCGCCCAGCCCCGAGCGGGCGCGCATCATACCACATCGGCGGGTGGGTCGAACCAAATTGTTGCGGGCAGGGCCTTCGGCCAGGGGGAGGAACCGGCGAGTTCTCTCCCGGTGCCCCCTCAGGCCCCCCTTCGCCGCGCCTCGTGCAGGCGCAGGATGTCGACGAAGTCGGCACGCTGCCAGTTGCGGGAACGGGCCAGCTCGCCGCGGACCGCGGTGACGAAGGCGTCGATCACCGCCCATTCGTCGGCATCGATCGATGTCTCGGCGTCGAGATAGCTGTGGACGACCCGGTGCAGGCCCTGGCTGACCGGACTGATCCAGTCGTCCACCGTCTCGCCCACCGCCGCCATCAGCCTGCGGATGCGCAGCAGATGGGCCATGCGGTGGGCGGGCTTCTCCTCCGGTTCCGCCTTCATCGCCTGGAGAAAGGCGAGGCGGCCGGTCTCCACCGCATAGAGGCGCAGAGACTTCAACTCCGGATTGGCGTAGCCGGCATTGCCGAGATGGCGGCCCCAGCGCCAGACCAGATCCAACAGCCAGACGATGTCCTCATGGTCGGGCACCGGGGCGTGCCGGGCGTTCATCGCCGCCTGGAGCCGGGCGGCCAGGGCCGGCATCACCGTGCCGGTCAGGTCGCGGCTGACCGCGTTCAACTCCGCCCGGAGCGCCGGCCCGGTCGAGCGGCTGGCGAGGAAGCCGGTGCCGCTCAGCGCGGTCAGCGCCCGGTCGAACCGCTCGACCGCCTCGCCCAGCAGGACGCGTGTCGGTGCGGGAGCGGACAGTACGCCGCCGTCCTGGATCTCCATGTCGCCGAACATGCCGTCCACCACCTCGCGGATGGTGGTGCAGGCGGCGTGGAAATGGCACAGCAGCGCACGCAGCAGCGGATGCGACTCGCGCACGGCCGGGCCGCCATGCTCGCGCACATGGCGCAGGAACACGTCATAGCGGCGTTTGACGTTCAGCCCGTAGAGCGGGGCGAACCAGGCCAGGACCTGCGACTGGTCGCGGAAGGGCAGGCCCAGGTCGCGCACCCGGCGGACGAAGCCCACCATCAGCGCAGACTGGCAGTCGACCTCGGCGGAGCGTAGGCCTGAAGCGGCCTGCATCCCCTCCTCCCCCCTGATCTCCTCGATGTCGCGGCGCATGCGCTCGGTCAGCGGCACCAGAACGGCATTGTGTTCCAGCAGGGCGCGGACGAAGCCCAACAGGTCGCCGTCGATCGGCGCCTTGCGGCCGAGATACTGGGTGCGCAGCCCGGCGTCCTGGTGCGCCTCCTCGTTCGCCAAGGCCAGGAAGCGGTCGGTCAGCTTGCGGTCACCGGCCAGGGCATAGAGGAAATCCAACGCTTCACGCCGCATCAGGTCGCGCATCACCAGCGCATCGGGGCTGGTCAGCACCGCGTCCAGCATCGCCTCGCGCGCCATGGCATCCAACCGGCCCTGCACCTCCGACGCCAGGCCGGGGAAGGCGTAGCGGGCCAGCGCCGCCCAGATGCCGCCCATGTCCACCCGCTGGATCAGCGCCGGCACCGCTTCCGGCGAGCGGTAGAGGATGGGGTCGTCGACCAGGAAGGGCTCGAACAGGCTGGTGAACAGGCGCCGCGCCTTCATCGGGCGCAGACGGTTGAAATGATCGACCAGCGCGTCGCGCAGATGCCGAGCCCGCTCGGCATTCGGGCTCGCCGCTCCCTCCACCGCGTCGAGGACCGAGCGGATGGCGTGCATGGGGATGCGCGAGACGACCTCGTCCATCTGGCGGCGGAAGGCGGCCTGATTCAGGCCGTCCCCGACCGGACCGCCGGTGGAGGGGCCGGTGGACAGAATGGCGGTCATAACCGTAGGCGTGCTGCTCATGCGCCCAACACCTCGCGGGATTGTCGTCGCCTGGACGTCCATGATCCCGGGAGATTATTAAATAACCTTTGCCATTTCCATGCGCATCTTGGTTACAAGTTTATGATTACCGGCATATGTCTGTCATTTGCTTTGTAAGCTTAGGTTGACCATTTACCGGACCATTTGCCTATAGTCCCGCCGCCAGCTGCGCCTCCAGCCCGGCACGGAAGTCGGGATAGGCCAGGATGACGCCAAGCTGGCGCTTGATGCGGTCGTTCTTCACCCGGCGGCAGTCGGCGTAGAAGCTGGCGGCCATCGGCGACAGCTCCGCCTGATCGAAGGGGACCAGCGGAGGCGGCTCCAGCCCCAGCAGGCGGCAGGCATACTCCACCACCTCGTGCGACGGGCCGGGCAGATCGTCGGCGACATTGTAGACCGCGCCCAGCGTCGGCCGGGCCATGGAGGCGCGGAGCGTCGCGGCGATGTCGGCCACATGGATGCGGCAGAAGACCTGACCCGGCTTATCGACCCGCTTGGCGGTGCCGTCGCGGACGGAATCGATGGCGCTGCGGCCGGGACCGTAGATTCCGGCGAGCCGGAACAGGTGCATCGGCACGCCATATTGGCGGTAGAGGTTCAGCCAGCCGCGTTCGGCCTCCACCCGGCGCTTCTGGCGCTCGCCGGTCGGTCTCAGCCATGCCGCCTCGCCGACCCATTCGCCCTTGGTGTCGCCATAGACCCCGGTGGTGGACAGATAGCCGGCCCAGTCCAGCGTCCGCAGGTCGGCGAGGTCGGGGGCATGCTGGTCCAGCACCGGGTCGCCGTTGGCATCCGGCGGCACGCTGACCAGCAGGTGGGTCGTGCCGGCAAGCGCCGCCCTCGCGTTGGCCAGCGGCCGGCCGCGGTCGAACAGGAAGGCCTCGATTCCCCGGGCCTCCAGCTCCGCCTTCTTCGCCTCGCTGCGGCAGGTGGCGGCGATGCGCCAGCCGTCGGCGCGCAGCGCGTCGGCGAAGACGCCGGCGCTGTAGCCGAGGCCGAACACGAACAGGCGGGGATCGGTCATCGCGGGCGGTTCCGGTTGGTGCGGTGGTCTCGGTGAAGCCGGGAGCTGGGGCGGGCCCTGTTCCGGAGCTTGCGCGCCGCCCGGCGATGGCGGAGTGTAAAGGCACCATGACCCGACGCAATCCCTACCTTTCCGGTGCCCCGGCTTCGGGGCTTTTCGTAGCCCTGGCCCTGGCCTCTGCGCTGGCGCTTCCGTCCACGGCCGATGCCGCCGCCGGCCCGCCGTCCGGGCTGGACCGCAACCGCGAGCTTCAGGCCTGCGCCGCCAAGGCGGAGGCGAATCCCGACGGCGCCATTGCCGACGCCAAGCGCTGGCTGGAGCAGGGCGGCGGCGATTTCGCGAAACTCTGCCAGGGCCTGGCGCTGTTCCATGCCGGCGATTTCAAGGCGGCCGGCACTCAGATCGAGGCGCTGGTGCCGACGCTCGGCAAGGACGATCCCAAGGCGGCGGCCTCCCTGCTCGGCCGGGCCGGCTGGGCATGGCTGCGGGCCGGCGACCAGGGCCGGGCGGAACGGCTGTACAGCTCGGCGCTGAACAAGACACCGGGCGACACCGACCTGCTGATCGACCGCGCCTTCGCCCGTGCCGAAGGCGAACGGTTCTGGGACGCCATCGCCGACCTCGATTCGGCGCTCGCCCGCGACCCGCGGCGGGCCGACGCCTATCTCTACCGGGCATCGGCCAACAAGGCATTGTCGAACTACCGGCAGGCGCTGGGCGACATCGACCGGGCGCTGGAACTGAAGCCCGGCGATCCGGAGGCGATCCTGCTGCGCGGCAACGTCAAGGCGCTGGGCGGCAACCTGCCCGCCGCGCGCGACGACTGGGCGCTGGCCCGCCGCGTCGCTCCCGACAGCGAATGGGGCCGTGCCGCCGCCGACAACCTCGCCCGCACCGCGGAGATCGCGACCGGTGCAGGTAAGGATGCGGCGAAGGAGAAGGCGAAGAAGGTGCAGTGAGGGGGGCCTCGGCGTTGGACCCCAACGAAAAAGCCCCGCCGCGGTGACCGCGGGCGGGGCTTTTCCTTACCTGGAGCGTTACGGGCGCTTACAGAGCCGAGTCGACCCACTGGAACAGCGCACCCTTGGGCAGAGCGCCGATCTTGGTGGCGGCGACGCTGCCGTCCTTGAACAGCATCAGGGTCGGGATGCCACGCACGCCGTACTTGCCGGGGGTGTCCGGGTTCTCGTCGATGTTCAGCTTGGCGACGGTGACCTTACCCTCATACTCGCCGGCCAGCTCGTCGAGCGCCGGGGCGATCATCTTGCAGGGGCCGCACCATTCCGCCCAGAAATCGACCAGGACCGGGCCGCTGGCCTTCAGGACGTCCTGCTCGAAGCTGTCGTCGGTAACCTTGATGGTGGTGCTCATGTGACCTCTTGCCTGGATTCGGAAGCGCCGCGGACCGGTTGTGGAAGGCCGGCGGGCATCGCCCCGTCAGTGGAATTGAGCAAAATGTAGGGCGGAGGTACACGGCCGGTCAAGTCACCCCATCTTTCGGGTCACGTCCCGCCCGCCGCCCGTCCGTCATCCCGCCCGCGGCGCCAGCCCGGCTGCCGCCGCGTCGAGCAGGGAAGGGGGCAGTTCCATGGTGAAGGGACCGTCGGTCCACAGCAGCACGCAGCGCACCCGGCGGCCGGGATAGACGGCGCGCAACGCCTCGCGGTAGGCGGCCATCTGACGGCGGTAAACCATTGGAACGTCTTCCAGATCCCGCGGTGGCGGCCTGTTGGTCTTGTAGTCGGCGATCCACACCGTGTCGCCGGCCAGCGCCAGCCGGTCGATGCGTCCGGCCAGTGCCCGGCTGCCGTCGCCCAGCGCCACCACGCCGACCAGCGGCACCTCCGCCCGCGACTCCGGGCCGAACAGATGCGCGAACTCCGCATGGCTCAGCACCGCCAGCGTCTCGCGCGCGATGGCGTCCTGCTGTTCGGCGGTCAGCTGGTGCGCCGGCCGGGCGAGGAAGCGGCGGCAGGCGGCCTCCCGCGCCGCCTCGGCCAGAGTGGGCAGGGTCTGCAGCAGGCGGTGGACCAGCAGGCCGCGGCGGAAGCGCTGGCCGTCGTCGGCACCGAGCGGGGAGCGCGCCGCCGGCTCCTCGCCATCGGGGCGCGACGGGGTGAGGGGGCGCGACGGTTCCGGCTCGACCGGCGCCGGGTCGGCGATCCAGGGCGGCGGCGGGGCCGCGGCGATGCTGTCCTCGCTCTCGACATGGCGCGGTACCGCAGCGGTCTGGGCGCCGACCAGCCGCCAGCCCTCGCCGGCCCAGCCGTCGGGGCTGAGGCCGGTGAAGTCGAAGGGATGCGGCACGCCGTTCCCGCGCATCGCCTCCTCGACCAGCCGGTACCAGCAATCGTCGGACGGCTCGCGCTTGCCCTGATGGCCGCAGATGTAGAGCCGGTCCTCGGCCCGGGTCAGCGCGACATACAACAGCCGGCGGTATTCCTGGTCGCGCCGCCGGTTGGCCCGCATCCGCGCCTCGGCGCTCAGCGCGTCCTCCTGGCTGCGCCGCGCGGCGAACAGCGGCACCGGGCAGGATTCGTCCGGCCACAGGATCGGCGGGCTCTGGGTCGGGCTGCCCAGCGTGTCGGGCAGGAAGACGATCGGCGCCTGCAACCCCTTGGACCCGTGGACGGTCATGATCCGCACGGTGCCGCCGCCCTGTTCCAGCTCGCGCTTGATCTCCGCGTCGCTGGCCGCCAGCCAGGCGAGGAAATTCTGCAGTGACGGCGGTTCCGTCTTCTCGAAGGCGAGGCAGACGGCCAGGAACTCCTCCAGCGGATCCTGCGCGTCGGGGCCGAGCCGCTTCAGGATCGCCCGGCGTCCCGAGCGGGTGTCGGCCGGACAGGGCCGGTTCAGCAGGCCGGCGAACAGCTCGTACGGTGCGGAGAAGTCGGTGCGCGCCAGCAGGTCGCCCAGATAGCGCCGGGCCGGGCGGAAGTCCGGCTCGGTCTCCGCCAGCGCCACCAGCGCGCGCCACAGCGTGCCGCGCCGGCCATGGGCGACGCGGAACAGCTCCTCCTCGGTCAGCCCGATCAGCGGGCCCTTCAGCACGGTGGCCAATGTCAGGTCGTCGTCGGGCAGCAGCAGGAAGTCGGCCAGCGCCACCAGATCCATGACGGCGAGCTGTTCGGTCAGCACCATGCGGTCGACGCCGGCCACCGGCACGCCGCGGTCCTTCAGCGCCCGCACCAGTTCGGTGACGAAGGCGGTGCGTCGGCGGACCAGCACCATGACGTCGCCGGGCTGAACCGGCCGGCCCTTGGCCTCCAGCCTTTCCCCGCTGTCGATCCAGCGATGCACCGTCGCCGCGATGACGGAGGCGAGGCGGGCCGATGGCGAATCGGTGGCTTCGCGGGCCACCGGAGGCGCCCAGGCCGGCGTTTCCACCGCCTCCGCCGGCTTCACCGGCGGCCACAGCTCGACCAGGCCGGCCTGTCCGCGGCGGAAGGCGCGGTGGCGGATGACCGGGCTGGCGTCGGACGCCACGCCGTCGCGGGCGCGGTCGACGGCGAACACGGCGTCCACCGTCTCCAGCACCGCGGAAGTGGAACGGAAGGAGATGTCGAGATCCACCCCGGACCACAGCCGCTCCGCCGTTTCGGCCTTGTCCTGGAAATGGCGGCGCATGCGGGCGAATTCGGCCGGATCGGCGCGCTGGAAGCTGAAGATCGACTGCTTCTCGTCGCCTACCGCGAAGACGGTGCGGATCTTGCCGTCGGGGGCCGCCGCCTCCAGCTCGGTGAAGAACTCACCGGCGAGCGCGGCGACGATGGCCCACTGGTCGGGGTTGGTGTCCTGCGCCTCGTCGATCAGGATATGGTCCAGGCCGCCGTCCAGCTTGTAGAGCACCCAGGGCACCCGCGCCGCCGTGCCGTCCTTGCCGCCCAGCAGCCGGTTGGCCGCCAGGATCAGGTCGTCGTAATCCAGCAGCGCGCGCGCCGCCTTGCGCTCGCGGTAGGCCTCCAGCATCGCCTGCGCCAGCGTCAGCAGCGCGGTTGTGGAGGCGGCGACCCCGGCTGCCTTCACCCGCTCCGATATCTCCACCAGCCGTTCCGCCTCCTTCTGGAGGGACAGCAGCGCCTGGGGATAGGCGGTTGCCGGCTTCTTGGTCATCAGCGTCTTGCGCGGGCTGCCCTCGGCGGTCAGGAACAGGCGCTTGTAGGCATCGAAGGTACGCACCCGGCGGTCTGTGGCGTCCAGCCACTGCTGGATGGCGATGCCGCGCTCCTGGTCGCTGTTGCCGCCGCCGGACAGCGCACGGCAGGCCTCGCGCAGGGCCGGCGGATCGCATTGGTCGTCGTGGCTGGCATGGGCGAGGATGGACTCCTCGGTGACGCCGGGCGGCACGCCGAGGGTGTCGTGGATGGCGTCGACCAGCCCGTCCAGGCCGCCATGGGATTCGAGCAGCTTCTCGATCTGTCCGCGCTGGCCGGCCAGTTCGGCCAGCAGGTTGGCGAAATCCTCGGCGTTCAGGTCGGCGGTCAGCCGGGCCATGGCGCGGCCGAGCGGGCTGTCCGGCCCGGTCCTACCGGCGTGGAGCACGGCGTCGCGCGCCTCGGTCAGCAGCCCGTCGGCGGTGCGGTCGTCCATCACGTCGAAATGCGGTGCCAGTTCGGCTTCCAGCGGGAAGCGGCGCAGCAGCGACTGGCAGAAGGCGTGGATGGTCTGGATCTTCATGCCTCCGGGGCAGTCGACCACCTGGGCGAACAGCCGCCTTGCATTCAGCCGCGCCTCGACCGACGGCCGTTCGCCGCACAGGTCGGCCAGCCTGTCCTCCAGCCCATCGTCGGGCAGGGTCGCCCACAGGCCCAGCGTGCGGTTGATGCGGATCGCCATCTCCGCCGCCGCCGCCTTGGTGAAGGTCAGGCACAGGATGCGCGCCGGCGGCGTCCCGGCCAGCATCAGCCGCAGCACCCGGTCGGTCAGCACCTTGGTCTTGCCCGAGCCGGCCGATGCCCCCACCCACACCGAGGCGGTCGGATCGGACGCCCGCCGCTGTGCCACGTTGGGGTCGGGCGGCAGGGTGCGGGCGAGCAGGTCGGTTGCGCTATTGCCGGGAGTGTCGGTCATGCTCAGCCTTCTCCCTCGCCGCCGCCCGACGACCATTCCTGGACGCGGGCCAAATGCGCATAGTCGGTGTAACGCGGCGCCATCGCCGGGCGCGGGCGGGAGCGGTAGGGGGTGTCGGGGTCGTCGAAGCGGGCGATCAGCGCCTCCAGCCCGGCCTTCGCCTCCTCGGCCAGCACGGCGGGATCGCCCTTGACCGGCTTCTCCTCGCCGGCCGGGTCGCCGCCGGACAGCCGCCAGAAGGTCAGCTCGGCCACCGGAGCGGCATCGATGCCGCTGAAGCGGCCGGCGGCGGCGATGGCGGCCTCCAGCGGCAGCTGCGGGGCGAAGCCGAGCTCGATCTCGCGCGTGCCGGGCGGGGTGCCGGTCTTGTAGTCGATGACGACCAACCCGTCGGGGCCGCGGTCGATGCGGTCTGCCTTGGCCGTCAGGATGAAGGGGCCGCCGGGGCCGGACAGCTCCAGCCGGCCCGGCACCTCGGTCGCCAGCGGGCGGAGGCGGGGGCGGCGCTCGCGCTCCAGATCGACGAACCAGGCGGCGACCCGCTCGAAGCGCGGCCACCAGAAGGCCCAGACGTCGGGATGGCTGCGCAGCAGCGGGCCGAAACGGTCCCGTCCCATCGCGATCAGCCGGTCCAGCGCATCATGGGGCAGTTGCCCCGGATGCTCGCGGACGAAGGCGTCGAGCGTGTCGTGGATGATCTGGCCGCGGTCGGACGCGCCGGGATCGGCGGCGATCGGGTCGAGCGCGCGCAGCCGCAGGGCGTGGCGGGCATAGATGGCGTAGGGGTCGCGCATCCAGGTCTCGATCTCCGTCACCGACAGCTTGCGCGGGCGGGCGGACAGCGGCGGGCGCGGTTCGGGAGCGCCGACCGGCTGCACCCGGTCCGGCTCGTCCAGCCCGCGCGCCCAGCCGAGCCAGCAGGCCCCGCGCTCCTCCACCACGCCGTCCATGCCCAGCGCCTTCAGCACGGTTTCCAGCCGCAGCAGCCAGCGCGACGGCACGGTCGGCGTGCCCTCCACCCGTGCGGCGCGGGTCAGCACCACCTCCGGCGCGCCGCAGGCATGGGCGAAGTCGTGGGCCGACATGCCGACCAGCCGTTCCGGGCTGGGCAGGCCGAAATCGCGCCGCATCGGCCGCGACATCCAGGGATCGGCAGATGCTGCCGGCGGCCATGTCCCCTCGTTCAGCCCGCCCAGGATGGTCAGGTCGAGATGCTGGAGCCGCGCTTCCATCGGGCCCAGGATGGACAGGCGGGGGTGCAGGCCATAGCGGGGGCGCACCGCCCGCGCGCTCATCAGCGCGTCCAGCAGCGCCGGGTAATCCTTGGCCGGGATTGCCGGGAAGCCCTCGGCGGCCTTCAGCAGATCCGCCAGGAAGCGCGCCGCCTCCTCGCCGTCGTCCTGGCGCCAGAGCCGGTCCTTGCCCTCCTGTTCATGGTCGGCGGCCAGCGCCTCGCAGAAGGCGACATGGGCGCGCAGCAGGTCGGCCAGCGGAGTCTCGCCGTTCAGCGCCTCCAGGAAGGGGGCGGCACGCCGGCCGATGTCGATCAGCCACTCGCGCAGGAAGCCCTGCTGGTCCTCGTGGTCGAAGCGGTCGGCCTGCTCCAGCGCCCCCAGCACGCCGTCGAATCCCTCCGCCGGGCGGGGGCCGCGCAGCACCACCCGTTCCAGCGCGCGGACGGCGGCACGGAAATCCGCCGAGTCGCGGCCGCCAGCGGCCATCGGGTGCTTGGCGAGAGCCAGCAGGGCAAGCGGATGGACGCGGCTTGCCGCCAGTTCCGCCGTCAGCCGCAGATAGGTACCGACCGCGGTGTGGGCGAGCGGCTGGCCGCTCGAGTCGTTGACCAGGATGCCCCAGCGCGCCAGCGCCATGGCGACCCGGCGGCCGAGGTTGCGGTCGGGGGTGATCAGGGCCGCGGTGCGGGTCGGGGTTTCCAGCGCATGGCGCATCAGCAAGGCGATGACCTGCGCCTCCTCCTCCGATGTGGCGGCGTCGATGCGGGTCAGGCCGGTCAGCGCCGAGGCGTCCATCCCCGACAATTCGCGCCAGCCCTCGGTCGTCGCCGCCGGCCGCATCGCTTCGGCGATCAGGCGGGCACGGGCGCCGCGCGGCTCCGCCACGTCGGTCCAGGCCCGCACCTCCTCCCGCTCGACGCCGAGATGCCGGATCAGCTGCGACAGGCCGTGCTGCGGGTGGGACTCATCCTGTTCGATCGCCTGCCAGATGGTGTCGTCGGCACCCTGGTCGAGGCCGGGCAGCACCACCGCCCCCTGCGGCAGCCGGGCGATGACCGACAGCAGGTCCGACGCCGCGACGATGGAGCCGGTGGAGCCGGCGGCGATCACCATCCCCGGCGGCGGGGCGGCCTGCCAGAGTGCGGCCTGGGTCTCCAGCGTCAGGTTTCGGCGCCGGGCCGGGTCGGTCTCGCCGCTCGACTCGAGTATGGCGGGCCAGACCTCGGTGACGATGTTGAGAAACTCCAGGGTTTTCTTCCAGTGCTCCGCGTAATCATCGGGAACAAGGGTGTGGAGCCGCTCGAAACCGACACGTTCCGTCCACACGGCATCGATCAACCGACCCAAGTCGGCTCCAAGGCGTACCGCCTGAGCTGTCGTTGCCGATAACGTGCTGGCCAAGACCAGCCGCGCCAGCGTCATCTGCCGGCTCAGCGGCGAGATCGCTTCGGGCAGGTCGAGCGGGAGGTCGGGCAGTTCCTCCTCGGTCAGGCTGAGGTCGCCGGCGTCCAACTCGCCCAGCGGCGCCATCCGCGGCAGCAGCGTTGGCTGTCCCCCGGAGCGCTTTAGGAAGGCATGCGTCAGCGACCGGCAGGCGCGCCGGGTCGGCAGCAGCACCGTCACCCCGGCCAGCGCCATCGGGTCGCCGCCGACCCGCTCCATGATCCCCGCCGCCAGCATGTCGACGAAGGGGGCGCCGGAGGGGATGCTGTAGACCTTGGGGGTGGGATGGCTATCGGGAAGCATGGAAGGTCCGTGTATTGCTTGCCCCCACCCTAACCCTCCCCCGCTGCGCAGGGGAGGGAACTCCGCCGAACGCCGACAAGCATCCTGCCGCCTCCCCCGCCCAGCGGGGGAGGGTCGGGGTGGGGGCAGCGTCGAACGCCGGCACAGTTATCGCAGCTTACCCTCTCAATGGGCAACCGCGCGCACGCCGCCGATGGCCAGCAGGTCTTCCGCCTCGGCCAACCCGCCGGGGGTGCCGACGTGGAACCACAGCCCGTCATGGGCGAGGCCGAAGAGCCTGCCGGCCTGCTGCGCCCGGTCCCAGATGCGGTTGGTGGAGAAGGCGCCGTCGGGGGTGTCCGCCGCGAACAGCTCCGGCTTCACGATCTGGACGCCGGCATAGACGAAGGGGGCCAACTCGAGTTCGCCGCGGCGGGTCAGCCGGCCCAGCGGATCCATGTGATAGTCGCCGGGCCCGTCATAGCCGACCGACTTGGTCGTCGCCATCATCAGCAGCAGCGCGTCCATCTCCGCCGGGTTCCAATAGGCGGCAAGGCGGCGCAGTGCCGGGATCGGGCCGTCCAGCCAGAAGACGTCGGCGTTGACGGTATAGACCGGCGCGGCGCCCAGCAGGGGCAGCGCCTTCTTCACCCCGCCGCCGGTCTCCAGCAGCGTCTCTTCCGGCGAGAGGGCGATGGCCGGCCAGCTTGGATTCTCCGCCGCCCGGCCCTTCAGGTGATCGCCGATCATCGCGCCGAGATAGTGGCTGTTGACCACCGCCTTGGCAACGCCGGCCGCGGCCAGCCGGTCGAGCGCATGGTCGAGCATCGGCCGGCCGAGCACCGGGATCAGCGGTTTCGGCCGGTGGTCGGTCAGCGGCCGCATGCGCAGGCCCTTGCCGGCGGCAAGCACCATCGCGGTATCGGGAACGGTCACGGTCATGTCACGGCGTCTCCGGAACGGCCAGGGCGGCACGGGAATCGGGTGGCAGGTGGCGGTCGAACCAGGCGGCGACCGGGCCAAGCTCCGGTTTCGCCAGCTGCGTTTCCAGCAGGCGCCACACCCGCGGCAGATGGACAAGATAGGAGCGGCGGCCCCGGCTTACCGCCAGACGGACGAAGATGGCGACGATCCGGGTATGGCGCGCCGCCCCCAGCACCGCCATGGCGCGGCGGAAGGCGGCGGCATCGGTGGCGGGAAAGGCGTCGAGATAGCGTGCGACCATCGCCTCCGCCAGATCGGGCGCCACGTCGCGCCGCGCATCCTCGAGCAGGGAGACGAGGTCGTAGGCCCGCGGCCCCCAGCCTGCCCCCTGGAAGTCGATCAGCCCGGCAGCATTCACCCCAGGCCGAGGCAGCCGCATCACATTGTCGACATGATAGTCACGCAGCAGCAGCGACGGCGTCCCGGAGCAGGCCGGCTCCAGAACCGCGCGCCAAGCTGTTTCGAATTCGGAACGTTCCTTGTCGCTTGGGGGGCGGCCGAGCGCCACCGGGACATAGGCATCGATGAACAGCCCGGTCTGCGCCAGGAACAGGGTGGGGTCGTAGACCGGCAGGCGCAGCCGTTCGGCGGCGCCGGCGGGCCAATTGCGATGGATCGCGATCAGCGCATCGGTCGCCAGTTCGTAGAGCGGCCACGGGTCGGCACCGTCCGCCAGCAGGCGGGTAAAGGTTTCGCTTCCGAAATCATCCTGGATTGCCAATCCTCGTTCCACATCCGATGCGAGGATGGTGGGAACCGACAGACCGATGGTGGCCAACTCGTTGCCGATGGCGATGAAGGGGACGAGGTCGTCGGCGGGAACCGGCGTGTCGACCAGGATCAGCGTGCCGCCGTCCGGCTTGCGGATGCGCTCGTAGCGGCGGGCCGACGCATCGCCGGGCAGCGGCTCCCGCATCGCGGCGGACAGGCCGTGGGCGGCGAGGAAGGCGGCGATTTCCGCCTCCCGCTTTGACAGGGCAGCAGGCATCACGGCGTCCAGTCGGCGGCAGCTATCCGCGCGGCGAGCGCGCCATGGCCGGTCAAGGTGGCGCGGCGGGCGTCCGGGCCGATATCGGGGCCGGCATGCTCCAGCGTCACCTCGATCCGGTCGGGGGGCAGCAACGGCCCCAGCCGGTCCGGCCATTCCACCAGCGCGACGGCTTCGGCCCGCGCATCGTCCCAGCCCAGTTCATGGACCTCGTCCGGACCGGACAGGCGGTAGAGGTCGAAATGCCAGACCGGGCCGATGGCGGTGTCGTAGGTCTGCACCAGCGTGAAGGTGGGCGACGGCACCTCGGTATCCTCATGGGTGACGCTGCGGATCAACGCCCGCGACAGCGCGGTCTTGCCGGCGCCGAGGTCGCCGTGCAGGGCCACGAGGTCGCGGGGGCGCAGGATGGCGCCCAGCCGGCGGGCCAGCGCCGTGGTGGCGGCCTCGTCGGGAAGCGGGATGACGATGGCGTGCGGGCCATGGGGGGGCGTGTCCGGCATGGGGCGGATACTGTGCGAAGCCGCCGCCCGCCTGCAAGCCGGAAAGAAGGATGGGTTACCGGCCGATCCGCCGTTTGGGCGACAGCCGGTCGGCTGCCGGTCCGGCCGGTCCCTCAGCCGCGCCCGCGGCCATCACCAGCCGCGGCGCCTTGTTGAAGTTCATGGTGATCATGAGCGTCAGCGCGCCGCTGATCAGGTGCAGCATCTTGTCGGACGCCACCGGCAGGGGAATGCGCCGGCCCATGCAATAGCCGACCAGCGCGGCCGTCACCTCGGTGTCGGACAGCGCCAGTTCGGTCACGGCGCCATCGTCGCCGGTGACGGTCAGGCGGGTCTCGACACCCTCCTGCTCTCGCCCTTCCGGCTTGTGGTAGAGGACACCGGACACGGTGCCGACCGGCAAGGGATCCTTCACCCGGCGGCGGCGATCCAGCACGGCCCGGATGACTTCCTGGTCGGTGAAGACCAGACACCGCAATTCCTTCATTCCGGACCTCCACCCGACCGGCTCCCAGACCGGGGAACCCTGTCACTGTCCGCCTTGCCGGGGCGGGCTGCAATCGACAAATTTAAGCGAATTTGCCAAAAATTCTACGAATGCCCGCCGCCTTCTCTTGCCGAGACATGCGGGACGCGCGACACGGGGCCGCTTTCCCCTTGCTGGGGGTTGACCCGGCCGGGAAATGCGGACAATGGAAGGTTCATCCATCCGCCTTCGAGTCTCAACTGCCCACCCGTCCCCAAGGAACAGGCTTTCATGTCGCAGACCGTTTCCAGCACCGATGTCCTCACCACCGACGTCGTCATCGTCGGCGCCGGTCCTGTCGGACTGTTCGCCGTGTTCGAATGCGGCATGCTGAAGATGCGCTGCCATGTGGTGGACGCGCTGGACATGGTTGGCGGCCAATGCACGGCGCTCTACCCGGAAAAGCCGATCTACGACATCCCGGCCCATCCCTCCATCGAGGCGGCCGACCTGATCGACCGGCTGGCCGAACAGGCGGCCCCCTTCGCGCCGACCTATCATCTGGGCCAGCAGGTGGAAAAGCTGACCCGCCAGGATGGCGGACGCTGGCTGGTGGAGACCAGCATCGGCACCAGGATCGACGCCCGGGCGGTGATCGTCGCCGCCGGCAGCGGCGCCTTCGGCCCCAACCGTCCGCCGCTCGACGGGCTGGAGGCGTATGAGGGCAAGTCGGTCTTCTACATGGTGCGCCGCCGCCAGGACTTCGCCGGCAAGAAGGTGGTGATCGCCGGCGGCGGGGACAGCGCGGTCGATTGGGCGCTGTCGCTGGCCGACGTGGCAGAGCGGGTCTATGTCGTCCATCGCCGTCCGAAGTTCCGTGCCGCTCCCGAAAGCGTCGCCCGCATGGATGCGCTGGTCCGCGACGGCAGGATCGACATGGTGGTGCCCTACCAGCTGTCCGGCCTGGACGGCGAGAACGGGCAGCTGACGGCGGTCCGCGTCGCCACGCTCGACGGCGAGGAGAAGGCGCTGCCGGCCGACGCGATGCTGGCCTTCTTCGGCCTGTCGATGAATCTCGGACCCATCGCCGACTGGGGCCTCGACCTGGAGCGCAGCCACATCGCGGTGGCCCAGCCCGGCTGCGCCACCAACGTGCCGGGCGTCTTCGCCATCGGCGACATCGCGACGTATCCGGGCAAGCTGAAGCTGATCCTCTGCGGCTTCGCCGAGGCGGCCCAGGCTGCCCACGCCATCCGTCCGCTGGTCTATCCGGGCGAGGCGCTGCATTTCGAATATTCGACCTCCAAGGGCGTGCCGGGCGCCGCCTGATCCGCTGCGGCCCATCGGAATGCCGGTGGGCCGTGCTTGCGCTCTCCCGCGCCGCACCGCATCATCGCGGCAAAGAGAACGTCGGCAACGACGAGACGGGGGAGTTTGCCATCATGTCCATCGCCAAGCAGGGCTTCACCCTGGCGGCTTTCGCAGCATTGGCATTGGCGGCGGCATTGGCCGCCGGTCCGGCCACGGCCCAGCCGCGCACCGACCTCGTGGTCGGCATGGCGCTGGAGCCGCCGCATCTGGACCCGACCGCCGGAGCGGCCGGCGCCATCAAGGAAGTCACCTACGCCAACCTGTTCGAGCCTTTGCTGCGGGTCGATGCCGAAGGCAGGCTGGTTCCCGGCCTGGCGGAACGCTGGACCGTGTCGGAGGATGGGCTGACCTACCGCTTCAGCCTGCGGCCGGGCGCGAGGTTCCATGATGGCAGCGCCGCCGATTCGGCCGACGTGAAGTTCACGCTGGACCGGGCGCGGGCGGCCGATTCGGTCAATGCCCAGAAGGCCTATTTCACCCCGATCGCCTCGGTGGAGACTCCCGACCCGAAGACGGCGGTGGTCACGCTGTCGCGGCCCGACGGCCTCTTCCTGTTCCACATGGCCAGCGGCGACGCCGCCATCGTGGCTCCGGAGACGGCAGCGACCAACAAGCAGAAACCGGTCGGCACCGGCCCCTTCAAGTTCGAGCGCTGGGTTGCCGGCGACCGGGTGGTGCTGGTCCGCAACCCGGACTATGACGGCGTGAAGCCGAAGCTGGACCGGGTGTCCTTCCGCTTCATCAGCGATCCCGCCGCCCAGGTCGCCGCCCTGAAGGCCGGCGACGTCGATGCCTTCACCCTGTTCAGCACCTACGAGGCGCTGGCCGAGTTCCGCAGCGACCCGAAATTCACGGTGATGGTCGGCTCGACCGAGGGCGAGACGGTCCTGTCCACCAACAACGCCCGCAAGCCCTTCGACGATGTCCGCGTCCGCCGGGCCATGGCCCATGCCATCGACCGCAAGACGTTGATCGAAGGCGTGCTGTACGGCAACGGCACCGCCATCGGCAGCCATTTCCCGCCGCACCGCGAAGGCTATGTCGACCTGACCGGGCTCCATCCCTACGATCCGGCAAAGGCGAAGGCGCTGCTGGCCGAGGCCGGCTATCCCGACGGTTTCGACACGACGCTGCGCCTGCCGCCGCCGCCCTATGCCCGGCGCGGCGGCGAACTGGTCGCCGCCATGCTGGCCGAGGTCGGAATCCGCGCGAAGATCGAGCCGATGGAATGGGCCTCCTGGCTGGAGAAGGTGTTCAAGGGCAAGGATTATGACCTGTCGATGATTGCCCACACCGAACCGCTGGACATCGACATCTATGCCCGCCCCGATTATTACTTCAACTACCGGAGCGACCGCTTCAACGCCCTGAACGACGAGCTGAACCGCACGCAGGACGCCGCGAAGCGCAACGCGCTGTATGGCGAGGAGCAGAGGATCCTGGCGGAGGATGCGGTCAACGGCTTCCTGTTCATGCTGCCGTCGGTGACGGTGCAGAAGGCGTCGCTGACCGGCCTGTGGGTGAACCGCCCGGTCCAGGCCAACGACGTCACCGCCGCCGCCTGGAAGTGAGGGCGGGCCGGTGATGTTGGGCAAGTAAGGATCGCCCGGGTGCTCGCCTTCCTGCTGCGACGGCTGCTCAGCCTGATCGTCACCGTCTGGCTTGCCACCGTCGCGGTCTTTGCGGTGCTGCAACTGGTGCCGGGCGACCCGGCATTGCTGATGCTGGGCGTCAACGCGCAGCCGGACACGCTGGCGGCGCTGCGCTCCCAGATGGGGCTCGACCAGCCGGTGCCGGCCCGCTACCTGCATTGGGTCGGCGGCCTGGCCCGCGGTGACCTCGGCGTCAGCCTGACCTATGCCCGCCCGGTCGCCGAACTGGTGACCGAGCGGCTGGCCGTCACCCTGCCGCTGGCCCTGCTGGCGCTGGCGCTCAGCACGCTGGCCGCCCTGCCGCTCGGCCTGCTGGCCGCGGCGCGGCGGGGCAGGGGCGGCGACTGGGCGGTGCTGGGCTTCGCGCAGCTCGGCGTGTCGATGCCCAGCTTCTGGATCGCCATCCTGCTGATCCTGCTGTTCTCCCTGACGCTGCACTGGTTTCCGGCCGGCGGCTTTCCCGGCTGGGGCGGCGGCATCGGTCCGGCCTTGCATGCGCTCGCTCTGCCCGCGCTGGCGCTGGCCGTGCCGGAGGCCGCCATCCTCGCCCGCGTCACCCGCACTGCCGTGCTGGACACTCTGGGCGAGGACCATGTCCGCACCGCCCGCGCCAAGGGGGTGGGCCGGGTCGCCGTGCTGCTGCGCCACGCCCTGCCCAACGCCCTGATCCCGGTGGCGACGGTGCTGGGGCTGCAGATCTCCTTCCTGGTCGCCGGTGCGGTGGTGGTGGAGAATGTCTTCACCCTGCCGGGGCTGGGACGGCTGCTTTATCAGGCCATCGGTCAGCGCGACCTGATCGTCGTGCAGGGGGTGGTCGTTCTGCTGGCGCTGTTCGTGGTGGTGGTGAACGCCCTGGTGGACATCGCTTGCGCGCTTGCCGATCCGCGGCCGAAGGGAGGGGCGTCGTGAGATCGCGCCTTCCCCTCTCCCTGTGTCTCGGCGCCGCGCTGACCGCGCTGCTGGTGGCGCTGGCGCTGCTGTCGCTGTTGTGGACGCCCTATCCGGCGGAACAGGTCCGCATCATCGCCCGGCTGAAACCGCCGAGCGCCGCGCACTGGCTAGGGACCGACCATTTCGGGCGGGACGTGTTGTCGATGATCATGGTCGGCGCCCGCAACTCGCTGGCGGTGGGGGCTGCTGCGGTCGGGCTCGGGCTGCTCGGCGGGGTACCGCTCGGGCTGCTGGCCGCCGCGCTGGGGCGCTGGGGGGACGAGGTGGTGGCGCGGCTTGGCGATCTGGTCTTCGCCTTTCCCGCCGTGCTGTCGGCGATCCTGCTGACCGCGGTGCTCGGCGCCGGGGCGGTCAACGTCGTGCTGGCCTTGGCGCTGTTCAACGCCGCGGTGCTGGCGCGCGTCACCCGCGGAGCGGCGCTGGCGGTGTGGCGGCGGCCCTTCGTCGGCGCCGCGTTGGCGCTGGGTCGTGGGCCACTGTCGGTGACGCTGGTGCATGTGCTGCCCAACATCGCCGGCATCGTCGTGGTGCAGGCCACCGTCCTGTTCGCCGTCGCCATCGTCAACGAGGCGGCGCTGAGCTATCTCGGGCTCGGCATCCAGCCGCCGAGCCCGAGCTGGGGCAAGATGCTGGGCGATGCGCAGACCCATCTGTTCACCGCCCCCTTGCAGGCGGTCTTCCCCGGCGTGGCGATCGCGCTCGGCGTGATGGGGCTGACGATGCTGGGGGATGGCTTGCGCGACTGGCTCGACCCGCGGCACCGGTCGTCCGGACTGTTGTAGAGGGGGGCGGTCACCCCACCTGCCGCGTCCGGTCCGACAGCTCGATCAGGTCCATCAGCTCGTTGCTCTTCCAGTAGCGCGACTTGCCGACCTCGGTGCGGGCTGTGGCGACGAGGTCGTCGATGATGGCCTGTTCGTCGGTGCCAAGCGTGCCGCCGCGTTCCAGCCGGTGCGACAGCAGGCGGGTCATGTTCTGGCTGAAGGTCGGGATCCAGCCGCTGACTCGCTGGCCGAACACGCCGGCCAGCGCATTGACGCGCAGCAGATGCTCCATCCGTTCGTCGAGCGGGTCCGTTTCCTCGAACTTCATCGCCTTCTCGACGTTGGCGCGCAGTTCCTCCAGCAGGGTTTCGCGCCACTTCACCAGGTCGTAGGTCTCAAATCCGAACTCGCGCGACATCGCCTGCCAGCGCCACAGCAAGCGGTTCAGCCAGACGATGTCGGCATGGTCGATGACCGGCTGGCGCCGGGCGGCGGCGGCCTGGGCGGAGCGTTCCAGCGCCACGGTGGTGACGCGCGAGCCGATGATCTTCGCCGCCTGGGTCCAGGCGTTGCGGAAGGCGGGCTCGCTGCGCCGGTCCTCCATCAGGCCGGCGGATGTCGCGGCGTGGACCAGCTGGTCCAGCCGCTGCATCAGGGCCTCCAGCCGCGCCTTTTCCTTGGCGCTGGGGCGGATGGCGGAGCCGGGAACGCGGTCGTTCAGCTTCAGCACGACGCTCAGCGCCGCGGTCAGCGCCCGCGTGACTCCGATGAAATGGCCGGTCAGCGCCGCGGTCACGGCGTCGCCGCGGCCGGGATCGACACCGCTCTGACGGATGTAGAGCGCGGCGACGGCGTAGTTGCGCTTCGTCGTCACCACCGACAACGGCAGCAGGTTCGCCAGATCGTCGCCGCAGCGGTCGCGCAATTGGTCCGTCGCGTCCAGCAAGCGGTCGGCCATCCGGTTCGCCTCCGCCTCGTCGGCGCAGGATGCCGGGAAATCCTCGAGCCGGTCGGCGACCGGCTTCACCGCGCCTTCGGCGTTGGTCAGGATCAGGTGCATCAGCCGGAGCGTGCCGATGTCGATGGTCGGCGTCTTTTCCAGGAAGCCCGACATCAGCCGGGTACGGCGCGGCCGGTTGCGCGACAGTCCGGCCAGCAACTCGTCCACCGCCTTCTTGTTGGTCAGGACGGTGTCCAGATGCCTGACCGCTGCGACGCGCATCCGCTCCTTCATCACCATGGCGACGGGGGAGCGCAGCACGCGGTCGATCACGTCGCCGCGTGCCATCTCGTCCAACATCTCCTGCGCCTCGACCGCCAGCAGGGGAAAGGCGTCGCGGCTCATCGCCTCCCACAAGGCGCCGACATCGACCCGCTGCAGCATGCCGGGGATGGCGACGCCGGCATGGTACAGCACGTCGTCGTCGATCAGGAAGGCTTCGAACAGGTTGGTGAACAGGCGCCGGGCCCGGTTGGTGCGCTGGCGGTTGAGATACTCGATGACATATTGGCGGACGAGCTGGACGCGGTCGGCCGGCTCGCTGTCCATGCCTTCGATCTCGCTGAGGAGGCTGTAGACGAGGCTGGCCGGCAGCCGGGTGACCAGCGCGTCGATCTTCCGCCGCAACTCGTCCTGGTGAGGCTCGTCCGGGCGGGTGTCGCCAGATGGGTCGTCGGTCATGCGCGAGTTGGGACGCGGTGTTGTGAAGCGATGATGTGAGGCAGGCGGGCGCGGACGCTCCGTGAGCCCGGTTGTAGTCAGGGAACGGTAAATTTTGTGTGATGCTCTTCGATATGGCCGGCCCGTATGCCGCGGCCTCCGCGAAACCGGCGGAGACCGCGGCTGCGGTGCCGCATCAACCGCTTGGCGTCAGCCGTTCCGCTGCCTGGCGATCGGTTGCGAGAATTGCAATTCGATGTCCCAGGGGAAATGGATCCAGGTGTCCTGGCTGACTTCGGTGATGAAGGTGTCGACCAGCGGCCGGCCAGCCGGCTTGGCGTAGACGGTGGCGAAATGCGCCTTGGGCAGCATCTTGCGCACGACCACCGCGGTCTTGCCGGTATCGACCAGGTCGTCGATGATCAGCCAACCCTCGCCGTCGCCGGCATTGGCACCCTCGACGCCCTTCAGCACCATCGCCTCGCGCTGGTTCTGATGGTCGTAGCTGGAGACGCAGACGGTGTCGATCATGCGGATTTCGAGCTCGCGCGCGATGATCGCCGCGGGAACCATGCCGCCGCGCGTGATCGCGATGATGCCCTTCCACGGGCCGCGGTCGATCAGGCGCCAGGCCAGCGCCTTGGCATTGCGGTGGAGCTCTTCCCAGGACACCGGGAAATGCTTGTTGAAGGGGGCTTCGGCCACGGGACTGACTCTCCAGAAACAGCAAGCGGACTGTATAACCCAGCCGCCGCCGCCCGGCAATCCGGGGTGCTTTGCGTGATCGGGCCGCTTCCCGAAGGCTTGGCGAAAATCGTCGAAAAAAGCGCTTGCGGGGCAGGGGGTGTTTGAGTATGTTGCGCGCCTCGACGCCGACGGCCTGCCGCCGACGCCGGGGACAGACGGTGGATGTCAGGATATACAAGGCGCCCGTAGCTCAGCTGGATAGAGCATCAGACTACGAATCTGAGGGTCAGGAGTTCGAATCTCTTCGGGCGCGCCATCCTCCGCAGCATGACAAGCAAGGCCACCTTCGGGTGGCTTTTGTCGTCTGGGGCCGTCGAAATCCATCTTTTGGGCATGTGTTTTTCTTCGCGAAAAGCGCTTGCGCCGGATGAAGGATTTGAGTAGGTTGCGCGCCTCGACGCCGGGGGCAATACTCCGACGCCGGGACAGACGGTAGGTAAGTGTAGGATAGACAAGGCGCCCGTAGCTCAGCTGGATAGAGCATCAGACTACGAATCTGAGGGTCAGGAGTTCGAATCTCTTCGGGCGCGCCATCCTTCCTAAAAAAGATCAGGTACTTACGAGTGGGCGGCCTTCTGGCCGCCTTTCGTCGTTTTGGGGATTCCTACCGTAACCCCCCTCCCATTTCAGGATCAGGCGAAATCCGGGTCGGTCGGCCGCGAGGGGGGCAGATCGCCACCGGGAACCGGTACATCGGTGCTGCCGGGGCCGCCCGGGTCGGGCAGGTCCGGGTTGTCGGTGATCGGCACATCGACGACCGGGACATCCTCGTTCGGACGCGGTTGAGGGCGGGGCGCGGCGGCAAGGATGCCAGGGACGCCGGTCCCGGCGCCGGTCTCTGCGGTTTGCATGGTTCGTTTCCCGTCGGTTGGTCGCTTCGGTCAGGCAGTTCCCCGTTTCAACAGCGGATTCCGCAATCCGCTCCCTCATGCGGACCGGTTGACCGATGACGACGAGGGGGTATGCTCTTCGGAGATCACCATCGACGACGAACCACGAATGGGCGGCGCGAACCGGCGGCGCCCAAACCATAGGCACAGATCATCCGAGGGAAGGACGCAATCATGGGCGGCATGGCAGGGCAGGCGTGGAGCTGGATCCAGGGCGAATGGGTGGAGGGCAACCCGCCGATCGTCGGACCGCTGTCCCACACGCTGTGGCTCTCTTCGACGGTCTTCGACGGTGCGCGCGCCTTCCAGGGTGTCGCTCCCGACCTCGACCTCCACTGCGCCCGCGCCATCCGCTCGGCCCAGGTCATGGGGCTGGAACCGATGGTGACCGCGGGTGAGATCGAGGAACTGTGCTGGGACGGCATCCGGCGCTTCCCCAAGGAGGCGGAACTCTACGTCCGTCCGATGTTCTACGCCGAGGACGGTTTCGTTTCGCCGGCCCCGGAGAGCACGCGCTTCGTCCTGTCGATCTACGAGGACCCGCTGCCGAAGCCGACCGGCTTCGCCGCCTGCATCTCCACCCGCCGCCGGCCGATCCCGAGCATGGCCCCGACCGAGGCCAAGGCCGCCTGCCTGTACCCCAACGCCGGGCTGGCGCTGGTCGAGGCGCGCAAGCGCGGCTTCCAGAACGCCATCATGCTGGACGCCATCGGGAACGTGGCGGAATTCGCGACCTCCAACATCTTCATCGCCAAGAACGGCGTGGTCCGCACACCGGTGCCCAACGGCTGCTTCCTGAACGGCATCACCCGCCAGCGCATCATCGCCCTGCTGCGTGCCGACGGCTTCACCGTGGAGGAATGCACCCTCACCCCGCATGACGTGCTGGAGGCCGACGAGGTCTTCTCCACCGGCAACCATGCCAAATGCGTCCCGGTGACGAAGGTGGAAGACCGGAGCTTCGCCGCCGGGCCGTGTTTCGAGCGGGCGCGGGCGCTCTATTGGGAATATGCCTTCCGCTGATCGCGGAGCGCGACCGCCGCCCGGCGGTGATGGGCCAGCGTGGCGGCCAGCCGGGCCAGCCACGCGTCGGCCCGGGCGGTTGCGGCGCTTTGCGTCCGGCGGCGGCCCGCGACCGCGAGGCGTGCCTCGGCCGCCAGCGACTCATGCAGATGGAGGGCGGCAGCGCGGCGCAGGGCGTTGGCGCGGTTTTCTCCGCCGAGGAGGACTACCCGCAGGTCGCTCTGCGACGGTCGGCCGTCATGGATACGGAGCAGGGCGTCGAGGCGGGAGGCGCAGTCCATGGCGTGGACGATAGCGCTTGCCGGATCGGGGTGTAAAGGCTAATTTTCCTAGGATAGGTGGCTGCAGGAAAAGGTATTTCCCCCCCAGGACACCATCTTGCAAAAGACTGGGAGAGGGGCGGCCGGACCGTGGTCTGCCTTACTGGCTGGCCCAGATGATCCTTGCCATCCAGGCGACGTCCGACAGCGGGATGCTGCGGTCGGGATGGGCGTGGTTGATCGACAGCAGTTCGATCTTCGTCGCGGTTTCGCGGATCAACTGCTTGGCCATCACCTCGCCGCCCCTGGTGCGGACGACGACGCGGTCGTTGCGGCGGATTTGTGCGGCAGGGGAGACGATGATGGTGTCGCCGTCGCGGTAGACCGGTTCCATGCTGTCGCCGGAAATCTCAAGCGCATAAGCATGGGGGTCGCCCAGGCTGGGGAAGAGCAGCTCGTCCCAGCCGCTGCCGGCGGGGAAACCGGCATCGTCGAAATAGCCGGCGGACCCGGCCTGTGCGTAGCCGATCACCGGAACCCGCTGCAGCGGATTGGTGCCGGTGCCGTCGCCGACCAGAGTGACGAATTCCGACAGCGAAGCGCCGGTGGCGTCCAGCACCTTGGAGATGCTTTCAGTCGACGGCCAGCGCAGCTTGCCGTCGCTGGTCGTGCGCTTGCTCTTGTTGAAGGTCGTCGGATCCAGTCCGGCGCGCCGCGCCAGTCCGGAAGCGGAAAACCCGTGCTGCGCCGCGAGGCGGTCGATGGCCCGCCAGATATCCGTGTGTTTCAGCATGGGACGATAGTCTCATAGATATGCGATCCGGTCCCTAGGAACTTTTTCATAAAACCATTGACCGGGCGTGGCGGCCGGAACATAACGCAAACATAAGGCGCGACCGCCGGCCGGTTCCAGCGGTTCCCGCACTTCCCCCGTTCAAATTCCGAAGCCGCAAGGAGACCAGCATGCTGAGTCCGGCCGCCACCCCTTTGTCTGCCTCTCCGCCTGTCCGGCAGCCGACCCGAGCCGTTCCGCTCCGGGCCGAGCCCTACATGGCCGAGGGCCAGCCCTTCGCCGGGGCGGAGGAGGCGTGGTTCTGGGCGGTGCAGGCGCAGGACGCCAAGGCGGCTGGTGCGCGGGTCGCCGCCGGACGGGGGCTGATCGAGCGGCCCTGCGAACCTCAGGACGTGCTGCGGGTGGTCGACCGGTTGTACCGGACGCGAAAGCTGCTGCGCGACCACTTGCATGTCCTGGTCCATTACGGTCGCCGCCAGGGCGCGCCGGAACCGGATCGCTTCCGTGAACAGCGCGCCCACGCCCTGTGGTGCGAGGCCTTCGATCTCATCGGTCCCGCCCTGCGCGAGAAGGGCATCGCACGATGAGCACACCCAATGCAGGCGCGCCGGCGACCGCCTGGGTGGTCTACCGGGGGGAGGCGCCGCTGTGGTGGCTGCGCGTGTTGAAGCCGGGGTTCCGCCACTGCCTGGCCCTGCTGAACGATGGGCGGCGCTGGGTGGCGGTCGATCCGCTGGCTGGCTTCACCGACGTGGCGGTGCTCGACCTGCCCGCCGATTTCGACCTGCCGGGCTGGTATCGCGCGCAGGGGCTGACGGTCGATGCCGCTGCGCTGCGCCGCCCATCGGGTGCCGCCCCCTGGGGGCCTTTCACCTGCGTCGAGGCGGTCAAGCGCCTGATCGGCCTGCGTGCCCGCCGGGTGCTGACCCCCTGGCAGCTGCATCGCCACCTGAACCGCTCCTCCCTGCGGCATGCCACCGTTCGACCCTGATCCGGAGACCGCCGATGTCCCAATCCCCAGCCATCAAGACGGCGTCCCGGAAGGCGAAGGAGCTGTCGGAGCCCGAAGCCTTGCTGGAGCGCTACCGGGCCGCGCGCGAACGCCGCGCCGTGTGGGAGCGCCACTGGCAGGAGTGCTACGATCATGCGCTGCCCAATGGCCGGCCCTTCCGCGGCGACGGCACTCCCGGCGAGCGCCGCGTCGACCGGCTGTTCGACGGCACCGCCCCCGACGCGGTGGAACAGCTCGCCGCCAGCCTGCTGTCGGAACTGACGCCCCCCTGGTCGCGCTGGTTCGGCTTCCAGCCCGGGCCGGCGCTGACCGGGGCGGAGCGCGACCGCGTCGCTCCGCTGCTCGACCGCACGGCCGGCATCGTCCAGGCCCATTTCGACCGCTCCAACTTCGCGGTGGAGATCCATCAGGCCTTCCTCGACCTCGTCACCGTCGGCACCGCCAGCCTGCTGATGGAGGAAGCTGCCCCCGGTGCCCCGTCCAGCCTGCGCTTCACCGCCGTGCCGCTGGCCGAAGCGGTGCTGGAGGAGGGGCCGGACGGCCGGCTCGACGCCACCTTCCGCCGCAGCGAGGCGACGATTGCCCAGATCCTCCAGCGCTTTCCCGGTGCCGACCTGCCCGATGAGCTGCGCAAGCGGGCCGCCGACATGCCCGACACCCGCTTTGCCCTGGTCGAGGCGGTGCTGCCCGACGGCACCGCCTATCGCTGGGCCGTGGTTCTGGACAGCGGGCTGGCCGAGCCGTCCTGGCTGGCCCAGGGGCGCTTCGCCCAGTCGCCTTTCCTCAATTTCCGCTGGCTGAAGGCGCCGGGCGAGACCTACGGCCGCTCCCCGGTGATGAAGGCGCTGCCCGACATCAAGACCGCCAACAAGGTGGTGGAACTGGTGTTGAAGAACGCCTCCATCGCCGTCACCGGCATCTGGCAGGCGGAGGATGACGGGGTGCTGAACCCGGCGACCATCCGGCTGGTGCCGGGCACCATCATCCCCAAGGCGATGGGATCGGCCGGGCTGACCCCGCTGGCCAATCCCGGCCGCTTCGACGTGTCGCAGCTGGTGCTGGACGATCTGCGCGGACGCATCCGCCATGCGCTGCTGATCGACCGGCTGGGGCCGGTGGAGTCGGCGCGCATGACCGCGACCGAGGTGCTGGAACGGTCCGTCGAAATGGCACGGCTGCTGGGCGCCACCTATGGCCGCCTGCAGGCGGAACTGATGACCCCGCTGCTGCTGCGCGCGGTGTCCATCCTGCGCCGCCGCGGCGAGATCCCGGACATCACCGTCGACGGCCGGCTGGTCGAGTTGCAGCACCGCTCGCCGTTGGCCCAGGCCCAGGCGCAGCGCGACGTGCAGGCGACCCTGCGCTGGCTCGACAGCGTCAAGGCGCTGGGGCCGCAGGCGGAGGCCGCGATGGACGCCGCAGCGACCGCCCGTTGGCTGGGCGAGGCCTTCGGCGTTCCCGCCAAGCTGATGCGGGCGGAGGCCGCCGCACCCGCTTCCGTTCCAGCTTCGGCGGCGGCTGCATCGCCCGTGGAGGTGCCCAATGGCTGAGCGCGGCGGCTGGGACTGGCTGGAGGCTCTGCCCTCCGACGGTCCGGACATCGCCGAGGTTCCCGCCGAGGTTCCCACCGATCCGGCCCCCAGTTTCGCCCGCTGCTTTGCCGGGGCTGACGGGTTGCGGGTGCTCGCGGTGCTGCGGGCGATGACGCTCGACCGCGCTCTCGGCCCCGACGCGCCGGAGGCGGCGCTGCGCCACCTCGAAGGCCAGCGCCAGCTGGTGGCCGCCATCCTCGCCCTGGTCGCGCGGGGACGGACCGGCTGACCGACGGTGTCCGTTTCTTTTTCTTCTCTTCTGGAGTCGATCATGGCCGACAATCTGCTGACCGCACCCGTCACCCCCGCCGCCGTGCCGCCCGTGTCCGATGCGGCCCAGCCGCCGGCGATCCCGGAGAAGTTCCGCGATCCCAAGACCGGCGCGCTGCGTGTCGAGGCGTTGCTGAAATCCTATCTGGAACTGGAACGCCGCCTGTCGACGCAAGCGCCGCCGGCCCCCCAGCCGGTTCCCGACCTCGCCTCCTCCGAACCGCCGCCTTTCGATCCGGCCACGCTCGATCCGGCGCAGCTCCGCCGGCTGCTGGGAGCGCCGGACTCGGCGGATGGCTACAGGATCGCCTGCGACCACGGGATGTTCCAGCCCGACCCGGAGATCAACGGCCGCCTGTTCGAAGCCGGCTATACCCCGGACCAGGCCCAGCTTCTCTACGACCTCGCCGCCGAGCGGATGGTGCCGCTGATCCAGCATCTCGCCGCCGAGTTCCAGGCGGAGCGCGAGGTCGAGCGGCTGGTCGCCCGCTTCGGCGGCGAGGAGCGCTGGCGCGAGGTGTCGCGTCAACTCCTGGCCTGGGCCGGAAAGACCCTGCCCGCGGCGGCGGTGGAGGGGCTGTCGACCACCTTCGAGGGCGTCATGGCGCTCTATTCGATGATGACCGGCAGCGAACCGTCGGCCCTTGCGATGGCGGGAACCCGCTCCGGCGTCGGCGATGGCGAGACCGAGCTGCGCACCCTGATGCGCGACCCGCGCTATTGGCGGGAGCGCGACCCGACGGTGATCGCCCGCGTCACCGAAGGCTTCCAGCGGCTCTATCCCGGTCAGGGCTGATCCGTTGCCGGGGCGCCTGACCGCGCCCCGGACCGGCGGCCCACCCTGTCAAGCAGGGGGAGCGCCGGTCCAGAGAGGACAAACCGTCGCAGCACGCCCCCCTCGTATCAGTTGGACAATTATCTGCTGCGTGTGCGAAGAAAAAATTCGATTGCGCGTTTGAAATGAAGACGCCACCTTTCCCCTCATACAACTGACCGTCCGTTTGTCGAACGGACGAGAGAGCGACGCCGGGCCCCGATGACGCTGCGCCGCAAGATACGCTGGCTGACCTGGATCGGCCTGATAGGCTGCCTGATGGCGGCAATCCCCGCGCTCTTCCTGCTGCGGCAGGGCATGATCGCCGAACGGGGACAGGTGGCGGCCGCCCTGGTCTCGTCTGCCGAAGGGCTGCTCGGCGATCTGGACCGGTCGGCGGCATCCGGGGCGATCTCCGTCGACGAGGCGCGCGAGCGGGCGCGGCAGGCGCTGCGGGCGCTGTCGGCCAAGCCCTTCCATGTCACGATCTTCACGGACGGCATCCTCCCGCCGGGCTGGCCGGCCCTCGATCGCGCGGTGACGGCGAACGGCCGGTTCGAGCCCTGGGGCTGGGCGATCGGCGCCGCCGGGGACATCGGCGACCTCGACCGCGATTTCCTGGTGGAGGCATCCGGCTTCCTGTTGTTCCTGGGCGCCCTTCTGGTGCTGAGCTGGCCGGGATCGCTGTTCCTGTCCCAGCATGTGGTCGGTCCGCTGGAAGCCCTGTCGGTCCGCATGCATCTCCTGACCCAGGGCCGCACCGACATCGACATACCCGGTTGCGACCGCCGCGACGAGTTCGGCGCGATGGCCCGCGCCATGGAGTTCTTCCGCCGGGCCGCCATCGCCCTGATCGAGCGGGACGAACGGCTGGCCGGCATCATGAACAATGTCAGCGAGGCGATCCTGCTGGTCGACTCCCACGGCCGGATCGAGGAGCACAACCCCGCCGCCGTCGCGCTGTTCGGCGTTCCCGCCGATGCCCTGCGCGGGCGGACGCTGTCGAGCCTGTTCGCCGCTCCCGACCGTGGGCGGGTGGATGAGCTGCTGGCCGACATGGACCTGCGGGAGGATATGACTGCGCCGGTGCGTGCGGAGGCCCTCGGGATCGAGCGTCCCGATGGCGGCGAGCGCATCGACGCCTCGCTCAGCGTGTCGCCGCTGGTGGTGCAGGGGCGGCGCGGCTTCGTCTGCGCGCTGGCCGACGTGACCGACCGGCTGCGGCACGAGCGCGAGTTGATGCGGCTGGCGACCCGCGACCGGCTGACCGGGCTGCCCAACCGGGCGATGATCGAATCGGTGCTGGAGCGGGCGGTGGAGCGCAGCCGCCGCCATGACCGCAATTTTGCCGTGCTGTGCCTGGACCTGTCGCGCTTCAAGCTGATCACCGACACGCTGGGCCATCAGGCCGGCGATGCGCTGCTGCAGGAGGTGGCGCGGCGGGTGGTCGCCAGCGTCCGCGCAGCCGATCTGGTCGGCCGCATCGGCAGCGACGACTTCGCCGTCATCCTGGAGGAAATCCGCGATGCCGACGAGGCGGCGGCCATCGCCGGCCGCATCCTCGACTCCTTCGATGCACCGGTCACGCTGCCCGGCTGCGAACATTACGTCCGCCCGGCGGTCGGCATCGCCGTCTATCCGGACGACGTGGCGGGCGAGGCGGAGGATCCGCAGGCGTTGCTGCGCGCCGCCGAAACCGCGCTCTATGCCGCCAAGCGGATGGGCGGGCGCCGCCATGCCTTCTTCCGCCCCGAACTGGCCGAGCAGGCCCGGCGCCAGCTGGCGCTGGACGGCGACCTGCGTGCGGCGCTGGCATTGAAGCAGTTCCGCCTGCATTACCAGCCCAAGGTGTCGCTGATCGATTTCTCGCTGGAGGGGTTCGAGGCGCTGCTGCGCTGGGAAAAGCCGGGGCATGGCATGATCCCGCCCGGTGAGTTCATCCCGGTGGCGGAGGAGACTGGCTTCATCGTGCCGCTCGGCGACTGGGTGCTGGACGAGGCCTGCCGGCAGATGCGCGAATGGCTGGATGCCGGGATGGAACCGGTTCCGGTCGCGGTGAACATCTCGCCGAAGCATCTGCGCAACCGCAGCGCCGAGGATTTCCGCCGGATCATCGACCGCCACGGCCTGCCCCCCGACCTCGTCGAGCTGGAGATCACCGAAGGCGCCGTGATGCAGGATCTCGACCATGCGCTTGCCGTGCTGGCAGCGTTGAAGGCGATGGGCATCCGGGTGGCGGTGGACGATTTCGGCACCGGCCATTCCTCCCTGAGCTATCTGAAGCGGCTGCCGATCACCACTCTGAAGATTGACCGCTCCTTCATCAGCGGCGTCCCGCAGGAGCGGGAGGATGCCGGCATCGTTTCCACCATCATCGCGATGGCCGACATGCTGGGCCTGCATGTGGTGGCCGAAGGGGTGGAGAAGACCGAGCAGGCCAATTTCCTGCGCCACCACAATTGCACCCAGGTCCAGGGCTGGCTGACCGGCCGCCCGGTGCCGGCGGATGCCGCCTGCAGCCTGTTGATGGAGCGGTTGCGGGAGATCGCGTGAATTTTGGAACGGCATGAATCGGGCCGCATGACAGCTTTGTCCGGTTCTTTTTCCCGGTGCGCGTCCGGCGGATAACGGGCATTTCATATGTGGGACCGGATCCGGCCTCATGCATGCGGACCATGCCAGTGCCCGCTTTGCGGACCATGCGACGGCCTTATATGGACTCACTCCGTTTCCGGACCGTATGACCATGCAGTCTTCCGATCACAGCGTCTTCGACCTGATGGCCCAGGCCCACAGGCTCTATGAAGCGCAGGATGCTGACGGGGTGCTGAGGTTGGCTTCGGCATTTGTGCCTGATGGGGATCATCCATCTTCCCGATTCAGGGAAGACATCGCGAACATGCTCCACAATCTCTCCTTCACATGCCATGCGGCCGGGAATCACGATGTTGCGCTGACCTGCTCCACCGAGGCTGCCCGTCTTCTTCCGGAAAGCCATTTGATCGGTCTTCACCGCTCCTACCTGCTGCTCGCCCGCCGGGCCTATAGGGAGGCCTGGGATCGGACTGTCTGGCAACGGGCGTTCCAACCGGCGCATCCGTTGATGTGGGATGGCGTCAGCAAGATCGACGGGTTGTATGTCAGGAACTCGAACGGCTTGGGTGACTTCATACAATTCCTCCGCTTCATTCCCGAAGCCGTGCGGCGAACCGGCCATGTCTATGTCGAGGTGCCGCCTGGGATCGCTCCGCTCATTCGCGAGGACAACCCGCTTCATGGCGTCACCCTGATCGACAGGCGGAGTGCAGGCGTGGTTCGAGGTACTGTCCAAGGATATTGCGAACTGGTCTGCCTGCCCTTCGCGATGGGGCTGGGGCCGGAGGAGGTCGCGATGCCGGTCCCCTGCCTTCGCCCGCCGGCCAACCGCACCCGGCCTTGGCACGATGTCGTTGCCGCTCACGGCGGCATTCCGGTTGGTCTGATCTGGGCTGACCGTGGGGCCGGAAGCCTGCGTTCCCTGCCGTTTTCGGCACTGCGCAGTTTGATGGACATATCCGGGATCCGCTTTTTCTGCCTGCAAAGCGACAAGGACAAAAGCCAGATCCATGAACGGATGCTCCCCGATAATTTCACTGATCTGGGGGTGCATGACTTGCAGAATACGGCCGCCATCATGAAGGCCATGCGACTGATCATCGCGCCCGACTGCGGGCTTGCCCATCTTGCCGGTGCGCTGGGCGTGGAAACCTGGATGTGCCTCTCACATGCCTGCGACTGGCGCTGGGGCAATGACGGCACCGGGAGCGACTGGTATCCGAGTGCCACGCTGTTCCGCCAGGATGCTGCCGGACGAGTCGGGGAGGAACCGTGGACCTCCGTCCTTTCCGCCATCTCCGGACGGTTGCGGCACCTTGTCCTTCACGAGTCGCGATGACATCGGCGGCGCATTTTCCACGGCGCCGACACCCCTGAGCCATTCGGGATTTTCCGGTCGGACGGACTTTGACGGGAAGCCCTTCGCCTTTTCCGGGCGAGTCCGCCGGCACGGCTGCGGAGGGATTGCCCCACAGCCGTGCCGGCAGTCGGGATCAGTGCTTGTGGTCGCCCGCCGCCGGATCGAGGAAGCGGTGCAGGTGCACGATGTAATAACGGATGTGGGCGTCGTCGATGGTCTGGCCGGTGGCACCGCGCCATGCCTTGTAGGCGTCCTCATAGCTCGGGAAGATGCCGACGATGTGCAGCTTCGACGGGTCGACGAACTGGTCCGAGTCCGGACGCACGAGTTCGCCGCCGAACACGAGGTGGAGGAGCTGTTTGTCGGGCATGGCAAGGTCCTTGTCGCCGGGGGAAGGGGGAGGTCAGGCTGTCGTTGCGCCGGTTGTCCGGCCGATGCTTCGCATTCTCATATCCGGCGGCCGGGCAGCGCATCAAGCCTGTTGACTCGGCATTCGACCTTTGCCACCACGGGAGTAAGGCATCTTCAGGACCAGCGCAAAGAATCCGTCTCATTGCCGCAGATGACGGACACCCAGAACACGGCAAAACACTGCGAGGATCGAGCGATGGCAAGTGGTCATACCGCGACTCGGGAGAAACATGGGCGCGAGGTCCGGGTCTGGGACCTGCCGACCCGCCTGTTTCATTGGACATTGGTCGTCACGGTGGCGGTCGCGATTCTGTCGGCCGAGCTGGGTGTGCTTTCCCTGCATATGTTGGCCGGGGAAACAGTCCTGGTCCTCGTGCTGTTCCGTCTTGTCTGGGGTGTTGTTGGCAGCCAGACCGCACGCTTCGTCCAGTTCGTGAAGGGGCCGCGCGCTGTCCTGGACTATCTGAGAAAGGCGCGCGCCGGCGGAGAGGCGGCCTTTTCCCTGGGCCATAACCCGCTGGGTGGCCTGATGGTGGTGGTGCTGCTGCTGGTGCTGCTGGTCCAGGCGACCAGCGGCCTGTTCGCCAGCGACGACATCCTGGTCGACGGCCCGTTGGTTCCGTTGGCCTCCGGCGCCACGGTCGCGGCGTTGAGCTCGCTGCACCGGTTGTTGGCCAACGGCATCTTCGTGCTGGTCGGGCTGCATGTGCTGGCGGTGGTCTTCTATCTGCTGGTCAAGAAGGACAACCTGATCCGCCCGATGGTCACCGGCCGGAAGACGCTGCCCGGCCGGGTCGTGGCCGGAGATCAGTGGGTGGAACCGCGCCGCGCCCCGATGGCGCTGGCGCTGGCCGTCCTCGCCGCGTCGGCCGGGCTGGTCCTGTTGGTTCTGCGCGCCGCCGGGTGACTTGCGCCTGCGGGCCGCGGGCCTTGCCTGCATGGCGGCATATGCCATTGGTTGTGTGCGACAACGCGTCGTCTGTGCCTGGAGATTGGCTTGTCTAGAATGACTCCAGATTGATCCAAGCCAGAACCAACGAGCGGCCCGATTTCCGGGATCGATCGGCCATGCCCGGTCGCAATGACCGGTCGTGGATGACATCGGCCGCGCCGAGGGACAGCCATCCATGCACGCGCACTCCAAATACCGTCCGACCGCCGCGCTGAAAGGCCTGCTGGTCGGTACCGTCGCCGTCCTCGGCGTCCTTGCCGCAACCGCCGGCACCGCGGCGGCCGCCGATCCGCCGGCCGGGGACGCCCTGATGGGCCGCGCGCGGGAGATGTTCAAGCCGCTGCCGGCAACCCTGCCCGTGGTCCGCAACAACGCGGTGACCCATGAGAAGATCGACCTCGGCAAGATGCTGTTCTTCGATCCGCGCCTGTCGGCCAGCGGCATCTTCTCGTGCAACAGCTGCCACAATCTGGGGCTCGGCGGTGTGGATGGGCTGGAGACCTCGGTCGGTCACGGCTGGCAGAAGGGGCCGCGCAATGCGCCGACCGTGCTGAACGCCGTGCTGAACGTCGCCCAGTTCTGGGACGGCCGGGCGGAGGATCTGAAGGCCCAAGCCAAGGGTCCGATCCAGGCCGGGGTCGAGATGAACAGCACGCCCGACCGCGTGATGGAGGTGCTGAACAGCATCCCCGCCTACAAGGTCAAGTTCGCCGCGGCCTTCCCGAACGAGAAGAACCCGGTCACCTTCGACAATGTCGCCATGGCGATCGAGGCATTCGAGGCGACGCTGACCACGCCGGCCGCCCCCTTCGACCAGTATCTGGAGGGCAAGGCCGACGCGCTGACCGACACGCAGAAGGCCGGGCTGGAACTGTTCATCGACAAGGGCTGCGCCGGCTGCCACAACGGCGTCAATGTCGGCGGCCACGATTATTTCCCCTTCGGCGTCGTCACCAAGCCGGGGGCGGAGATCCTGCCGCCGGGCGACAAGGGCCGCTTCGCCGTCACCAAGACCGCCGACGACGAATATGTCTTCCGCGCCCCCACCCTGCGCAACGTGACGCTGACCGCCCCCTACTTCCATTCCGGCAAGGTGTGGGATCTGCGCCAGGCGGTGGCGGTGATGGGGTCGAGCCAACTCGGCGCCACCCTGACCGATCAGGAGATCGACAAGATCACCGCTTTCCTGACGGCATTGACCGGCCAGCAGCCGCGCGTCGAATACCCGCTGCTGCCCGCCAGCACGCCGGCCACGCCGCAGCCGGTCTTCAAGTAGGCTCGATCAAGGAAAAGGCCCTTCCCCACCTCGGTGGGGAAGGGCCTTGTTCGTGAGGCCTGCGTTTATTCGGAGCGGTAGCGCTGGTGGCAGGCCTTGCAGCTGTCGGCCATCGCGCCGAACGCCTTGGCCGTCGCGGCCTTGTCGCCAGTGGAGGCCGCGACCTTCAGTGCCTGGGCGGAGGCCTGGAGCCCTTGCGCCTTGGCGGTGAAATCCGGGAAATTCGCCCAGATCACTTCCTTGGCCGCCGTCCTGCCCTTGTCGGAGCCGGGCGGGAACAGGCCGGGGATCTTGGCGGCGAAGGCGTCGACACGGTCGGTGACCGGACCGATGGCGGCCAGATCGCCCTTGCCGACCGCATCCTTGATCTCGCCCATCGCCTTCTTGTAGTCCTCGAACCCGGCCTTGCGGGTCTGGATGACGTCCTGGGCCAAGGCGGCGCCGCCGGTCAGCATCAGTGCGGCCGACGCCGCAAGCACGATACGGGAAAACACTGTTCTCATCCCTTCCTGAGTTTTGTCCCCCGGGCAACGCTTACACACTGTCGAGCCAAAACTGTCAAGTGAAGCGGGTGAAACGGAGCGATTCCGGTACGGTATTCATTTGTAGAGTAATAAATAATGCTGAGGCGCTCCATTTCGGTATTGCCGGCGCCGAAAGCTAGCCCCACAAACAGTCTGAACTGCCCGTGGAAGGCCGCCGGACGTCCTGCCGCACCATGCCGCCACAGGGCGGAAAATCCGCGGAGCCGGGCGGTTTCGACGGGCCGACCGGCCTTGCAAGCGGGGTGTAGCGGAAGTAAGGTCCGGCCTCGCGCCTTCCACCCGGAGGGGCAGGCGTCGAACGACGTCTCCGCCACACCGTCATCACAGCCCTGAGGGGGCCCGCCGCCATGTCGATTATCGCGTCCCGTCTCTCGCGCATCAAGCCGTCGCCGACCATCGCCGTGACCAACAAGGCCCGTGAACTGAAAGCGGCCGGTCGCGACGTCATCGGCCTCGGTGCCGGCGAGCCGGACTTCGACACCCCCGACAACATCAAGGCCGCCGCGATCAAGGCGATCGAGTCCGGCGACACCAAATACACCGCGGTGGACGGCACGCCCGCGCTGAAGAAGGCGATCTGCGCCAAGTTCGAGCGCGAGAACGGCCTGACATACACGCCGGACCAGATCACGGTCGGCGTCGGCGGCAAGCAGGTGCTGTACAACGCGCTGATGGCGACGCTGAACCCGGGCGACGAGGTCATCATCCCGGCCCCCTACTGGGTCAGCTACCCGGACATGGTGGAACTGGCGGAAGGCACGCCGGTCGCCGTCTCCTGCCCGGCCGAGCAGGGCTTCAAGCTGCAGCCTGCCGACCTGGAGAAGGCGATCACGCCGAAGACCAAGTGGCTGATCCTGAACTCGCCGTCGAACCCGTCGGGCGCCGCCTACACCCGCGAGGAGATGAAGGCGCTGACCGACGTGCTGGTTCGCCACCCGCATGTCTGGGTCATGACCGACGACATGTACGAACACCTGCTGTATGACGGCCTGGAGTTCGTCACCCCGGCCCAGGTCGAGCCGTCGCTGTACGACCGCACCCTGACCGTCAACGGCGTGTCGAAGTCCTATGCGATGACCGGCTGGCGCATCGGCTATGCCGGCGGTCCGAAGGATCTGATCAAGGCCATCGGCGTGATCCAGAGCCAGTCGACCTCCAACCCGACCTCCATCGCCCAGGCCGCCGCCGTCGAGGCGCTGAACGGTCCGCAGGACTTCATCAAGGAGCGTGCGGAGGTGTTCCGCCAGCGCCGCGACCTGGTGGTGTCGATGCTGAACCAGGCCAAGGGCCTGCACTGCCCGAAGCCGGAAGGCGCCTTCTACGTCTACCCGTCCTGTGCCGGCACCATCGGCAAGACGACGCCTGACGGCAAGGTGATCGGTACCGACGAGGATTTCGTCACCTATCTGCTTGAGTCGGAAGGCGTCGCCGTCGTCCAGGGATCGGCCTTCGGCCTCGCCCCGCATTTCCGCATCTCCTACGCGACCTCGACGGAAGCGCTGGAAGAGGCCTGCCGGCGCATCCAGCGGGCTTGCGGCAACCTGCGCGACTGATCGGTCTTGCTGTCTTGAGCAAGGAAAGGGCCGGCACCGCAGGGTGCCGGCCCTTTTCACTGGGATGGATCGGGTTGCGGCTGCTTACTTGCCGATCAGCACGTCCGACGCCTTGATGATCGCGGTGACGTCGTCGCCGACGGCAAGCCCCAGCTCATCGACCGTTTCGGTGGTGACGGTGGAGGTGACGATGATGCCGCCGCCGACGTCGATCTTCACCTTGGCCGAGACCGGACCCTTGTCGACGGCGATGACGGTGCCCTTCAGTTGATTGCGCGCGCTGAGCTTCATAGGGTGTGATCCTTGTAATCGGAGGAGACCGTGCACCGCGACGGTGCAGCCGGAGAAGAGTAGCGCAGCGAACGCAATATCCAAATGGAAACAACGCTTGCCATAGCCCACTGCTCGCGGTGCGAGCAATGGGGGACACTGAACGGCTATTGCGCGGCCAGCATGTCGCGCCGGATTTCCACGGCGCGGTCGGCTGCCTTGCCCACCACCTCCTGCAATCGGTCGAACTCGGCGTTGTAGCTGCCGACGCCGAAGGTCAGCGACCGCAGCTCGACGATCAGATCCTGCATGTCGACCTGGGGCATGCACGCCTTCACCTCGTCCCAGCCGGACCAGCCCGGACGCGCGTCGAACCCCAGCAGCTGGCCGCGCCGGCCGCTGACCAGCCGTTGCACCTTGGGCGTGAAGGCGCTGGGTACCGCGATGGTGACGGTCAGGATCGGCTCCAGCAGCACCGGCTCGCAGGTCGGCAGCGCCTCGGCCATCGCCTGCCGCGCCACCGTCTTGAACGCCATGTCGGAACTGTCGACGGCGTGGAACTGGCCGCCGGTCAGGGCCACGGCGAAATCCACCACCGGGAAGCCCAGCGGGCCGCGCACCGCCGCCTCGCGCACGCCGGCTTCCACCGCCGGGATATACTGGCGCGGCACGGCGCCGCCGACCACCGCGTCCTCGAATTGGATGCCCGAGCCACGGGGCAGCGGCCGGATCTCGACATGGATGTCGGCGAACTGGCCGTGGCCGCCGGTCTGGCGTTTGAAGCGGGCATGGTGGCTGGTGCCCTTCCGGATCGTCTCCTTATAGGGCACCTGCGGCGGCTGGCCCTTCACCGCGACGTTGAAGCGGCTGCGGAGCCGGTCCATCGCCAGCTTCAGATGGACGTCGCCCTGGCCCCACAGCACCAGTTCCCCGGTTTCCCCCGACTGGTCGAGCGTCAGGGACGGATCTTCTTCCCGCAGCTTCTGGAGGGCGGCGGACAGCTTCACCTCGTCGTTGCGATTCTCGGCCCGCAAAGCCAGCCCGTGGACCGGCGGGGCGGCAGCCGGCCAGTCTGCGGAGGGCCCCAGGTTGGCCTTGTCGGTCAGCCGGTCACCGGTCGCCGCCTTCTCCAGCCGGCCGAGCGCCACCAGATCGCCTGCGACCGCCTGCGGCACCTTGGTCTGGTCGCGTCCGAACAGCTGGAAGATGCCCGACACCCGCTCGCCCCCCAGCGCCATGCCATCGGTGACGGTGCCGTGCCAGATGCGGGCCAGACTGAGTTTCCCGGCATGGGATCCCATCATCGTCTTCACGATCTGGGCCGCCACCGCCGTATCCTGCCGGATATCGATGCGGGAAGCGGTGACGGAAACATCCGGTCCCTCGTGGCGCAGGGCCTTCAGCAGGCGGCGGATGCCGTTGTCGTTTTCCGCCGATCCGAAGAAGACGGGGACGATCAGGTCGTCGGCCAGTTCTTGCGCCAGCGTCTCGTACAGCTGGGTGCTGTCGGGGGCCATGTCCTCCAGCAGCCTTTCCAACAGCGCGTCGTCGAAGTCGGCAGCCGACTCCAGCATCGCCTGCCGCGCCTCCGCCTCGCGGTCGCGCTCGCCGTCCGGCAGGGCCACCGGCTCGGACGGCTTGTGCGGGTTGAAGCGCCAAGCCCGTTCGCTGACCAGATCCACCAGCCCGGTGATCTGGCCGTTCTCGCGCAGCGGCACCTCGCGCAGGACAAGCTTGCGGGCCGATACCTCCTGATAGGCGGCGACCACATCGCGCACGCGCAGGTCGCCCAGCGTGTCGATCTTGTTGATGAACAGCAGATGCGGGATGCGGTGGTCGTCCAGGATCTTGAACAGAGGTGCCAGCAGCACCGCCTTCTCGGGCGCCGCCTCCGCCACCACGACGGCGATGTCGGCGGCCATCAGGGCTGCCTGCGCCTCGCCGGTCAACTCGACCGAACCAGGGCAGTCCAGGATCGACCAGCGTTCGCCCAGATAGTCGAAGGAGGCGACGTTCAGCTCGGTGCTCATCGACCGGGCCTTTGCCTCCGGTGACGTGTCGCCCACGGCGTTGCCGTCGCGCACACTGCCCTTGCGGGTGATGGCCCCGGCGGCGGACAGCAGGCTTTCCAGCAGCGTCGTCTTGCCGGCGAGATAGGGGCCGACCAGCGCCGCGCAGCGCGCCGTCCGGATTTGCGTATGCGGCATTCACACCTCCCGTGGAAGTTTCGGGCCGTTCTGGCCGAATTGTGGGAGCCGGGCTGCCGGGGCCGGACAGGGGGCGCCGACCGTTGGAGCGGCCCGCTCGCATGTGGCTTCGAAACGTGACCTTGTACTTTGCCCGGCCGCCGGTGGGCGACGGGACCGCTGCAAGCGGCAGGCGACGGACGGACGGCGGACGGGCGTCGGAAGGCGCGTGATCCGGCACCGGCGAAAGTCGCCCGCATCGGACTTTCGATGCTCCACCCGAACGCCATGGCTGTCGATGGAAAAAAGGGGCGGCAAACCGTCACGCAGGCGGCTGGAACCGCAGCTTGCGGCGACCGATGCCGAGGGGTGGACGACGCGGCGATCGGTCGCAGGGCTGGTCGATTGGCCGGCACCCTGGCCGCGCACGCAGGAACAACCTTGATAAGATGTTGGAATGGAAGAATGTGCCTTTTGGAATTGTGTGCCGCTCAATTGTTACGGAAATTGACGTACTGCAATGCGATATGATCGCAAAGAAATGGTACGGACAAACGGATGAAACCTTCTGCTAGTAGGATGGCTTGAAAATGGCCGCACGCTGAAGGCGACGGCGGCTGGACAACAATCGACGGGCTGGCTGGCGGTTCCCGGCAGGCCCTGAAACCCTTGGGGAAGAGCACATGCGCCTGTGGTTCCGTTTGCTGGTTGCCGGTCTGATCTCCGTCGGGACTGCCGTCCCTGTCCCGCTGTCGCCCGCCGCTGCCGAAGAGGCCAAGCCGACGCAGGAGGACGCCAAGTCCATCACCATCAAGGCCGTCGACCTGATCGCCACGCAGGGGCTGGACGAGGCGGCCAAGGTCTTCAATGCGGAAGGCCCGTTCAAGCATGGTGAGATCTACGTCAACGTCATCGACTTCGCCGGCGTCTGGAGGATCTACCCGCCGCGCCCGGCCGGCGCCGGCCAGAGCGTCATCAACGTCAAGGACCCGGACGGCCGCTACATCGTCCAGGACGTGCTGGCAGTGGCCAAGGACAAGGGCGAGGGCTGGGTCGAATATCGCTGGCTGAATCCTGCCAGCAACAGGATCGAGCCGAAGATCACCTATGTGAAGCGCGTGCCCGGCCAGGAACTGGTCGCCTATGTCGGCATCTACAAGTGACGGCCTCCGGGTGACGCGGCGCCCTCGGGATGGAGGCGAAGGCGGCAAGGACGGTAGGGACGGCGGGAAGGGGATGAGGATGGGCAACGGTGTCTTTGCGCGTCTGTCGGGCCTGTCGGTGGCGGGCCGGCTGTTCGCGGCGCCCCTGATGGGGATCGTCCTGACGGTGGCGGCGCTGGCGTTGGCCGACCGGGAGTCGGAACGGGCGCTGAGCGCGGTGGACGGCATCCATCGCGAAGCGGCCGGGCGGCTGGGCCGGATCGACCGGCTGGTCGCCGTCGTCTACGTCATCCACAGCGACGTATCCCGCCATCTCGCCCTGTCCGGCTCCGGCATCGAGGAGGCCAGGCTGCAGGTCATGCGCGACGCCATCGCCGCCAACCTGGGCGATGCGCGGAAGGCCGTCGCCGACCTGCGCGGCATGCAGTTGGACGAGGCGGAGCGGGCGATGCTGGACGAGGTGTCGGCCCGCCTCGGCGCCTATGCCAAGGCGGTCGACGAGATGAACCAGATGGCGGCGATCGATCGCCTGATCGGCATTCCGATGATGGCTCACACCGATGCCCAGTTCGCCGCCCTGACCGGCAAGGTTGTCGAGGCGCAGACCGCCATCGGCCGGTCCACTGCCGCTGCGATCCAGGCCACCCGCAACGTGGCCGCCGCCGCACGGCGCGACTTCGCGCTGGTGATGGCCGGGCTGCTGGCGGCGATGATGGCGGCGGGCCTCCTGTTCGCACGCTCCATCACCCGGCCGCTCCAGCAATTGTCGCGGAGCACCGCCGAGCTTGCGGCCGGCCGGCTCGACGCCGTGGTCGAGGGCGGGTGGATGCGCAACGAGATCGGTGCCATGGCCCGGGCGCTGGAGGTGTTCCAGACCAACGCCCGCGAGGTGGTGCGCCTGACCGCCGACCAGCAGCGCCAGAAGGCCGAAGCGGAGGCGGAGAAGCGCCGGGCCATCGACGCGTTGGCCGACCTGTTCGAAGCCCGCGTGGCCGAGGTGGTGCAGCAGGTCGGGGCCGGCGCCCATCAGGTGCGCAGCAATGCCGCCGGCATGCTGGAGCGTGCCACCAGCGCCAACCGGCAGGCCGCCACCGTCGCCGCCGCCAGCGCCCAGGCGGGCACCGGCGTCCAGACCGCCGCCGCCGCGACGGAGCAGATGCAGGCCTCGATTTCCGAGATCGGCGGGCAGGTTCGCCGCTCGTTCGACATGGTGCGGGGAGCCGTGCGCGCGGTCGAGGAGACAAACGGCCATGTCGTCGGCCTGTCCGACGCGGCCCAGCGCATCGGCGAGATCGTCGGGCTGATCAACTCCATCGCGGCGCAGACCAATCTGCTGGCGCTGAACGCCACCATCGAGGCGGCGCGGGCGGGGGAGGCCGGCAAGGGCTTCGCCGTCGTGGCGTCGGAGGTCAAGAACCTTGCCACCCAGACGGCCAAGGCGACCGAGGACATCGGCACCCAGATCGCAGCCATGCAGCAGGTGACCGGTGCCGCCGTGACCGCCATCAAGGGGGTGGGGGAGACGGTGGTCGGCATCGACGAAATCGTCGGCTCCATCGCCGGTGCCATGGAACAGCAGGCCGCAGCCACCCACGAGATCACCCGCAATGTCCAGGAGGCGGCGGCCGGCACCCAGGAGGTTTCACGCACCATCGCCACCGTTTCCACCAGCGCCGAAGAGACCGGAACCGCCGCCGGTGAGGTGCTGCGCGCCGCCGAATTGCTGGATGGCCAGGCAGTGACGCTGAACCGGGAGGTCAAGCACTTCATCGGGCGGCTGCGGCAGGGATGAGTGCCGGTCCCCGTCCGGAGCGCCCGATTGCCATGCGTTCTGCGAAGTTTGGTCGCATCAGCCTTGAAACCACTTGCCTGCGCCCAAGCTCATGTCCCGGACCGCGGGGCGCGGCCGGTGACGGCTGCGCCTGCGCTGGGGTATGATGCGGACCCAAACAAGAAGGATCGAACCATGAAGATCGACATCGGGATCTCGGACGCAGACCGCAAATCCATCGCCGAAGGATTGAACAAGGTTCTGGCCGACACCTTCGCGCTCTACATCAAGACCCATTCGTTCCATTGGAACGTCACCGGGCCGATGTTCAACACGCTGCACACCATGTTCATGACCCAGTACACCGAGCTGTGGACCGCGCTCGACGAGATCGCGGAGCGCATCCGTGCGCTGGGCTATCCGGCGCCGGGCAGCTTCTCGCAGTTCGCCGAACTGGCCTCGATCAAGGAAGAGGTGGGCGTCCCCAAGGCGAACGACATGATCCGACAGCTGGTCGAGGGCCACGAGGCCGCCGCCCGCACCATCCGCAGCGTCTTCCCGCTGGCCGAGCAGGGCAGCGACGAGCCGACCGCCGACCTGCTGACCCAGCGCCTGCAGATCCACGACAAGACCGCCTGGATGCTGCGCAGCATGCTGGAGTAGCCGTTTCGGCCGCCTGTCTTCGCCGGACTTCCCGGCGGAGGCGGGCGGCCTTCACGGACTCGTTTCCGCCCTCGTCTTTATGCCGACGCCATCGTCATGCCGCGCTCTTGGCGTGCTGGCGGACCGGCTGGTTGGGAATCGACAGGGTGAAGATGCTGCCGCCGTCGCGCTCGATCTTGAGCGAGGCGCCGGCCTGATGCGACAGCGCCTGTACCAGGTTCAGGCCCAGCCCGCTGCTGGCCCCGCCGCGGACGGGTCGCTTGTGCTGGCTGGGCATGCCGGCAGGCAGCCCGATGCCGTCGTCGCGGACGATCAGCCGCATACCATTCTCCGCCCGCTCCAGGACCACCCGGACGGTGCCGGGGTGTCCATGCGGGAAGGCGTGCAGCAGCGCGTTCGACACCAGTTCGCTGGTGGCGATGGCCAGCGGCGTGGCGCGGTCGGCGTCGACGATCCAGTCCTCGGCCTCCAACTCCAGTCGGGCGGCGGTCGGGTTGTCGGAGCGGACCAGCCCGTCGCACATCTGGCGAAGCGCGTCGGCAAAATTCAGGTGTGCCGGCTCCTGCGACCGGTGCAGCAGTTCGTGCAGCAGGCTCATGGTCTGGATGCGGCGCAGGCTTTCGTCGAAGCCGCGACGGGCCCGTTCGTCGATGCGGGCCGCCTGCAGGCGCAGCAGGCTGCAGATGACCTGAAGGTTGTTCTTCACCCGATGCTGCACCTCCTTCAGCAGCACCTCCTTGTCGGTCACCGCGGCTTCCAACTGGGCATTGGCCCGCTCCAACTGAACGGTGCGCTGGTGGACATGCTCCTCCAGCGTATCGTAGGCGTGCTGAAGCGCGTCCTCTGCCTCACGCTCGCGCCGGGCGCGCTGGATGGCGAGCGCGCCGATCACCGCCACCGTGGCGCAGGCGGCGGCGGCGAAGGCGGCGTAGATCCACAGCCGCTCGCTCCAGCGCCGCAGCACGCTGCCGGTGGTGATCGTCACCGCGGCCGACAGTCCGCTGTCGCCGACCGGGCGGGAGACGGTGATGTCGCCGGCATGGCTCGCCGCATCGTCGCCGCTGCCCTTCCCGCCAATCGTGCCCTGGCCCTCCGGCTCGCGCAGCAATGGTGTGCCGTCGGGTTTCAGGATCGATATGCTGTGGCTGTAACCGACCTCGAGTGCGCGGTAGACGTCGCGGAAGGCCCGTGCATCCAGCCCGGCGACGGCCCAGCCGCGTCCGGGTCCGCCGGGGAGGGGCTGGGCCAGGGTGATCACCGCCCGGCCGGCCATCCGGCCGTCGCCGATGGCCCGGCCTTCCGGGTTCAGGGCCGGTTTCAGGCCGGGCGGGGCGCCGGGAGGCGCGTCCGGCAGGCTCGACAGGACCAGTTCACCGGCTGGGTCGCGAATCTCCAGCCCGACCGCATGGGGGGCGCTGGCGGCCAGCAGGGCCATCCGCTCGCGTGTCGTTCCATCGTCGGGCAGCGGCGATCCGGTCGGGCCGGCCAGCGAGGCGGTCTGAGTCAGCAGCAGGTCGCCCGACTCGATCAGCCGGGCGGCATGCTCGGCCGCCAGCAGGCCGATGTTGCCGGCGACTCCGGCGGCCTGCCGCATCGCCTCGTCCCGGTCGCGCCAGGCGAAGATGGCCGACAGCCCGATGGTCAGCAGAACCGCGGCCGTGCAGGCGATCAGGACCAGCGCCGAACCGGGGAGCCGGTAGAGCGGGGAGGATTGGGAACGCAGTGCGCGCAACGGCATCGTATCGGGAGCCATGTGGGATTACGGCCAGTTCATTATTGGCCGGAAACGGTAACACCGTCCGGCGGGTGACGGTTCCGCCGAACGCTACCCGCGTTGAAGGGCCAGCCGCCACCGTCTATTGTGGGGTGCCGACAACGGCATCGGGCATTTGCCGGCTTGGAGGATGGTCCTATGCGGATCGACGGAACGGCTTACCGCACCATCTGGCCGGAAGCGGACGGCATCGTCACCATCATCGACCAGACCCGTCTGCCGCATGAGTTCGCCCTGGTCCGGCTGACGAGCCTGAATGAGGCCGCCCACGCCATCCGGGCCATGCTGGTGCGCGGCGCGCCGCTGATCGGCGCGACGGCGGCCTATGGCGTGGCGCTGGCGCTGCGCGCCGATGCAAGCGATGCCGGGCTGGAGAGCGCCTGCATCACGCTGCTGGCGACCCGGCCGACCGCGGTCAACCTGCGCTGGGCGCTGGAGCGGATGCGCGCCCGGCTGGCGCCGCTCCCCGAGTCGCAGCGCCTCGCCGCAGCCGATGCGGAGGCGGCATCCATCGCCGACGAGGATGTGGCGATCAACCGTGCCATCGGTGGCCATGGCGCCCACCTGATCCATGCCGCGGCCGGGCGGAAGGCGCCGGGCGGGCCGGTCAATGTGCTGACCCACTGCAATGCCGGCTGGCTCGCGACCGTCGATTGGGGTACGGCGCTGGCGCCGGTCTACGCCGCCTTCGAGCAGGGCATCCCGCTGCATGTCTGGGTGGACGAGACGCGGCCGCGCAACCAGGGCGCCAGCCTGACCGCCTGGGAGCTGAAACAGCATGGCGTTCCCCATACCGTCATCGCCGACAATGTCGGTGGTCATCTGATGCAGCACGGCAAGGTCGACCTGTGCATCGTCGGCACCGACCGCACCACCGCGGCCGGCGATGTCTGCAACAAGATCGGCACCTATCTGAAGGCGCTGGCGGCGCATGACAACGGCGTACCCTTCTACGTCGGGTTGCCGTCGCCGACCATCGACTGGACCATCGCCGATGGCTTGCAAGACATCCCGATCGAGGAACGCGACGGCCGCGAGGTCAGCGAACTGACCGGCCGCACTGCCGACGGACGGATCGAGACGGTCCGCGTCACCCCCGACGGCAGTCCGGTCGCCAATTACGCCTTCGACGTCACGCCGGCCCGGCTGGTGACCGGCCTGATCACCGAACGCGGGGTTTGCGCGGCGACACGGGAAGGATTGCTCGGGCTGTTTCCGGAGCGGGCCCGACGGTAGGGCCCTCTGTTCAGCGGCGGCGGTCGGACACGAGCCGTCGCCATAGCGGCTGCGGCGTTCCTTCGGCATTCTTCGCGTCCAGCCATTGATCGGCCAGTTCGCGGACCTGCCAGTCGCCGAGGAAGCGGTCACAGTCGATGGCGGTGTAAAGCCGCACGCGCTTTTTCCCCAGCCGTTCGAAATAAGCCAGCGTTCTTTGGCGGTCGATGTCTTCCATAGGCCCCAATGAAGCGGAGATTGTGGACCGACATATACCATATGTTGGCCTGCATTCCGGATATTGGAAGACCCATGCCGCCTGCGCAACTGTTCCTTCGTCGGGATTCCATCCCCCGGAAGGGGAGGGGACTCATCTCTATCGGTGCTTGGTGTCGAGACGGCCGGTGTGGATCACGACGTCCGACAGCGGAATGCCGGCCCGGGCTGCCGCGCGCTCCAGCGAATTGCGGTCCGGCCAGTACAGCCGGCCCGCGACCTCGGTCAATGCGCCCTGACGCTTGATGACCCAGATGCGGCTGAATGCCATTTCGACGATCCGCCCCATGGGCAGGCCGGATGAGAGCGAGCGGTTTCCTTCCAGATCATGGTCTCCCGGTGCTGTTCCGGAAAGAGTGGCGAAGGAAAGGGGGTTTTCCGATACCGTCATCTCTGTCTTCCCTCGGATCGGGATTTGACTGCGGAATGGCAGCGTGCCCGCGGCAGAAGCCGATATTTTTTCCCTGGCATCGACGCTTTGGGAGGAGAGGAAACGTACTAACCAAGACGCCGCTGGATTTCATTCGAAAATTTGTAATTATTTGTTATTCGCCGGATACAATTGATCAGGTCTTCCCAAAGATTTTGTAACCATAATTATTATATGGATATAAAGTTTGGCTTCATCCGGGGAAACCTTGGCATGCCGGTTCTGTTGTCCTCTGCGTCGGGGCCGGGAGCCGGCAGAGGCATCGGCCGCCGCAATGCAAACCATGACGATGGAGGAGCCCAATGGCCGCCGATAAACCGAAGGCAGACAAACCGAAGAATGAGGGAGAGGGCAATCGGACAGCCGACGCGCAATATCGCCGCGGCGTGGCCGACCACGTCAGGAATCACGACGTTCAGGGCGACGCCGCCCGCGCCCGTGAAGCGGTCGACGGGCCGGAAGGCGAAGACCTGCGCAAGGCCGAGGAAGCCGGCAAGAGCCACGCCAAGGGCGAAGATCCGCAACTGAAGCGCTGAGCCTGTCGTTCGGTCAGGCGCGAAGGGAGGCGGTTGTCGGCATTCGAGGTGGGAGATACCCCGGAATTGTCACGGCAGCATTCCGCGCCGATCCCCAAACATAAGCGTGGCCGCCGGAGGCATCCCGTAGACGGAGCATCCGGCGGCCACGCTTATGTTTGAAGGAAGAGACCGATGAAGACCACCATGCGGATACACACGGCCGGGGCGATGGCACTGCTGATCGGTGCGACGCTGCTCGGCGGCTGTTCGAACATGAACCATCGCGAGAACCGCGCCCTCACAGGCGGTGCGATCGGTGCGGCCGGCGGAGCCGCCATCGGTGCGGTCACCGGCGGCAGTGCAATCTATGGCGGCCTGCTCGGCGGTGCGGCCGGTGCGGCCGTCGGCGCCCTGACGGCGGATGAGGGAAGGCATCGCAGGTGAGGGGAGGTGACGGGATGATCACTCCTCCTCGTCGTCCTCGAACTGGTCGAGACTGAGGGAACGGACTTCCGTGCTGGGGGAGGGCGCGGGTGTGGCCGGGCGCGGAGCCGCGGACGGGGATGGGCGGCCGGTGGCGCGGCCGGGCGGCAGATGGGCGTTGGGACCCTTGAGGGGGCTGTTGACCGTGCCGCGCGGGCCGATGCTGGGTTCGTCGCCGAAGTCGGGCAGGGGTGGGATGCGGTCCATCACCCGGCGGATCAATCCGGTGATGCGGTCGGCCTCGGCGCGCAACGCCTGCCCGCGCTCCCCTTCATAGAGCGGATCGTCGAGAAACTTGCGGATTTCCAGCACGCCGCGCAACTCCACCCCGCACATCTCATTGGTCCCGATGGGCAGGGCCTTCACCCGCGCGAAGCTGGCGAAGAAGGCGGCGCTGCCCTCCACGAACTGGACCACCATGCGGGCATGCAGACGCTCCAGCGCGGTGGTCATCGGGCCGATCAGGTCCTCCAACTCCTCCGGCGCGGCGTCCAGCCGCTCCTGCGCCAGGGCGGCGAGCGCGAAGAAGTCGCGCACCCGCCGGCTGAAGCGGCGGTAGCGGGCCAGCCCGCCGACCGATACCCGTTCGCGCGCCGCCTGGGCCAGCTCCGCCGACTGCTTCAGCATGGCGTCGAGCCGCATCAGCAGCGTCGCGATCTCGCGCTGGCGCTGGGCCGCGCTGCGGCCGGGCGAGGGCGCCGGCGGGGCGGCCGGGCGGCGGGGTGGATTGGAACGCATCATGCCGGTACGGGGTGGCTCCTAGACGGGTCGCGCCTCGGCGCTCGGTTCAGCAACGCGCGCCTCAGCGCTTGATACAGCAACTCGCGCCTCAGCGCTCGGTGCGGACGGTGACCGACTTTTGCCCGCCGCTGCGCACCACCGTCAACTGCACCGGCGTGCCGACGCGCAGAAGGCCGATGCGGTTGCGGAAGTCCGTGGCGCTGCGGATGGGCCGGCCGTCGACCGCGACCACCACGTCGCCGCTGCGCAGGCCGCCGTTGTCGGCGGGCGATCCGCGCTCGATCTTGGCGATCAGGGCGCCCTCGTCGCCCTTCAGGCTCATGCTTTCCGCCAGGTCGGGCGTCAGATCCTGGATCGCGACGCCCAGCCGGCCGCGCCGAACCTCGCCGAACTCGCGCAATTGCTCCATCACCGAGCGAACGATGGTGACCGGCACGGCGAAACCGATGCCGACCGACCCGCCAGCCGGACCGATGATGGCGGTGTTGATGCCGATCAGCTCGCCCTGGAAATTGACCAGCGCGCCGCCGGAGTTGCCGGGGTTGATCGAGGCGTCGGTCTGGATGAAGTCCTCGTACCCCTCGATCTTCAGCCCGCTGCGGCCGAGCGCCGAGACGATGCCCGAGGTCACCGTCTGCCCCAGGCCGAAGGGGTTGCCGATGGCGACGACGAAGTCGCCGACCTGCGAGCGGTCCGAGTCGCCGAGCGGCAGGGCGGTCAGCCCATCGGCCTTGATCTGCAGCAGCGCGATGTCGGTGGCGGCGTCGCGGCCGATCAGCTTGGCGCGCAGGCGGCGGCGGTCCTTCAGCGTGACCGCGATCTCCTGCGCGTTCTCCACCACGTGACTGTTGGTGACGACATAGCCGTTGCGGGCGTCGACGATCACGCCCGACCCGGCGCTGACCTGCGGGCGGCCCTGCGGCATCTGGTCCGGCAGGTTGAAGAAGCGGCGGAAGAAGGGGTCGCGCAGCAGCGGGTTCTCGGCCTGCGGCGCCTGGCTCAGCACCGAGATGTTCACCACCGCCGGGGTCACCTGCTCCAGCATCGGGGCGATGGTTCCGCCGCCCACCGCACCCAGCGGCAGCGCCGCCGCCGCCGGCGATGCGCCCAGGCCCGGCACCGGGCCGGACGGTGGCAGCAGCGCGCCGCCGGTCAGCGCCGCCAGCCCGACAACCGCCGCAAACATCACCGGGCGCGCCACCGACTTCATGGAGTCTTCCTTTCTCGAGGGGGAGTTTGTTCGAGTCGCTTCGTCGACCGGGCTGATTTGGGACAAAAGCGGAGGCGGTTCAAGCCTGTCCGGCGCTCCCCCATCCCCGAAACCCTTAGCCCGAGAATCCCGGCAGCCATATGATAGCCCGATGGCGGCGGAAACTCCCGGTAAAGAAATTCAGTGCTATAGGACAGGACCGGGACGGGCTTCGGGCATGCCGGGGACGCGCGGTCGATGGAAACGGGTTGGGCGCTATGAGCGGCGGGTCACTGCTCGAACTGACCGAGCAAGAGTATCTGCAGATGGAGGAGGCCCTGTCGCAGACGGCGCGGGGGCGTGCCTTCCTGCGCATGCGCGACCGGCGCTGTCGTGTCGTCGCCTCCGACGATTTCCACCGGCTGGTCGGCCAGTTGGAAACGCAGGTGAACCGCCTGGGCGGGGCATCTCCCGGCGCGTTCACCGCCTTCGGGCCGGGCGAGGATCCGCGCATCCAGCAGGAACTGACCGCCATCACCCAGGTCGTGCGCGAGGCGCGCAGCGACATCGCCGCGCTGAAGGCGACCGACACCGGATCGAACCGGATCGAGGCGGCGACCGGCGAGTTGGACGAGATCGTCGCGGCCACCGAGCGCGCGACCACCGATATCCTGAACGCGACGGAGAAGATCCAGGAAATCACCATGTCGATGCCGCGGGACGACGCCGATCTGGCCGAACGGATCGATGCGATCGAGGCGTGGTGCATCGAGATCATGACCTCCTGTTCCTTCCAGGACATCACCGGCCAGCGCACCACTAAGGTCGTCAACACGCTGCGCTACATCGAAGAGCGCGTTAACACGATGATCGAGATCTGGGGCGTCGACAGGCTGTCCGTCGCCGCCGACCACCACGCGTCGGGCGATGTCGCCTCGCACCGCAAGATGGGGGACACCCGCCCCGACGCCCATCTCCTGAACGGTCCGCAACTGGGCGGGCCGGAGGTCAGCCAGGACGCCATCGACGCGCTGTTCGACAGCATTCCCGACGTGGCCGAACGGGCGGAGCCGCTGCCGGCCGCCGTGGCACCGCCGCCGCCGCCACCACCACCGCCTCCTCCTCCTCCTCCTCCCGTCGCGAAGCCGGCATCGCCGCCCCCACCCCCGCCGCCCAAGGAGACGGGCGACGGCGGTGGCGGCGGTTCGATCTCCCAGGCCGACATCGACGCCTTGTTCGCGTGACCGGCAATGGCGCAAGACGGCAAATCCCGCATCCGCCTGACCCAGGACCAGCTCGACCGAGTGTGCGAGCGCCATGTCCGATTCGCCGAGGGACGGCCGAACGGCGCCCGCGCCAACCTGCCCTTCTTCGACCTGTCGGGCCTGTCGCTGGCCGGACGCAACCTGACGGGGGCCCATCTGGCCGGCGCCATCCTGCGCGACGCCGACCTGCGCGGCACCGTGCTGGACCATGCCGACCTCTATGGCGCCGACCTGCGCGGGGCCGACCTGTCGGAAGCGCGGCTGTTCCGGACCGACATGCGCGGCGCCAACGTGCGCGGCGCCCGGTTGGACGGTGCCGTCATGGTCGAGGTGGACCTGCGCGACGGCAGCATGGTCAACCGCAACAGTGTCGGCGAACTGAAGGTGGTCGGCTTCGACCCCGGCCCGGCCGACATGGCGTCCGCGCGGCTGACCAATGCCGACATGGCCCGGGCCAAGCTGTCCGGCAGCTTCGCCCGGGCGGCCGATTTTACCAACACGCGGCTGTCCGGCGCCCGGCTCGACCGCACCGACCTGCGCGACGCCAACTTCTCCGGCGCCGACCTGCGCGGGGCCGACCTGAACGGTTCCGACCTGCGCGGCGCCATCCTGGACGGGGCCAGCCTGGATGACGGTGGGCTGGAGCAGGCGATCCGCACCGACGAGCAGGCGCGCGCCGCCTCGCAGGCCTCGGCGGCCGAGCAGGAGCCGGAGGCCGAGGAGACGGTGGCGGCCGAACTGCCGGCCCTGCCGGGCGAGCAACTCGACAGCATGCTGCGACAGCACATGATCTGGCTGGGCACCAGCGGCAAGCAGGGCTGCCAGCTCGACCTGACAGGGCTGAACCTGGAGGGGGCCGACCTGACCGGCAAGGTCCTGACGCTGGCCAAGGGCACCGGCGCCCGGTTGCGTCACGCCCGGCTGAACGGCGCGCAGCTGCAGGCGGCCCAGTTCGACGGTGCCGACCTGCGCTCGGCCGATCTCAGCCGGGCCGATCTGCGCGGGGTGAAGCTGGACCGCGCCATCCTGATCGACAGCCGGCTGGACGGCGCCAACCTGGGCATGCTGCTGGTCAGTTCCGGTGCGAAGGTGATGCGCGCGTCGCTGGTGCGGGCGCGTCTGGCCGGCGCCTCGCTGAGCCAGACCAACCTGAAGGGCAGTGACCTGACGCTGGCCGACCTGACGGGCTGCGACCGGTCGTCGGCGGTGCTGGAGGGCGCCATCCTGGAGGGGACGCGGCTGGGCGGGGCCTGACCTCCAGGCGCCCCTGCTCCTGCTGTCTTGCGCGAAGCCGTTGATTGCTTTCAAATTTTCGTCACGAACCGTGCCGGAGATTGCCGTGCAGGCCGTGGGCGCTTCGGTTGCCGGAGGAGCGGCGCCCTTTCGGCATTCCGGCCATAGTGCGGAAAAAGGGTTGCACCGTAACGGCTTAGCACCGCGGGCGGGGCTTGACGCCTCCCATGCCCGGTGGCACGCTGCTAACCAAGCGCGGCGCATCGCGAACCAAGGCGCCCGCATCGAATTGGGGGAACGTCGACGGTCATGACCAAGTCGGAACTGATCCAACGGTTGGCGGAACGCAATCCGCACCTGTACCAGCGCGACATCGAGAAGATCGTCGGCACCATCTTCGACGAGATCACCGAAGCGCTGGCGCGCGGCGACCGGGTGGAACTGCGGGGGTTCGGCGCCTTCTCCATCAAGAAGCGGGACGCGCGCACCGGTCGCAACCCCAGGACCGGGGAATCGGTTGACGTCGGCGAGAAATGCATCCCTTTCTTCAAGACAGGCAAGCAGCTTCGGGAGCGCCTGAACACGGACTGAACGCCGGGCCGGCCATCGCCGACCTTCGCTCCGTCGTATCTTCCCGCCGGATTTCTGAGGAACCTTCGCCTTGCGCCATCTTTCCTGGATCGTCACCCTTCCCGTGGCCCTCGTCGCGATCCTGTTCGCGATCTCCAACCGCGGCATCGTGACCCTGTCGCTGTGGCCATTGCCCTTCACGCTCGACACGCCGGTCTATCTGGCCGCGCTGCTGGCGCTGGTGCTGGGCTTCCTGGCCGGCGGCTTCATCGTCTGGAACAGCCAGCGACGCCATCGCCGCCGCGCCCGGCGCGAGGGCAACCGCGTGCTGTTCCTGGAGCGTGAACTGAAGGAGGCGCAGGCTCGCGCCGCCGCCGCCGAAAAGCGTCTGGCCGAGAGCACCCGCCCGGTGTCCGGCCCGCTGCCGGGCTCCTCCGGCGGCCTGCCGGTACCGGCGGCCGAAAACCCGGCCCCGACGGTTCATTGATCGATCCGCTCCCTTCTCCGGCCGGGGAGAGGGGGGCGACCGGGCGGGAGGTCCCATGCGCACCGTCAGCGGCGCCGAGCTTCGATCCGTCCTGCACCACCGCATGCTGATCGAGCGGCTGCGGCAGAGCTTCCGCGCCGGCGTGGCGGCTCCTCCGGCCCACCGCCATCGGGTCGAGACCTATGGGGCCAGCGACGGCGCCCTGCTGCTGGCGCCGGCCTGGCAGGTCAACCAGTCGATCGGGGTCAGGATCGACACGGTCTTTCCCGGCAATGCCGGCAGCGACCTGCCGCAGACCCAGGGCGTCTACCTGCTGGCCGACGGCAAGACCGGCGTGCCGCAGGCAGTGTTGGAGTCCTCCGCGGCTCTCGGCCGGCGCAGCGGGGCTGCGGCTTCGGCGCTTGCCGCCTCCTATCTGGCCCGGCCGGATGCGGAGCGGATTCTGGTGGTCGGCACCGGCCCGCTGGCGCTGGAACTGGTGGAGGCCTATACCGCGGTCCGGCCGATCCGCCATGTGCTGGTCTGGGGCCGCGATCCGCAGAAGGCCAAGCGCCTCGCCTCCCGTTTCCACCGTCCCAAATTCCGGATCGAGGCGACTGCCGACCTGGAGGGCGCGGTGCGTGGCGCCGACATCGTCGCCTGTGCCACCGCGGCCTGTGAACCGGTCATCCGCGGCGACTGGCTGCAGCCCGGCCAGCATCTGGATTTGCTGGGAGGCGTGACGCCGGAGATGCGCGAGGCGGACGACGGCTGCGTCCGCCGTGCGCGCGTCTTCGTCGATGCCCGCGACCGGACGCCGGCCGAAGCGGGTGACATCGCGCTGCCGGTTTCATCCGGTCAATTGAGCCCGGGCGATATCGCCGGCGATCTGTTCGACCTGAGCCGCGGCGAACGCGCGGGACGCCGCTTCTACGACCAGATCACCCTGTTCAAGTCGGTCGGCACCGCGCTGGCCGATCTCTGTGCCGCTCAACTGGTGATTGAGATGGTCCTGCACAACGATTCGATCAGATAGCGAGAGGGTTTGGGCACCGGCGACAGGATTTGGCGGCACCCCGGTTCGATAGGCCGGAGTCGCAGCCCCGCATCGCCAAAAAACGGTGTTACGGCACGCGTCGTCCTGAGCTACTGTTGCGCGATCATCCTTGCCGTGCCCGTCGTTCGGCGCGGCGGAGCGCGCCGATGGGAAAGGAACAGCGACTTGCATGCTCCTGCCCGCCCAGCGTCCTGACGATCCCATGATGGACGGCGCCCAGTCCTTCCGCACTCCGCGACTGGAGGCCGCCATCGGCTGGCTGGCCGCTTGCGGCTTCCTGTTCCTGGCTGCCGTCACCGCGATCGTCGGCGTGCAGTCGCGCGAACGGGCGGTGAGCGGGGCGCAGGACCGCGCCCAGTCGGCGGTCCGTGTCCTGGCGGAACATGCGGCGCGCCTGTTCGATGCCGCCGACCTGCTGGTCGAATATGCAGCCCAGGAATCGGCGGGCCGGTCATGGGACGAGATCGCCCGGTCGCACGGGTTGTGGGACAAGCTGAATGCGCAGCGCGCGCGGCTGCCCTTTCTGGACGCGGTCTGGCTGAACGACGGATCGGGGTTGCTGCGGCTGACGACGGTGGCTTTCCCGGCCCCCCATTCCGACGCATCGGACCGCGAGGCCTTCCTGTTCCATCGCCATGACCCGACGCCCGGCAGCGGTGTGGACCGGCCTCATATCGGGCCGCGCATCATCGGCCGGGTGACCAACAGGGCGACCTTCCTGCTCAGCCGCCGGCTGTCGGAGCCGGACGGCCGCTTCCGCGGCATGGCGTCTGTGACCATCGATCCGTCCTATCTGTCGGGCTTCTACAAGGAGCTGGACGTCCCGCACGAGCCGGTGACGATCCTGCTCCGTGCCAACGACCTCGACGTGCTGGTCCGCGAACCAGGCGAGGCAGCCGGCATGGAGGCCGGCCCGATACCGCCGAACGATCCGGTCCGGCGGGCGATCATGGCGGCACCGGCTGGCGGCGTTGCGCGCGACGACGCGGTCATCGTCGCGCACCGGCAGGTCGACAGTTGGCCGGTCCATGTGGTGGTGCAACTGGAGTTGGCCCCGGTGCTGGCCTCGTGGCGCCGGCTGATCGCCCCCTATGCCGGGCTGGCCGCCGCCGCCGCACTGGCGTTGGCGGCCCTGTCGATCTTCGGCTTCCGGCAGGCGCGAGCCGCCCGCCGGGTGCAGCGCGATCTGGAATGGCGGGTCCGCGAACGCACGGCCTCGCTGGAGCGGACCATCGGCGAGCGCGACGCGGCGCTGGCCCAGAAGGACCTGCTGATGCGCGAGGTCAACCATCGCATCAAGAACAGCCTGCAGGTGGTGTCGAGCCTGCTGGGCCTGCAGGGGCAGGCGGTCGGCGATCCGCGGCTGAGCGGCCATCTGCTGGAGGCCGGGCGGCGCGTCCAGGCCATCGCCGACATCCATCGGCTGCTCTACCGGGTCGACGACATCCATTTCATCCCCTTCCACGATTATCTGACCGAGCTGTGCCGGGAACTGGAGCATTCCGCCCAGTCCGAGGGCGGGGGGTGGCGGCTGGAACTGGCGGTGGAGCCGGTCGAGGTGTCGACCGACCATGCCGTGCCGTTGGGGCTGCTTGCCAACGAACTGGTGATGAATGCCATCAAGCATGCCTATCGACCGACCCCCGCCACGCTCGGCTCCGCCGCAGGCCGGCAGGAGAAGGAATCCGGCGGGGACAATATGATCGCCGTCGCCTTGCATGCCGACGGCGATATCTTGCGGATGAGCGTGTGCGACCGCGGCATCGGGTTGCCGGCCGATTTCGACTGGCGCCGCAGCCGCAGCCTGGGCATGCGGATGATCCACACCTTGTCGAAGCAGTTGGGTGCCACCCTGACGGTGGAGAACACCGACCCCGGCGTTTGCTTCACCATCCGCCTGCCATATCGGACCGCGGGGAACGGGAGGAATACACGTCATACGGGAGTATGACTGCTTACCTAGGTTGTATTTTCCTTGCACAGGCCCGATTTTCTCTGGAGGATCGTCGCTGCGGCCCTGGGAGCGGCCGGGTGGCGCGGCCCGATGTTCGCGCTAACGCCACGGACAACAGACCCGACAGACCCCCCTGATCGCCTTGCCGAGGGACGACCGACCGTGACCGTTTTCGCCTCTCCGCCAATGGGCACCAGCCCGCACCTGCAGGCACCGACGAACCGGCTGCTGTTGGGGGCCGGTTTCATGCTGCTTTCGGCGTTGCTGTTCGGGATCGGCAATGCGGCGGTGCGATGGGCATCCACCGTCATGGACCCTCTGGAGGTCGTGTTCTTCCGCAACCTGTTCAGCCTCCTGTGGATGCTGCCCTGGGCATTGACGGCGGGGGCGCCCGCCTGCCGGGCGGTTCTGGCGGAACGGCGGCTGCTCCCCTATCTGACGCGGGCGACGACCAGCCTCTGCGCGATGGCGGCCTGGTTCTACGCCATAGCCCATCTGCCGCTGCCGACCGCGACGGCGGTCAGCTTCGCCATCCCGCTGTTCGTCACGGCCGGGGCTGCGCTGGTTCTGGGCGAGCGGGTGCGGCTGCGGCGCTGGGCTGCGGTGTGCGCCGGTTTCGCCGGCGTGCTGATCGTCCTGCGGCCGGGCGGAACGCCGGTCGATCTGGCCTTCACGGCGCTGTTCGTCCATTGCATCGCCGCCGCCACCACCGTCCTGCAGATGCGGGTGCTGAGCCGCCGGGATGGGGCGATGGTGGTCGTCACCTTCCTGGGACTGCTGGTCACGCCGATGGCTCTGGTGCCGGCGCTGTTCGTCTGGACTTGGCCGAGTTGGAGCGTGTTGGGCGCGCTGGCCCTGCTGGGCGGGCTGCTGACGCTGGGGCAACTGGCGATGACCCGCGCGCTGGCGTTGGCCGAATCCTCGGCGATGATGCCGTACGACTATGCCCGTCTGCCCTTCACCGCGTTCGTCGCCTGGCTGGCCTTTGACCAGACGATGGATCTGTGGGGCTGGGTGGGGGCTGCGGTGATCGCCGCATCGGCGCTCTATACCATGCACCGTGACGTGGCGGACGAGCGCAAGGCTGTGGCGCTGGGATCGGCACAGGCCGATTAGATCGGATCGCGTAAAATCGGCATCGATTTGAAGCGTGAATCCGATCGCCAAAACCCAAGGCTAGAGTTTCGTGCGTTTAAACTGAAACGCACGAAACTCTAGAGGCTATCGGCGCCTGCCTCGTCTCCTGTCCCGCTGCCTGCTTCGCTGCGCGCGGTTTCCGTCCGCAGGGCCTGTTTCGCCCGGTCCCAGTGTGCCGGGGTAAGGTTCGTGCGCACCGTGTGGATGGCGGCGGCCAGCACCGCGGCGTCGTCGGTGAAGCCGGCGATCAGCAGCCAGTCGGGCACGGCGTCCACCGGCAGCACGAAATAAGCCAGAGACCCCAGCAGGATCGCCTTCGCCCGGTAGGGAGTGGCGGGATCGGTCGCGCAGAAATAGGCGGCCAGCAATTCTTCCAGGAAGGGGACGCGATGCAGGTTGGCGCGCAGCTTCTGCCAGAAGCGGCGGCGGACCAGCCGTTCGTTTCGCTCGACCCGCACGGGATCGGGAATCGCCAGCGCAGTGCCGGGGGACGGAAGGCCGGCGGCGGAATGGGGGGGGACGGACGATACGGTCATGGAGGCTCGGATCCCCTCAAATCTGCAGATGGTGCAGCCGGTGCCGGTGCAACGCATACCGTCACGTCGATGTTTCCTCACCATACGGTGTGGTATGGTTCGCCGGCCATCTGGTAAACAACAAGTGCGATCGTTCCCTGTTGGACACAAGGCCGGCGCCATGGGCCGATCGGCTGCAATTAAGGAGGAGATGCCATGAACATCCAGGGTCTGTCCGCCATCGTCACCGGCGGCGCTTCGGGCATGGGGGCGGCGACGGCGCGCCATCTGGCCGGGCTCGGTGCCAGGGTGACCGTGCTGGACGTCAACGAGGACGCGGTGCTGAAGACCGCGCACGAGATCGGCGGGCTGGGCCTGGTCTGCGACGTCACCGACGGCGCCTCGGCCGAGCGGGCGTTCGATCAGGCTCGTTCCGTCCATGGCCCGGCCCGCATCGCGGTGAACTGCGCCGGCATCGCACCGGCCCAGCGCATCGTCGGCCGCGACGGTCCGATGCCGCTGGAGAGCTTCCGCGCGGTGATCGAGGTCAACCTGATCGGCAGCTTCAACATCCTGCGGCTGGCTGCTGCCGACATGGCGAAGCTGGAGCCGCTGCCGAGCGGTGAGCGCGGCGTGATCGTCAACACTGCCTCCGTCGCCGCCTATGAGGGACAGATCGGGCAGGCCGCCTATGCCGCGTCGAAGGGCGGAATCGTCGCCCTGACCATCTGTGCGGCGCGCGACCTTGCCCGCAACGCCATTCGTGTGATGACCGTGGCTCCCGGCCTGATCGGGACGCCGATGCTGCTGAACATGCCGCAGGAGGTGCAGGACAGCCTCGCCGCCACCGTCCCCTTCCCCAAGCGCTTCGGCACGCCGGAGGAGTACGCCCGCCTTGTCCAGCACATCTTGGAGAACGAGATGCTGAACGGCGACGTCATCCGGCTGGACGGCGCCATCCGCATGGCTCCGCAGTAATACCATCGGTCATTGACGATGACCGCTGGCATCCGCGCCGACCGGCGCGGCGACGGCCCATGCCGCCGAAGCTCCCGATCCTGACAGGTCAGGATCGGGAGCCGCTGGTATAAGCGCTTTTGCGTGCCGGGACCGCTCCGCCGGCCTTGCGCCCTCAGCCTTCCGCCATGGCGGCTTCGTCCGCCCGCTCCGCCTCGCCCAGCAGGTCGATCAGCAGCGTGGTGCAGTGTTGAAGCCGCAGGTCGGCGGTCGCGGTCGCCATGTCGCGGCCGGTCTGTTCCTGCCAATCCCGCAGCATCAGCGCCAGATGTTTCCGAACATGGTCTTCCCGGTCGAGGCGTCGCGTCGCCATGTCGCTTCTCCTTCCCTTGCCGATCGATCCTGAGGGCAAATCGAATCCGGGCTGTTTTGTTCCCCGGCCCACTCTGCGCCAATCTTCGTGTACCCTCCAATTGGGTAGCAGTCCCCTCCACCAAAAGTCGGGGCCCAAGATGGTCACAGCGATGATCGGGGAGGGGGCCAACGACCGGAGCCGTTGCCGGAGCCATTGCCGGAGCTACTCCGCCCGACCATGTCGATGGCGGTAGGATATCGTCGTGGCCCGCGCGCAAGCAGACCCGTCACCCGTGAAAGAAAGGACTACCGCCTTATGACCGACGCAACGGTGCGTGCCAAATTGCTTGGGCTGCCCGGCAGCCTGCGCAGCAACTCCAACTCCCTTGCTGTGCTGCGCGGGCTTCAGGGCGCCCTGCCGGCCGATGTCGGGATGGATATCCGCGATCTCCGCCTGCCGCTCTACGATCAGGACATCGACGGCCCCGACGCCCCGGCGGAGGTCCATGCCTTCCGCCAGGCCATCGCGGAGGCCGACGGCGTCGTCATCGTCACGCCGGAATACAATTACGGCATGCCGGGCGTGCTGAAGAATGCGTTGGACTGGGCCTCGCGCCCTTACGGCAAATCGGCGCTGATCGGCAAGCCGGTTCTGGTCGTCAGCAATTCTCCCGCCTTCACCGGCGGCGTGCGTGCGCACCAGCAGGTGAACGACACGCTGCTGGCGGTGTCGGCCAATCTGGTGGGCGGCCCGCAGGTCGTCATCGGTACGGTCGGCGAAAAGATCAAGGATGGCAGGCTGGTCGACGAGGCCGTGCTGAAATTCACGCTCGGCATGGTCGACAAGCTGATCGCGGCATCCGGCAAGTAGAAGCCCGGCAATGCAAGAAGGGGACGCCACGGCGGTGGCGTCCCCTTCCTTTCAAGCCGGCCGCTTCGAGGAAGCCTGCGTTCAACCGATCTTCTGCTTGGCCATCGCGCCCAGGCGCAGTCGGAGCGCGTTCAGCTTGATGAAGCCTTCCGCGTCCTTCTGGTTGTAGACGCTGTCCTGCTCGAAGGTCACATAGTCCATGCGGTAGAGCGAGTTGGGCGACTGGCGGCCGACGACCGTCACGTTGCCCTTGTACAGCTTCAGGCGGACCGTGCCGTTGACCAGCGACTGGGTCTGGTCGATCAGCGCCTGGATGGCCAGACGCTCCGGGCTCCACCAGTAGCCGCAATAGATCAGCTCGGCGTAGCGCGGCATCAGCTCGTCCTTGAGGTGCCCGGCGCCGCGGTCGAGCGTGATGCTCTCCATGGCGCGGTGGGCGACCAGCAGGATGGAGCCGCCCGGGGTCTCGTAGACGCCGCGCGACTTCATGCCGACATAGCGGTTCTCGACCAGGTCGAGGCGGCCGATGCCGTTCTCGCCGCCCAGCCGGTTCAGCTCGGTCAGCAATGCCGCCGGCGACAGGGCCTTGCCGTCGATGGCGACCGCGTCGCCGTTCTTGAACTCGACCTCGATGTAGGTCGGGGTTTCCGGCGCCTTCTCCGGGGCGACGGAACGGGTGAACATGTCCTCGTCCGGCTCGACCCACGGGTCTTCCAGCGCCTTGCCTTCGTAGGAGATGTGCAGCAGGTTGGCGTCGGTCGAATAGGGCGCCTCGCCGCGCTTGTCCTTCGCGATCGGAATCTGGTTCTTCTCGGCGTAGTCCAGCAGCGTGGTGCGGCTGTTCAGGCTCCACTCGCGCCACGGCGCGATGACGGTGATGTCGGGCTTCAGCGCGTAGTAGCCCAGCTCGAAGCGGACCTGGTCGTTGCCCTTGCCGGTGGCGCCATGGGCGACGGCATCGGCGCCGACGAGGTTGGCGATCTCGATCTGGCGCTTGGCGATCAGCGGCCGGGCGATCGAGGTGCCGAGCAGGTAGGTGCCCTCGTACAGCGTGTTGGCGCGGAACATCGGGAAGACGAAATCGCGCACGAACTCTTCGCGCAGATCGTCGATGAAGATGTTTTCCGGCTTGATGCCCAGAAGCTCGGCCTTCTTGCGGGCGGGCTCCAGCTCCTCGCCCTGGCCGAGGTCGGCGGTGAAGGTCACCACCTCGCAGGAATAGGTTTCCTGCAGCCATTTCAGGATGACCGAGGTGTCGAGGCCGCCCGAATAGGCGAGCACCACTTTCTTGATCTGTTTGCCGGACGCGCCGCTCATTGGACTGCTCTTGCAGAAGAGAAAGGTAAGGCCGCGACCGTACGGCCTTTCCCGTCCGCCTTCAAGCCCCGGTTCCTGGCGAAGCGCCCTGTGCCTACTCGATCTTCTCGCCGGGATAGGTGCCCCAGAAATCGGCGCGCTTCATCCAGCCGCGATAGCCTTTCAACTCCACCTCGCACCAGTCGTCGCGGCACTTCTTCAGCGAGCCGACGACCCCCGGCTCGGCCCGCGCCACGATGGCGCTGTCGGCCCGTGGCGCCTCATGGACCGTGCGGGTCTGGCCGACGATCAGGGCGCCGCGCCGGCCCGACAGGGCGCTCTGGTGCACCCAGCCCTCGGCTCCTTCCCAATCGCGGATGCGGCGCCAGGTGTCGAACTCCTGGACGATCTCCACCGGCATGTCCTTGCGTCGGAAGACCCATTCGATCGGGTAGTTGCCGTTGGGGCCGGAGCGCAGGTTCAGTTCGCCGACGCGCACCGTGACGAAGCGGGGGATCGGCAGGCCCGAGGCATGGGTCGGATCCTTGCGGCTTTCGCTGCGTCCCTGCGCCGCACTGCCGGAGACCGCGCCGAGCCCGGCGAGCAGGGCCAGCGCGGCAAGGACTGAGCGGCGGACGAGCATGGCGGCACCGGAGTTGGCAGAGGAAGCGGAAATCGGGCGGCACTATAGAGACCACCCGTTCGATAGGGCAAGCGCCGCCGCCCCCGCCGCCACTCCCGATTGACCCGGCGGGCGTGCCGATATCCGCCGATATCCCTGTCGCAGGGCGGGCTTTCGCGACGGACAACTGGACAGCCCCACGACCGCTTGGTATGGCAACCATGGACCGGATGAGCCTCGCAAACGGGCGGGGCAGGGGAGGACCAGCACCGATGACCGACAAGAAGAAGCCGCTCGTTGTCGTCACCCGCAAGCTGCCGGACGTCATCGAGACGCGGATGATGGAGCTGTTCGACACCCGGCTCAATCCGGACGACGTTCCGTTGACGCCCGCCCAGATGCAGGACGCCATGGCCATCGCCGAGGTCCTGGTGCCGACCGTGACCGACCGCATCGACCGCGCGCTGATCGAGGCGGCAGGGCCGCAGCTTCGGCTGATCGCCTCCTTCGGTACCGGCGTCGACCATATCGACCTGAAGGCGGCGCGCGAGCGCGGCATCATCGTCACCAACACTCCCGGCGTCCTGACCGAAGATACCGCCGACATGACCATGGCGCTGCTGCTGGCCACCGCGCGCCGCGTGGCGGAGGGCGAGCGGCTTGTCCGGTCCGGCCAATGGACCGGCTGGGGCCCGACCACCATGCTGGGGCACCGCATCAGCGGCAAGCGGCTGGGCATCCTGGGCATGGGCCGCATCGGCTCGGCTCTGGCGCGGCGCGCGCGCGCCTTCGGCATGTCGATCCACTACCACAACCGCCGCCGCGTCCATCCCGAGCTGGAGCAGGAGCTGGAGGCGACCTATTGGGCCAGCCTTGACCAGATGCTGGCGCGGATGGACATCATCTCCATCAACTGCCCGCACACGCCGGCCACCTATCACCTGCTGTCGGAACGCCGGCTGAAGCTGCTGCGCCCGCATTGCTACATCGTCAACACCTCGCGCGGCGAAGTGATCGACGAGGTGGCGTTGACCCGCATGCTGTCCAAGGGCGAGATCGCCGGCGCCGGGCTGGACGTGTTCGAGCATGAGCCGGCGGTCAACCCGAAGCTGCTGCGGCTGGACAATGTCGTCCTGCTGCCGCACATGGGCTCCGCCACCATCGAGGGCCGGATCGACATGGGCGAGAAGGTGGTGATCAACATCAAGACCTTCATCGACGGCCACACGCCGCCCGACCGCGTGCTGGAAGCGCTGCTTTAGGGAACCGCTTCCCGTTCCTCCTCTTCCGGCCCACCGGAGGAGGGGGCAACGGGACACGGGAGACTTCAGGGGGGGGAAGCCGCCAGGGCTGGAGACAGGACGGGAGCCTCCAAGGCAGTCCCCGCCGGTGGTGAGGGGGCACCCTGCAATTCAGCCTCCAGCCGGGCCTTGGCGGCCGCGGCCACGGCCTCGTCCGTGCGGATCTGCGCCATGTCCTCGTCCGTGACGGCACCGGCGGCGATCACCAACTCGGCGAAGTCGGAGAGATGGACGCTGCCCTTCACGGTGCGCTGGACCAGCACGTTGCGCTTGTCCTCCGCATCGCGCTTGCGCTTGACGAAGCCAAGCACCGACAGCCGGTCGAGCGCGCGGGTCACCGCGGGCTTGGAGATGTTCAGCAGGGATGCCAGACCGCGAACGGTGTGTGGCGGGTCGGTCAGATAGACCTGGAGGAGGATCGCCAGTTGGCGCGCCGACAGGTCGGGGCCATCCTGACGCACGCTGGCGACCAGTGCTGTGCGCCACAACCCAAGCGCCTTGAGGTTCCGTGCCATGCCTCCCCCCGGAAAGCCGCGTCCGGTCCCGCAACCGGAACAGGCGACGCCGAAGTGTCGCTTACCCGAACGATGCAGGCAAGCCTTTCAAGGTCGCCGACTTAAGGCCGCCGACGGACAAGGGCGCACCGCAGGTCCTTCCAGCCGGACGGGCGCCCTGCCTTCCGTTACCGGGCTTCCCGTTTCAGCACCGCCGGTTTGCCGTAGCCGCTGGCCAGCACGCCGCCGCCGGCGAGCGGAACCAGGGTGACGCTGCCGCCGGCCGCGACCGCAGCGAGGCTGATCGCCCGCGCGGCGGCATCTGGTGCCGGGGCGACGCCCGCCGCCTTGACCTCCTTGGGGTCGAAGGGTGCATCCTCGCCTTGTCCTGTCACGTCGTAGCCGTCGCATTCGCTGCCGACGCAGATCGTCGTGGCGTCGATGCGCGCCTTGCCGGCAGGGGTGGCGAAGGGCGTGCCCTCGGCCGCACCGCCGCTCCAGCTCCAGGATCCGCGCAGCCAGTCGGGGATGCGGGTGTCATTTTGGAGGTCCAGATTGTCGGCGATCAGGCCGATGCCGCTGCCCAGCCCCTGGGCGGCCACCGCCTGGGCCAGACGGCGGGCCTCGGCGGCGGTCATGCCATAGCGGCTGGCGAGTTGGGGAGTCCAGGACGCCACCGCCGCATCGACCGCCTTGCCGAGGCGTTCGCCCCAGCCGGGCGCGATCCAGCGCGGGTTGGTCCAGCCTGCGGCGTCCTTGACCAGCGGAGCCAGTTCCGGCGCCTCGCCCAGGAACAGGCGCGGATCGACCGCCGATTTCAACCGGTCGATGCCCATCTGGCGGTAGCTGGCGAAGCGGATGGTCCCGGTGCGGTTGGATGCGGCCTCCAGCATCGGGGCCAGCATGTCCTCCACCGTCTTCCAGGCCGGCGTGGCGAGGAGGGCACCGTCGTCCGGGCAGGCGGGCGGGGCACCGAAATTGTCGCGGCTGCTGCCATAGAGCGGCTCCATCGCCTTCCAGGCCGGCGTGCCGCGCTGTTCCATCACCGAACAGGGCCAGGCCATTTCGACATCGTCGCTGACCACGCGCAGGGCGGTCAGGAACCCCTCGTCGGTGGCGGGATCGACGCTGGCGGCGACTTCGCGGGCGAAGGAATCGCCGATGCCTTCGACGGCCTCGCGCAGCAGCGCCTCGGCCTTCTTGCGGTCGGGGGAGGGGCCGAAGCGCAGCAGATAGGCCGTCCATCCCTTGCCCAGCCCGCCACGGATGTCCGCCAGCCGTTTCGCGGCGCCGGCCGGGTCCCCGGCGATGCCGTCGACGATGGTGGCGACGGCGGCGACCGCCTTCGGCAGCGACTCGGCCAAGGCGGTGCGACGGGCATCGAGAACCGGGCCCAGGCAGGCGGTAACGGACCCCGCCGAAGCGCATTGGTTGCGCTGGACCAGCCACGCCTTCTGCTCGGTCCGCAGGCGTTCCCGGTCGGCATTGCCGGACAGGGATTGCAGGGTCTTGTAGCTGTCGGCGAGTTCCTGGTCGGCGTCGGCCAGCTTGGGATCGGCGCAGATCGCCTTCTCGACCGGGGTGGAGGCCGCCTTGCAGTCGAAGGACGGCGCCGCCCGGACGGTGCCGGCGGGAAGCATCAGCGGCAGGCAGATCAGTGCCGCACCGGCAAGCGCCGCCCGCCCATGCGGCGGTACCGGCAGGCGGATCGACGGTCCCATCATGTCTCCCCGGGGTTGTGACCCGCGGAAGATACGGAATTCGCGACCGCTTGTCCCTGCCCGACATGCGGCGTGCGGCAGGAAAGGGGCTTACGGCAGGAAGGCCGCCGAGACGGCCGTGAAATGGCAGGCGGCGGCGGCCAGCACCAGCAGGTGCCAGATTGCGTTGTTGTAGGGCATCCGCTCCATCAGGTGGAAGACGACCCCCACCGTGTAGAGCAGGCCGCCGGCGACGAGCAGCCACAGCGCCAGCGGTGGCAGCGCCGAGCCCAGCGGCTCCAGTGCGGTGACGACCGCCCAGCCGAGCCCGAGATAAAGCACCAGCCCGAGCCGTTCGAACCGCCCCGGAAAGCGCAGCTTCAGCGCAGCGCCGACCGCCGCCCCGCTCCACACCGCACCTCCCAGCCCGGCGCCCTGACCGAGCCCAAGCGTGAATGGCGTGTAGGTTCCGGCGATCATCACGAAGATCATGGCATGATCGACCCGGCGCAGCAGCGCCTTGCCGAAACCGGGGGGAGCGAGATTGTAGGCCGCCGACGCCGACAGCATGCCGACCAGCCCCAGCCCATAGATCGACAGGGCGAGGGCGGTCCGCACCGGGACCGCGTCGGAAAACACGGCGCTGCCCAGCAGCCATATGAAGCCGGCGACCCCGGCAACGACCCCGACGGCATGGACGACCGCATCGGCCCGTCGCTCGCCGGCGCTGTAGACGGGAAAATCCTGGGCATCCGGCATTGGCGCATCCGACGCGTGAAGAAGGCCTGCGGCAAAACCGCCACCGCTGTTCGTTCAGGTACGAACATGGGGTGCCGGCCGCAGTCGCGCCACGGGTGATGTCCGATGGTGGAGCCGGGCCGGTTACTCGGCGGCGACGGAAAGGGACTGTGCCCGGTGCCGCGGCATCGGTTCGGTCAAGGCGGCCGCCCGCCGGAAATAGCATAGGGCGTAGACGCGGACGCAGCCCGTGAGGTTGTCGCTGTCGTAGCGCTCGGCGTCGATCAACGTCACCAGCTCGCTCATCGTCATTCGCTCGCGGGCACAGATTTCCTCGAGGGACTCCCACTCGACCGGCATCAGCTTCATGCTGGTCCGCTTGCCGTTCACCCTGACGTTACGCATGAGCATGGGAACCTCCATTCCTGTCGCATAAACAGGTATGCGAAGTGACGAGGGACATGCTGTGAAGTTCTTCACATAGGATATCGTCTGCCCAACCGGATCGGAGGCAGGGATGACGGATGGCGACGGTTATGGTGACGCCCTGCGCGCGATCATCGAGGAGGCTGCCGCGGCGCGCTCCGCCTTGTGCGAGAATGAACTGGTCATCCGACTGGACAACATCCTGGCGATTGCGCGGGCAGCGCTCGAAGAACAGAGCCCGGACGTTGCTCCGCTCTCGCACTCCGGATCCCGCCCATAAAAAAAACCGCCGCTAACCCATTGGATTAGCGGCGAGTTGAACAGGGAGGCTTCACGTCTGGGAGACGCTGGGTCCGAGGACCCAACCCCGGAGGGGAGACCTCCGGGACGAAACATCGGGTGCTGCGTCGCAGCATCCAACGATCAAAATTTGACCATTCCGCTGCCAACTTTCCAGGCATAAATGAATAAATCTACCATGCAAGCCACGCATGGCTAAAACTGTCGCTTAGACGGCTAATAAAAATGCCGAAATCGGCCGGGCTGCTCCGGAAAGATGGTGCAGCGCGGTCGATTTCGGCAATGCTGTTACAAATTGCTGAAAACTGTCCCGGATCAGAACGGGGTTTCTGCCACTTTTTTGACCAGGAAGTCGCGGAAGACCGCGATGCGCTTGGAATGGCGCAATTCTTCGGCATAAACGAAGTAGGCGTCGACCTTCGGCCCGTCGACGTCCGGCAGGATGCGGGTGACGTCCTTGGAGAAGCTGTCGACCAGGAAATCGGGCAGTGCGCCGATGCCGAGCCCGCTTTCCACCGCCCGGTAGATGGCATAGACGCTGTTGACCTGCAGGATCGGTTTGCGTGCGGGCGACGGGTCGCCCATCTCCATGATCCAGTTGACGTTGGGGATCGGCGCCCGAACGTCGGGCGGGTAGGTGATCAGGTCGTGGCTGTCCAGCTCGGCCAGCGTCTTGGGCGTGCCCCGCTTCTTCAGGTAGCTCTGGCTGGCGTAGAGGTGGAAGCGGATCGACATCAGGTGCCGCTGGATCAGGTCCGGCTGGCGCGGCGTGTTCATGCGGATGGCGATGTCCGCCTCGCGCATCGCCAAATCCAGCTCGTCGTCGTCGATCAGAAGCGTCAGTTGGATGTCGGGATAGATCGACATGAACTCGTTGATGCGCGGAGTCAGCCAGGTCGAACCGAAGGCGACGGTCGTCGTCACCCGCAGCGGGCCCTTGGGATGCTCCCGGCTTTCGGTCAGCATCGCTTCCGTCATCGACAGCTTGGCAAAGACGTCGCGGGCGGTGCGGTGCAGCAACTCGCCCTGCTCGGTCAGGATCAGCCCGCGGGCATGCCGGTGAAACAATGGAACGCCCAGGCTTTCCTCAAGCGCGCTGATCTGTCGGCTGACCGCCGATTGGCTGAGGTTCAACGTCTCGCCGGCATGCGTGAAGCTGCCGGCTTCGGCCACCGCATGGAAAACCCGAAGCTTGTCCCAATCCATCATGCTGTCCCGCCCCAGTGCGCAACCGCCCGGAGCCTCCCGTTTTCTTGAGGACGGCGCATGGCCGCCATGCATGTTTATAGCGGGAACGCGCCCGGAACGCACGCGCTACCAACCCTGACTCGCACGAAAATTAATCATGATCGCCGGAATTATTCTCATCCGAAGATGCAGCGGTTTTCAGATATCCGCAGACGGGATAGGGGTGTTCCCGGTGCTCGCCAACGGAGGAGTCCCCGGGTTCGCCCAGACTTAGCTAATCCGCTTTGCTAATCCGCGGCATCGGGCAGGGCGGCCCTGCGCTCATCGTCCGGCAGGGATACCGACGGCTTGCGCATCCGGCCGCCGGCAGGTCCGGTGACATGCCCGCTGATCTCGTCTCCGGCTCCGGCGGGCAGGCGCCAGAAGAAGACGCTGGAGGCGCAGGCCATCAGGCCGACCGTCAGGAAGGCCGGCACGAAGGAGGCCGGGGTCAGCGCGCCGCTCCATTGCACGGTCAGGTGCAGGGCCGTTGCGCCGACGGCGACGCCCAGGCTCAGCGACAATTGCTGCATCACGCTGGCCAACGTGTTGGCGCGGCTGGTCATCGGCTGCGGCACCTCGGCATAGCTCAGTGTGTTCATGCCGGTGAACTGCAGCGAGCGGAAGAAGCCGCCCAGCAGCAGGGCGCCCAGGATCACCAGATGCGGCGTGTCGGGGCGGAAGGCGCCGTAGCTGCCCAGGATCGCGCCGCTGACCAGCGAGTTCACCGCCAGGACGAGGCGGAAACCGAACCGCCGCAGGATCGGGCCGGCCAGCGCCTTCATCGTCAGCGCCCCCGCCGCCCCGGCGAAGGTCAGGGCGCCCGACTCGAAGGCGGTCAGGCCGAAGCCGATCTGCAGCATCACTGGCATCAGGAAGGGCACGGCGCCGATGCCGATGCGGAACAGCGTGCCGCCCAGGACCGAGGCGCGAAAGGTCTGCAGCCGGAACAGCGCCGGGTCGAGCACCGGCCGCACCACCCGGCGGGCATGGCGCAGATAGGCCGTCGTCGCCACCAGCGCCACCGCCAGCAGGATGGCCACGGCATAGGGCGGCAGCAGGTCGCGCCCGATATTCTCGAAGCCGAACATGAAGGCGGCCAGCGCCAGCGAACTCCACAGGAAACCGCGGGCGTCGAAGGGGTCGCGCTGCTCCTCCTTCAGGTTGGGGATCAGCGCCAGCACCAGCCCGATGCCGATCAGCCCGATGGGGACGTTGATGAAGAAGATCCAGCGCCAGGAGGCATAGGTGGTGATGGCGCCGCCCACCAGCGGCCCCAGCGCCGGCCCGATCAGCGCCGGCAGCGTCATCCGCGCCATCGCGGTCACCAGCTGGTCCTTCGGCACCGTGCGCAGCAGGATCAGCCGTCCGACCGGCACCATCATCGCCCCGCCGATCCCCTGGACGATGCGGGCGGCCACCAGCTCCGCCAGACCGTTGGACAGGCCGCAGGCGATGGAGCCCAGCGTGAAGACGCCGATGGCGCTGGCGAAGACGGTGCGCGCTCCGAAGCGGTCGGCCGCCCAGCCGCTGACCGGCAGGAACACTGCCAGCGCCAGCATGTAGGAGGTCATTGCCAGGCTGAGCCGCAAGGGATCCTCGCCCATCGAGTGCGCGATCCCCGGCAGGGCGGTCGCGATGACCGTCGAGTCGAGATTTTCCATGAACAGGGCGCAGGCGATGATCAGCGGGGTGACGCGCGACATGACGGACCGTCAGGCAGGAAGCGGAACCCTACGAATGTGAGGCCTTCCGCCGCCATGACCATCGCACATGCGAAAGCCCTGCCATGCGTAAGTTGGAAGGCCCCGCCGGTTCCCGGGAGGTTCGGGGGGCTCCCTGATGTCCGAGCAGTTCCTGCAAGCTATCCCGGCACGGCCTTCCAGGATCACCGCCCGGTGAACACCGGTTTGCGCTTGTCCAGAAACGCGCGGTAGCCCTCGCGGAAGTCCCGGGTGCCGAAGCAGCGGTAGCACTCGGCGATCTCCACCTCGCTCAACGGAGCCGGGTCGGACAGGCGATGGACGTAGCGCTTGTGCAGCGTGGCGGCCAGCGGCGCGCCGGCGGCGATGCGCCGCGCCGTGGCGGCGATCTCCGCCTCGAAGTCTTCGTCGGGAACGGCGCGGTGGACCAGATTCTTGTCCTTGGCCTCCGCCGCGCCGAAGACCCGGCCTTCCAGCAGGATTTCAAGGGCCGCCGGGCCGCCGGCCACGTCGGCGACCAGCTTCAGCTCGGTCGGTCCCATCGAGATGCCGAGCCGGCTCACCGGCACGCCGAAACGGCTGCTTTCCGAACAGACCCTGAGGTCGCAGGCCAGGGCGACCGCCAGACCGATGCCGCAGCACGGTCCGTCGATGGCGGCCAGCACCGGATGGCGCAAGGACCGCAAGCCCTCCAACCCCTCGTCCATCAGGTCGCCGTAGGCCGCCCCCTGTTCGGGGCTGTTGCGTTCGCTCTCGAACTCCGAGATGTCGGCGCCGGGGGAGAAGCTGCGTGCACCCGTGGATCCGGGGCCGCCGCGCATCACCACGACGCGGACCGTGTCATCGGCCTCCAGCGTCTCCAGATGGCCGATCAGGTCATGCCACATCGGCTTGTCGAAGGCGTTCAGCTTGTCCGGGTTGGACAGGGTCAGGGTGGCGACGCCGCCGTCGTCGTGGTCGTCGCCGCTGTCGTCGCGCCCGAGAGTGATGGTGCCGGCCATGCCGCAATCTCCATCCGTTGCCGTATGGCCGGACACCATAACCTTCCGATGACGGGACGCAAGGCATCCGGAGCGATGTTGCCTCAGGGAGGCGGCAGGGGTCGACAGGGGGGGGAAAGGGATGTTGGAAAAAGTGACGGCGGGGTGAATTTTTCTCTTGCGGCGGAGGTCGTGTTTCCGTAGAAAGCGGCTCCCGGACGACGGGAGCGCGGGCGTAGCTCAGGGGTAGAGCACAACCTTGCCAAGGTTGGGGTCGAGGGTTCGAATCCCTTCGCCCGCTCCAGTTCTCCGGTACAGCGAAGACCAAGGGCCGGGCGGCAACGCACCGGCCCTTCGCTTTTTCCGGGGTGGGCCTTCCCGTTCCCCGACCCGTCTTCTGCAAAACACTCCCATTCCACGGAAGGCCGGGCATCCCGTATCGACACTGGCCGTCCGGCGCGCTAGATCCTTAACCCATGACCGACACCTCCCTCGCCGCCCGCGGCGTCGCGCTCGACTTGCTGCGCGACGTGCTGCGCAAGTCCGTTCCCTTCGACGATGCGTTCGATGCGCATCCCGAACTCGCGTCGCTGCAGCCGCGCGACCGTGGCTTCGTCCGTATGCTGGTCGCCACCGTCCTGCGCCGGCTGGGCCAGATCGACGAGCTGATCCAGTCCAGCCTCGCCAAGCCGGGCCTGCCCAAGGCGGCGATCCACGACATGCTGCGGCTGGGCACGGCGCAGCTGGTGTTCCTGAACACCCCCGCCCATGCCGCGGTCGACACCGCGGTGGAGTTGGCCGCGGCGCGCAACGCCGCTCCCTACAAGGGGCTGATCAACGCCGTGCTGCGCCGCATCGGGCGCGAAGGGGCGGCGATGGCGGAGAAGCAGGACGCCGGGCGGCTGAACACGCCGGACTGGCTGTGGCTGTCCTGGCGCTCGGCCTACGGCACCGCCCGCACCCGCGGCATCGTCGAGGCGCATCTGCACGAGGCCCCGCTGGACATCACCGTGAAGTCGGACCCGGAGGGGTGGGCGGAGCGTCTGGGCGCCACCGTGCTGCCGACCGGCTCCCTGCGCCGGCCGGCCGGCGGTTCGGTGACCGAGCTTCCCGGCTTCGACGAGGGGGAATGGTGGGTCCAGGACCTTGCCGCCTCGCTGCCGGCCAAGCTGTTCGGCGATCTGGCCGGCAAGCGGGTGTTCGACCTCTGCGCCGCCCCCGGCGGCAAGACGGCGCAGTTGGTGGTGCAAGGCGCCCAGGTCACCGCCATCGACCGTTCCGCCCGCCGGCTGGAGCGGGTGACGGAGAACCTGAAGCGCCTGTCTCTCGAGGCCGAGGTGCTGGCCACCGACGCCGCCACCTGGGAGCCGGAGGCGCCGGCGGATGCCGTGCTGCTCGACGCTCCCTGTTCGGCCACCGGAGCGATCCGCCGCCATCCCGATATCCTGCGCGTCAAGACGCCCGACGACATCGCCAAGCTGGCCCGTGCCCAGTCGCGGCTGCTCGCCCGCTCGGTCGAGCTGCTGAAGCCCGGCGGCACGCTGGTCTACTGCACCTGCTCCATCCAGCCGGAGGAGGGAGAGGTGCAGATCGCCCGCCTGCTGCGGCAGGACCAAAGGATGGAGCGCTGGCCGGTTGCCGCCGACGAATTGGGCGGGCTGTCCGAGGCGGTCAACGAGGCGGGGGAGGTCCGCTCCCTGCCGGGCATGCTGGCCGATCTGGGCGGCATCGACGGCTTCTTCGTGGCCCGGCTGCGCAGACGCCTGGACTAAGCGGGGGTTCCGGACTTCGCATACGAAAGGCTGGGCCGAAAGGCCGGTTCGGACCCGGGGATAAGACCCAGGCCCGTCTTGCGATGCGGACGGCGAATTGATACCACACGGTCCATGCTTTCGTCCGCGTTCTCCCGCACCGCATCATCACCCTCCGCCGGCTGCCGACGCCGCTCGCGGTCCTGAAGGAGTCGGCGCTGATGGGCGACGGGAATGGACGGTTTCGCAGCGGCATGGCACGCCTTGCCTATGGGAACCCCCTCTACGCCCTGATGCTGGGGGGCAAGGCGCCGGGGGCGCTGGCGGTGGTCCCTCCCGATCCCTGGCCGGGCGATACCGACAGCGGCAACGCCATCCTGGCTGGCCGGATGAGGTTCGCCGGTCAGGAGATCGCCGTCGATCCCGCCGGTGCGCCGAACTGGCGGCCGCAGGGTGCGACGTCCGGCTGGCTGCGCACCGCCCATGGCTTCGAATGGCTGCGCGACCTGCGTGCGGTCGGCGGCGACATGGCACGGCGCCGGGCGCGGGTGCTGGTGTGGTCGTGGCTCGACCAGAATGGCGGCTGGCATGCGCAGAGCTGGGCGCCGGACGTGCTGGGGGTGCGGCTGGCCAGCTGGATCGGCCTGCATGACTTCTATTGCGCCTCGGCCGACGACGAGTTCCGTGCCCGCGTGTTCGAGAGCATGGCCCGTCAGCTGCGCCATCTGCTGCGGGTGGCGCCGGCCAAGCTCGACGGCGAGCGGCTGATCGGCGCCGTCAAGGGGCTGCTCTATGGCGGCTATTGCCTGCCCGACCAGGACAGGGCGGCGCGGGAGGCGCTGCGCCTGCTCGACCGCGAGCTGCCGCGCCAGATCCTGCCCGACGGCGGCCATGTGGAGCGCAACCCGTCGATCCAGATGCGGGTGTTGCGCGACCTGATCGACATGCGCGCGGTGCTGCGCGTCGCCAGGGAGGAGGTGCCGGAAAGCCTCCAGCATGCCATCGACCGCATGACGCCGGCGCTTCGCTTCTTCCGTCATGTGGATGGCGGGCTCGCCCTGTTCAACGGTGGGCAGGAGGAGGACCAGGCGCTGATCGATACGGTGCTGGCCCAGGCCGACGCCCGCGGCCGTCCGCTGAAGAGCGCGCCGCACACCGGCTTCGAGCGGCTGATCGCCGGCCGCACCCTGGTGCTGCTCGACACCGGCGCGCCGCCGCCGGCCGGACTGGACCGCTCCGCCCATGCCGGCACCCTGTCGATTGAGGTTTCCGTCAACAAGGAGCGGCTGATCGTCAATTGCGGCAGCCACCCGTCCCAGCGCGGCCCCTGGCGCGCTGCCCTTGCCGGGACGTCGGCCCATTCGACCATGGTCGTCGCCGACACCAACTCGTCGGAGGTGCTGGACAAGGGCGGGCTGGGGCGCCGGCCGTCCCATGTCGGGTGCGAACGGCAGGAATCCGACGGTGCCGTGCTGGTCGTCGCCACCCACAACGGCTACAGCAAGGGCTTCGGCCTGCTGCACCGCCGCCGTGTCTATCTGGCCGACAACGGCGAGGACCTGCGCGGCGAGGACACGCTGGAACCGGTGATCGGTGCCACGCCGCAGCCTCAGCCCTATGCCATCCGTTTCCACCTGCACCCGCAGGTCGAGGTGGTGCCGGTCCAGGGGAACGACCAAATGCTTCTGCGCCTGCCCAGCGGCAATTCCTGGCGCATGCGGGTCACCGGCGCCGTGCTTGAGGTGGCGGAGAGCGTCTATCTCGGCAGCGGGGACGAGCCGCGCCGCACCCGCCAGATCATGATGCAGGGACAATGCGGCCCCGAGGGCATCACGGTGAAATGGGCCTTGCGCCGCGAACGCAAGGCGGCGTAAATCCCGCCCATCCGCGGTGGCCGGGCCCCTTCCTCCATGGGCAGGGGTGTGGAAACACGGATGAACACGGGATTTTCGAGCACGGACGACCACGGGACTCTTCATGCCGTGCTTATCCATGTCCGCGACGGCGCCATGCCGCCCGGCGGGCAGGGATAAGCACGGTTGAACGGCATTTCCGTGGCCGTCCGTGCTTTTCTTCTTCCCGTGCTTGTCCGCTGTTTTCCCTGACCGCTTGCGGCATCGACAACGCCAGCGATCAGGAAGCCCCCCTCATGAGCCCGCCCAAAGCCAACCACGCCCCCGCCCCCGACAAGGTCCGCATCGCCCGCGCCCTGATTTCCGTGTCCGACAAGGCCGGTCTGGTTGAGTTGGGCAAGGCGCTCGCCGACCGCGGCGTCGAGATCCTGTCGACCGGCGGTTCGGCCCAGCGGCTGGCCGAGGCCGGCGTGTCGGTCAAGGAGGTTTCCGACCACACCGGCTTCCCCGAGATCATGGACGGCCGCGTCAAGACGCTGCACCCGCGCGTCCATGGCGGCATCCTGGCCCGCCGCGACATCCATGCCGACGCGATGGCCCGGCACGACATTCCCGGCATCGATCTGGTGGTGGTGAACCTTTACCCGTTCGAAGCGACGGTGGCCGGGGGCGCCGGCTATGACGATTGCGTCGAGAACATCGACATCGGCGGGCCGGCGATGATCCGCGCCGCCGCCAAGAACCATGATTTCGTCGCCATCGTCACCGAGCCGTCCGATTATGCGGCGGTGCTGGACGAGCTGGCGACCCATGACGGCTGCGTCACGCTGGCGCTGCGCCGCAAGCTGGCCCAGCGCGCCTATGCCCGCACCGCGGCCTATGACGCCGCCATCTCCACCTGGCTGGCCGGGCAGCTGGGCGAAACCTTCCCGCCGCGCGCGACCCTGTCGGGCTCGCTGGTCCAGACCCTGCGCTACGGCGAGAACCCGCACCAGCAGGCGGCCTTCTACGTCACCGGCGAGAAGCGTCCGGGTGTGGCGACCGCCGTGCAGTTGCAGGGCAAGGAGCTGTCCTACAACAACCTGAACGACACCGACGCCGCCTTCGAGCTGGTCGCCGAGTTCGAGCAGCCGGCCGTCGCCATCATCAAGCACGCCAACCCCTGCGGCGTGGCGCAAGGGGCGAACCTGCTGGAGGCCTACCGCTCGGCCCTGCTGTGCGATCCGGTCAGCGCCTTCGGCGGCATCATCGCCGTCAACCGGTCGCTGGACGCCGAGACCGCCGAGGAGATCTCCAAGCTGTTCGCCGAGGTGGTGATCGCGCCGGACGCCGACGAGGCCGCCCGCGCCCTGCTCGCCACCAAGAAGAACCTGCGCGTGCTGCTGACCAGGGACGTGCCGAACCCGGCCGAGCCGGGCATGATGATCAAGCAGCTGTCGGGCGGCTTCCTGCTGCAGAACCGCGACAGCGGCCGCGTCGATCCGGCCGAGCTGAAGGTGGTGACCAAGCGCGCGCCGACCCAGCAGGAGCTGGCCGACCTGCTGTTCGCCTTCCGCGTCGCCAAGCACGTCAAGTCGAACGCCATCGTCTATGCCAAGAACGGCGCCACGGTGGGCGTCGGTGCCGGCCAGATGAGCCGCGTCGACAGCGCCCGCATCGCCGCCATCAAGTCGGCCGAGGCCGCCAAGGCCGCCGGTCTGGCCGAGCCGCTGACCAAGGGTTCGGTGGTCGCGTCCGACGCTTTCTTCCCGTTCGCCGACGGCCTGCTGGCTGCGGCGGAAGCCGGCGTCACCGCGGTGATCCAGCCCGGCGGCTCGATCCGCGACAACGAGGTGATCGCCGCCGCGGACGAGAAGGGACTGGCGATGGTGCTCACCGGAATGCGGCATTTCCGGCATTGAGGTGTTGATGGGGGGGAGCGCTTGGTTGTTGCCCCCTCCCTAACCCTCCCCCACCTCCGGTGGGGGAGGGGACTGCCGCCGCTCCGTTGTCGAGATCCCCTGCAAGCGTCCTGCCCCCTCCCCCGCGATCGGACCGGCCTTCGGCCGGCCGAGAGCGGGGGAGGGATGGGGAGGGGGCAAGCGGCGCGAACTCCTCACGCCTCCGCCAGCAGATCGTCCGTATCCTCGACCCGCTTCAGCATCGACTGGCGCAGCTTCAGCAGGGCGCGGTGCTCGAGCTGGCGCACCCGTTCCTTGCTGACGCCCAGTTCGCGGCCCAGCTGTTCCAGCGTGGCGCCTTCCTCGCGCAGGCGGCGTTCGCGGATGATGGTGCGTTCGCGCGGGCTGAGTTCGCCGAGCGCGTCGGCCAGCCATTGCGAGCGGGTGTTGGCATCGCGCATGCCGATCACCACGTCCTCGGGCGATGGGCGCTGGTCGGCCAGGAAGTCCTGCCAGTCGTCGTCGGAGCCGTCGGCCACCGGCGTGTTCAGCGACTGGTCGGCGCCGGACAGCCGCATCTCCATCGCCTCGACCTCCGCCACCTCGACCTGGAGTTCGCCGGCGATCCATTCGCGGCCTTCCTGGGTCAGGGGGGCGCCGCTGCCGTTCTGGGTCGCGCTGTCGATCTTGGCGCGCAGGCGGCGCAGGTTGAAGAACAGGGATTTCTGCGCCGCGGTGGTGCCGGTCCGCACGATCGACCAGTTGCGCAGGATGTAGTCCTGCATGGCCGAGCGGATCCACCAGGCGGCGTAGGTCGAGAAACGCACCTCGCGGTCGGGCTCGAAGCGGCCGGCCGCCTGCATCAGCCCGACATTGCCCTCCTGGACGAGATCGCCCATCGGCAGGCCGTAGTTGCGGAAGCGCGACGCGGTCGCCACCACCAGACGGGTGTAGGCACGGACCAACTCATGAAGCGCCCGTTCGTCGGAGCCTTCGCGCCATTTGCGGGCGAGCTCGAATTCATGATCGCGCGACAACAGAGGTTCGCGCATGGACGCCTTGATGAAGCTCAGGTTAGCACGCTGAGTCTCCGGATCGTCGATATATGCCATCCGTCCCTTCCTTCCCGTCTGGGCGGCGTCGTGTTCCTTCGCATATCCCCGTACTCGTGGGTCTTCGCCGCTCTGCCGCCTGTCCCCGGTCGATGCCGTCGGGTTACACAACAAGCATGGGCGTGCCCTGTTGCGGAATCATACGCAGGTGTAGGGTCGGCGGATCACGATGGTCAGACGAATTTTCCAGGCGGTTTATTCCAAGCCGCCTGTGGGGAGGATGGGGCCGGGGATCGTTCGGACGGTTGGAAGGCACGGGCTGGGGATAAGGGTGGGTCAGACCTGGAAAAGGTCCAGCATCTCGCCGAAAGAATCGAAACAGGCGCAGACGAGATGCCCGCCCCGGCCACAGCCGCCGTCCAGCGTGACCGCCACCGGGCCGGCATCGACGCCAGGGCTGCCCGGCGTCCAGGCGGGATCGTAGCCGCGCACCAGCCGGCGAAATCCGCAATAGGGGTCTTCCAGGCGGGCGAAGGCGGCGCCGCCCCACCAGAAGGCGTCGCCCTGGCCGCCCAGCGGGCGCTTGGGATCGATGCCCGCACTGACCATCAGCAGGCTGCCGCCGCCCCGGCCGGCCATGCCGGCGTCGGGAAGGCCGTCCACGGTCGTGCCGGTGTAGGCGGCGCGGCGGAGCGCATTGAACAGCGCCTCGTGCCCCGGCCGGCGGGCCACCGCCTGACGCAACTCGCGGGTCCAGCGGCCCAGCATCACCGCCCCGCCGCGCGCCGCCGCCATGCCGGCGTCGGTGACGCCGCCATAGGCGGCCAGTGTCGGCGCCACGCCCTGGTGCAGCATCCAGTCCAGCACGGTGCGGGGATCGGGTGCGAAGTGGAGTTGCAGCAACTTCTGCCACATCTCCTCCTGCTGCCCGCGCAGATAGACGATGTCCGACGCGATCATGCCGGGCATCGCCAGCAGCGCGATGCGGAAGGCCAGCAGCCGGTCGATGGTTTCCACCACCTGGCTGCCGAAGCCGATCATGTTGCCGAGATAGACCAACCGGTCGCCGGGCCGGAAACGCTGGCCGATGGCGTGGTGGATCACGTCGAGCCGGTCGGGCTGCGCGTGGATCGCTCCCACCGCCCAGACACGGCGCGGCCGGCCGAGCGGCGCGAAGCGGCCATCGTCCTCGGTCGCCGCGGCATGGTGCGGCGTCTGGCCGGGGCGGGGATGTGCAAGGCGGGGCGGCAGGCCCAAACTCGAACTCCTTCAACGTCGATCCGACGATGACGGCCCAAAGGCGGCAGCCGGAGGGCGGCGGGGAGTGTAGGCGTGTCGTGCATGGACACAAAGGCGAAAAAACGAAACGGGCGCGCGGCCAGACGTAGCAGCCGCGCGCCCGGTCGTGACACGGACGGAGTGTCGGAGCCCTATCGGGCGGGCATCAGGCCGCCTTGGACAGCACCGATTCCAGACGCTCCGTCGCCTTGGTCTCGTCGATCTTCTCGACGGCGGCCAGTTCGCGGGCCAGACGCTCCAGGGCGGCCTGATAGATCTGGCGCTCGCTGTAGGACTGGTCGGACTGGTCGGCGCCGCGGTACAGGTCGCGCACCACCTCGGCGATGGACACCGGGTCGCCGGAGTTGATCTTGGCCTCATACTCCTGGGCGCGGCGGCTCCACATCGTGCGGCGGACGCGCGAACGGCCCTGCAGCGTCTCCAGCGCGACCTTGATGCGGTCCTTGGACGACAGGCGGCGCAGGCCGGCGTTGCGGGCCTTGGTGACGGGGACCTTGAGCGTCATGCGCTCTTTCTCGAACGTGATCGCGTAGAGTTGAACCTCGAGTCCGGCAATGCTGTGGGTCTCGATCCCTTCGACCCGACCGACGCCATGAGCCGGATAAACGACGAAGTCACCGGCTTCGAAGTCAAGCTTGTTCGACATGTGGATTGGCTCTCACTTCTCGCGATCACGCCATTTTGCCGTCCCGGTGGAAGGGACGAAAAAGGACCCCGGACAGTTATGGCGCCGTGGGGATGGGGTCCATCCACGACGATCACAAAAGCCACGAGTCCTTGAACGAAAGGGAAACCGGCAATAGCGCGGAGGCCGGCTCCGGGCGCGCATTATAGCGATGTTACGCCCGAGTTACAAAGGGAACGCGCAAGCCCCCGGGCGGAAAACATCCATCCCCGGCCATGGCCGACCCGTCGATTTTGCATGGCAACATCGGCGGGTGCAATCGGTTGATGCGGCCCGACTCGAAAAAGCCGGCGGGACGGTCCCTGGCCTTGCGGGCCGCATCCGCTGGATCAGCCTGCGCCGCCCGGCTTGGGAGAGAAGAACTTCTCGAACTTGCCGTCGACGTTCTTGAACTCGTCGGCGTCGGCCGGCGCGTCCTTCTTGCGGGTGATGTTCGGCCATTGGCCGGAATAGTCGCGGTTCATCTCCAGCCACTTGGTCGCGCGGTCGTCGGTGTCCGGGACGATCGCCTCGGCCGGGCATTCCGGCTCGCACACGCCGCAGTCGATGCACTCGTCCGGATGGATGACCAGCATGTTCTCACCCTCGTAGAAGCAATCCACGGGGCAGACTTCGACGCAGTCGGTGTACTTGCACTTGATGCAGCCGTCGGTGACGACGTAGGGCATGATTCATTCTCCGCTGTTCCGGCTGGCGGCGTCAGCCGCGCGTCGCTGTCACGGCCTCGCATGTCGGAGCCGAATCCCGAAACGGGCACGCGCGTTGCGCCGGGCCGGATGGCCAACCCGGGCCTGCCTAGCACGCCGCGGACAACCCGTTCAACCCCGTGCGTGATGTGGGCGTCCCTGTCGCAGGGGCAAGCGAATTCATTGCCGGATCGATTTGCCGGCCCTTCGCCGCCCCGTCCTTCGCCGTCTCGTCGGACACCGCTTCGACGAATGCGCGCAGGCTGGCGGTCTCGATGGCATCGGTCCGGCGGACGAAGCGGGTCGGCATGCGGGCGAGGCCGTCGGGAAGCGGCCGTGCGGCCAGCAGGTCGCGCCAGGGATCGCGCTCGGCCACCGAGCGGGGCATGACCGTCACCCCCATGCCGGCACCGACGCAGCCCAGGATGGCGTCGAGCGCACCGAACTCCATGATCCGGAAGGGCACGCGCCCGGCTTCGCGCATCGCCATCTCCGCCCGGCCGCGGTAGGCGCAGGCACGGCCGAAGGCGATCAGGGTGCGGCGGGCCGAGTCGGTGGTCAGTCCGGCGGCGGGTTCGACCAGCACCAGCTCCTCGTCGAAGACGTGCTGCGCGGTCAGGTCGGGGTGCGCCACCTCGCCGCCGACGAAGGCGCCGTCCAGCCGTCCGGCCAGCACCTCGCCCAGCAGTGTTTCGCTCGGGCCGGGGGTGATGGTCAGTTCCACATCGGAATGGTCTCGGTGGAAGCGGGCCAGGAGCCGTGGCAGCCGCACCGCGGCGGTCGATTCCATGCTGCCGATTGCCAGCCGTCCGCCGCGGCCCGCCGCCTCCGCCACCGCGTCGCGGGCCTGGGCGACCAGCCGCAGCACCCGGTCGGCGTAGCCGGCCAGCACGCGCCCGGCCGGCGTCGGCTCCATCCCGCGGCTCAGCCGCAGGAACAGGTCGACGCCCAAATCCTCCTCCAGCCGCTTGATCCGTGCGGTGACGTTGGACTGGACGCAATGCAGGGACTCTGCCGCGCGGCTGACGCTGCCGGTGTCGGCGACCGCCTTCACCACCCGCAAACCGGCCAGATCCATCAAGACGCCTCCCGATCCATGCGCATGGCACCCATCACCAGGAGTGGAGCTTATCATCGGAACAATTCATTGGAAATGAGGGTTTGGCCCGGCCATCATGACGGCCGGGCAATCGCCAGGACAATCAATCCGCCAGCCGGGCAGTCGAAAGAGCCGGCGGAAACCGGGAGGGCGTGGATCATGGTTCGGGTGCTGGTCGGAGGCGTGATCGGGCTTGCCATCGCAATGGGTGTGGCGCGCTTCGCCTTCACTCCGATCCTGCCGGCGATGCAGGCGGCGACCGGACTGGGGACCGACGGGGCGGGGCTGCTCGCGTCGTTGAACTATCTGGGCTATTTCGTCGGCGCGCTGGCCGCCGGCCTGGTGCCGCACGGGGCCAGGCGCACCGCGGTCTTCCGGCTGTCGCTGCTGCTCAGCGTCGCCACCACCGCGGCAATGGGGCTGGATCTGGGCGATGCCGGGCAGGCGATGCCGGTCTGGCTGGTGCTGCGCTTCCTCTCCGGCCTGTCGAGCGCGGGCATTTTCATCCTGGGCATCGCCATGGTGTTGGATACGCTGTCCCGCGGCGGCGGCGAACGCCTTGCCGGCTGGCTCTATACCGGGGTCGGGCTGGGTATCGCCTCGTCCGGGCTGTTCGTGGCGCTGGCCGGCGGCCGGCTCGGCTGGGCTGGCGACTGGCTGGCGCTGGGGGCGATCTGCGCCGTGCTGGGCCTGTTGCCCGGCCTGTGGGTGACCGATCCGCCGCCGCGGCATTCCGCATCTGCCGCCGGGGAGGCTTCTGCGAGGCCGGCAAGCGGCCCGGCGCGGGCCGGCGGCGGTCTGTCGGCGCCGCTGCTGCTGCTGACACTGGCCTATTTCCTGGAGGGGGGCGGCTACATCGTGTCGGCCACCTTCCTGGTCTCGATCCTCAAGACCGATCCCGGCACCGCGGCGGTGGGCGAGGCCGCCTGGATGGTGGCGGGACTGGGGGCGATCGGGGCCGGCGTGTTCTGGGCGGCGGTCGCCCGGAGGACCAACAGCTGGTGGGCGCTGATCCTGGCCCATCTGACCCAGGCGGCCACCATCCTGCTGCCGATGACCGGCTCGCCGACCGTCGCCGTTGCCTCGGCGCTGCTGTTCGGTGCGACCTTCGTCGGCATCGTGTCGCAGGCCTTCGCGTTGGGTCGGCAGTTGTCGGCCGGCGCCTCGGCCCGGGTGGTCGGTGCGCTGACCGCCGCCTATGGGCTGGGCCAGATCATCGGGCCGTTGCCGGCCGGGCTGGCGGTGACGCAGACCGGCAGCTTCAACGCCGCCCTGCTGGGCGCCGCCGCCGCGGTGGTGCTGGGCGCGGTGCTGCTGGCGTTCGGCATGGTGATCGCCGGACGGCAGGCCTCGGCTGACGCTGCGCTGGCCTCGCCAAATGTTTCGTAGGTATTCATAGGGATTGGCTGCGCCGGACGTTGCAGATACCTGCGACAATCGGCGCCCCGCCGCTGCGAATGCTGCTGTTTTCCCTGATCGTCCGCTTTGGCTACAGTCTTGCCACAACAAGCAGATCGGGGGAGTCATGAAACGCAAGCTGGTTCCGGACGTGGTGAGGTCGCAGGAACTTATCCTGGTGCCGGAGGATACCTCCGTCGCCACCGTGTCGAAGATGATGGCCGAGAAGAACATCGGGGCGGTGCTGGTGGTGAACCACGGCGCCCTGATCGGCATCGTCACCGAGCGCGACCTGAACAACAAGGTGCTGTCGAAGGATGTCGACCCGTCGTCGGTCGAGGTCGGTTCGGTGATGACCCGCAACCCCGACAGCCTGCCGCCCGATGCCGACGCGGTCGATGCGCTGAAGCTGATGCATGACAAGCATTACCGCCACCTGCCCGTCACCCAGGGCAAGCGCGCGGTCGGCATCGTGTCGATCCGCGACCTGTTCAAGGTCGCCTACGAACATATGATGGCCGAACGCGCCGGGGCGTGAGGGGATAAGGGGACGCCGCGTGTCGGCGCGGCGTCCCTCCTCGCTCAGTGCAGTCCCGTTCAGTGCCCCACGGTCTGCTTGCGCCTTGCCATCAGGTTCAGCGCCTCGACCAGGGCGGAGAAGGCGATGGCGAAGTACAGGTAGCCCTTGGGAATGTGGAAGCCCAGGCCGTCCGCGACCAGTGCCACGCCGACCAGCAGCAGGAAGGACAGCGCCAGCATCTTCACCGTGGTGTGACGGTTGACGAAGTCGCCGACCGGGCCGGAGGCGAACAGCATCACCGCCATGGCGATGACGACGGCGGCGATCATCACCGGCAGGTGGTCGGACATGCCGACGGCGGTGATCACGCTGTCGAGCGAGAAGACGATGTCCAGGAACATGATCTGGACGACGACCGAGGTGAAGGTGGCGTGCTTGGGCGCCGTCCCCGTCTCCTCATGGCCTTCCACGGTGTGGTGGATCTCAAGTGTGCCCTTGGCCAGCAGGAACATGCCGCCCAGGATCAGGATCAGGTCGCGGCCCGACACCTCCCAGCCGAAGACGGTGAACAGCGGCTGCGTCAGCTGCGCCACCCAGGCGATGGAGGCCAGCAGCATCAGCCGGGTCAGCAAGGCCAGCGCCAGGCCGATGCGGCGGGCGCTTTGCTGCCGTTCGGGCGGCAGCTTCGACGCCATGATCGAAATGAAGATGATGTTGTCGATGCCCAGCACGATCTCCAACGCGGTCAACGTCAGGAGGCTGGCCCAAATATTTGGGTCGGCAAGCAGGTCGAGCATGAAGGGCGGAACTCCGGCGGTCTGTGGACGCGGTCAAAGGGAAAGGTGCCGGCGCCGCGGGGCACCAGCTTGATCGCGACCACATGAGATCGAAGCTGCCCCGCTGCAAGAGGGGAAAAGGTTCGCTGCCGATGGAAATCGAGTCATAGGCGGTTCGGCCGGGTTTGGGCCGGTCGGCTCCGGTCAGATCAAGGAGGCGAAGTCCCGCCGCCCGTCCGCCGTGGCGGGCGTTCGGCCGAAGGCGCCCCGGCCGGTGCCGTCCCGCGCGCTCCAGGCGCGGCGTCGCACGGCCATCTGCAGCCGGCAGTCCTGCGAGCAATAGCGCGGCGCCGGGCCGCGCGTGGATGTGCGGATGAATGGCCGGCCGCAGCAGGCGCAATAGAGGGTGGTCATGGGCGTTTCCTCCGCAAAAGGGCGGCCGTTCGATCCGGCCTTGCCCCAAGCCGCCGGGTGGAACCGGCCCCGCGGCTTTGTCGCTGTTGGTTTCATTGTGTCGGCCGTGCGCGGCCTCCGCCAGCGGTAAAAAGACACGATCGGCGGGCCGTGGGCCTGCAGGAGCCGCGAAACCGTTGCGGATGCAATCGTTTAGCGACGAAAACGCGTCAATTCGACGCTGGCGGCGGGGCTGGCGTCTTTCAAAGGTGGCGTTGCGGGCTTATCTCTTCCGCTTGATCCATAATCCGGAAAGACGAGACGCGATGACGCTGAGACGCCTCGCCACCTTCTTGCAGACCGAAAGCGCCAGCGGCGTGGTCCTGATGATTGCGGCCGTCCTCGCCCTGCTGTGGGCGAATTCGCCGGCGGCCCCGCTGTATGATGCGATCCTGGCGATGAAGGTTGCGGTGACGGCCGGCGGCATCGGTTTGGACAAGCCGCTGATCCTGTGGATCAACGACGGGCTGATGGCGATCTTCTTCCTGCTGGTCGGGCTGGAGATCAAGCGGGAGGTTCTGGACGGCGAACTGTCGAGCCCGGCCAAGGCGATGCTGCCGGGCATCGCGGCCTTGGGCGGCATGGCGGTCCCCGCCCTGGTCTATTGCCTGTTCGCGCAGGCGGAGCCGGGTGCCCTGCAGGGCTGGGCCATTCCGGCGGCGACCGACATCGCCTTCGCGCTCGGCGTGCTGGCCCTGCTGGGCAACCGGGTGCCGGGCAGCCTGAGGGTCTTCCTGCTGGCGCTGGCGATCATGGACGATCTGGGCGCCATCGTGATCATCGCCATCTTCTACAGCCACGGGCTGGTGCCGCTGGCGCTCGCCCTGGCGGCGGCCTCCGCGCTGGGGCTCTGGCTGCTGAACCGGGCGGGTGTGCGATCCTTGGCGCCCTATCTGGTGCTGGGGCTGGTGCTGTGGGTGTGCGTGCTGAAATCGGGCATCCATGCCACGCTGGCCGGCGTGGTGCTGGCCTTCGCCATCCCGCTCCGCGGTGCCGGTCCCGCCGGCGAACAGAGGGAAGCCGGGCGGACGGAGGAGGAGGCGCCGCTTCATCGCCTGGAGCATGCGCTGCATCCCTGGGTCGCCTTTCTCATCATGCCGGTCTTCGCGCTGGCCAATGCCGGCGTGCCGCTGGACGGCATCACCCCAGCCAGCCTGCTGGAGCCGGTGCCGCTGGGCATCGCGCTGGGCCTGTTCCTGGGCAAGCAGGCGGGGGTGTTCCTGGCGGTTTGGATCGCCGTGCATGTCGGGGTGGTCGAGCGGCCGGCCCGCGCCAGTTGGGGCCAGGTCTATGGGGTCGCCGTGCTGACCGGCATCGGCTTCACCATGAGCCTGTTCATCGGCACACTCGCCTTCGCCGATCCGGAGCACGCGGTCGCGGTGCGGCTGGGCGTGCTCACCGGCTCGCTGGCGTCGGCGCTGGTCGGTTACGCGCTGCTGCATGTCGCCGGCACGAGACGGGCGCGGGCGGCGGTGGCTGTGCGCTGAGCAGGTTTCTCCAGCCCGCCCATCTGTGGGCGGAGTCCGAAAACCTGCTTTGGGCCGTGGAACCCGCGGGGCCGTGGCGGGTTCTTCCCTTGCGGGAATTCGCGCGGCCGGCGCGGGACCGACAGATCGGGGGACACGCGATGATCGACGCCATCCGCACACGCCGACGCAGCGTCACGGAACCTCCCCCGCCGGGCGAAGCCCGCGGCTCGGTCCCCATCGACTTCCAGCGGCTGGAGCGGCTGCGCCGCCTGTCTCGCCTGATGGACAGCCGCTGGCGCATTCCCTTCACCCGCATACCGGTCGGCCTCGACGGCATCGCCAGCCTGGTGCCGGTGGCGGGCGACACGGCGACCGCGGTGGTATCCGCCTACATCATCCTGGAGGCCGCCCGCTTCGACCTGCCCAAGACGCTTCTGGCCCGCATGGCCTTCAACGTCGCGGTGGATTGGGCGCTCGGTTCCGTCCCGGTGATCGGCACGGTGTTCGACGTCGCCTTCAAGGCCAACCGGATGAACCTCGACCTGCTGCACGAGCATCTGGAGCAGCGTCTTGCCGGTGCTGCGGCGAGGCGGTAAGGCCGCGGCATCTGCGGTCTTGACGTGGATCAAGGCAGGGGCGGAGAGGCTGCGGCACTCTGTCGCTCATGAACGCCATCTCCGCCCCCCTGGCTCGCGCGGCCGTTTCGCCGGCCCCCGCCGCCCCGTCCCGTATCCATGGTGTCGATGCCGCGCTGCTCGCCAAATATGACGGGCTGCGGGTGCCGCGTTACACCAGCTACCCGACCGCGCCGCACTTCACGCCCGAGGTGACCGGCGACGTTTATGGCGGCTGGTTGGAAGCGGTCGAGCCGACGCGGTCCGGCTCGCTCTACCTGCATGTCCCCTTCTGCCAGAAGATGTGCTGGTACTGCGGCTGCCACACCAAAATCGTCGCGCGCTATGCCCCAATCGCCGAGTATCTCGGCCATATGCGCCGCGAGATCGCCATGGTGGCCGACCGCATCCCCGGCCGGCTGGCGGTGCGCCACATCCATTTCGGCGGCGGCACCCCGACCATGATGGCGCCCGACGATTTCGAGGCGATGATCGCGCTGCTGCGCTCGCGCTTCGACGTCGCCGCCGCCGCCGAACTGGCGGTGGAGATCGATCCCCGGACCCTGACGGCGGAGATGGCGGCGGCGCTGGGCCGCGCCGGTGTCAACCGCGCCTCGCTGGGCGTGCAGGATTTCGACGCCACCGTTCAGGAGGCGATCAACCGCGTCCAGCCGCGCGCCGTGACCGAACAGGCGCTGGCGTGGTTGCAGGAGGCCGGCATCGCCAGCGTCAACCTCGACCTGATGTACGGCCTGCCGCACCAGTCGGTGGAGAGCGTCACCCGTTCCGCCGAAATCGCGCTGGAGATGGCGCCCGACCGGCTGTCGGTCTTCGGCTATGCCCATGTGCCATGGATGAAGACCCATCAAAAGAAGATCGACGAGTCGGTGCTGGCCGACTCGCTCGGCCGCTGGGAGCAGTTCGCCGCCATCGCCGACACGCTGTCGGCCGCCGGCTACAGCGCCATCGGCCTCGACCATTTCGCCCGTCCCGGCGACGAGCTGGCGGTGCAGCAGGAGGAAGGGCGGCTGGGCCGCAACTTCCAGGGTTACACCACCGACGACGCCGAGGTGCTGCTGGGCTTCGGCGCGTCCTCCATCGGCGCGCTGCCGCAGGGCTATGTCCAGAATGCCGTCCCCTTCGACCAGTACGCCACCGCCGTCGAGGAAGGACGCCTGCCCACCGGCAAGGGCATCGCGCTGACCGACGACGACCGGCTGCGCCGCGACCTGATCATGCGGCTGATGTGCGACCTGTCGGTCGACACCGCCGCCGTTGCCCGCGCCCATGGGCTGAGCGAGGACGCCTTCGAGCCGGAGCTGGCCGGCATGGCCGATCTGGTCGCCGACGGCGTCGCGGTGGTGGAGGGGCGGCGCGTCCATGTGCCGGAAAGCGCCCGTCCGCTGATGCGCATCGTCGCCGCCCGTTTCGATACCCACCTGTCCAAGGGCGCCGGGCGGCACAGCCGGGCGGTGTGAGGCCGGTTGATTTGAAGACGGCGGGGCCTCTCCGCCGGTATCCCTGAAAAGAAAAGGCGGCCGGCGCCACCCGCCGACCGCCTTTCCCCGTGCCGCGCATCCGAACCCACAAGGCTACGCGGCAACCTCGTTGATGCCCTGCATCAATGTCCGCAGCATGTCGCCGCTGAGGCGGTTGGAGGTCACGCCGCCCGTCTGCTGCTGCGTGTTCCCGCCATAGGCAGCCCTCTTCTCCTCTTCCGAGACATAGCCGTCCTGGTTGGTGTCCAGCGGGTCGTAGCTGGTCGTGCCGCCCGCAGCCGCCGTGCCGCCCGAGGCCGACGACGACGAGGATGTCGAAGAGGACGTGGTCGACGTGGCGGCGGCGGTGGACTCGCTGTCCGAAGCCGCGGCCGTCCCGCTGTCGTTGGCGGGCGGCGGCGGGGGCGGCGGACGGTTGGCGTCGGCCTCTTCCAGCGCGCTGGTCAGCTCGTCTTCCGAGATCGATCCGTCCTCGTCACTGTCGAGGCTGCTGAACAGCGACGAGGCGTCGGTGTCGGTCTGCCCTGCGGAGGTCAGGGCGGAGGACAGTTCGTCCGCGCCGATGCCGCCGCTGCTGTCGCTGTCCAGGCTGGAATAGAGGTTCTGCGCGAACTGCTGCTGCATCGCGCCCGCCTGCTCCTGTGCCGCCAGCAGGGCGCTGCCGCTGCCATAGTCGAACTGGCTGGAGAAGGAACTGAACTCCGTCGCGTTGAGCGACCCGTCCTTGTCGCTGTCCAGGCTGCCGACCAGACTGTCGACCGCCGAGGAGAGCTTGGAACTGTCGGACGAGGCCGAAGTGCCTTCGAGCGCGCTCAGCAGTTCGTCCTTGGACAGCGACGAATCGCTGTTGGCATCCGCCTTGGAGAAGAATTTCTGGAGCGTCGCTGCGCTGCTGGAACTGCCGAGGGAGGAAATCATGGCCGGATGTCCCCGTGAGGTGCGCGGTCGTTATGGACTGCCGTCTTGGCGCGGACGTCCTGCGACTGTCTCGGGCGTCTCGATGGTCAAGATACGCGGAGCCGGGGCGGAGTCCTGCGCGGGGCGGATGTGGAAAAGATCGGGTTTCCGGCAAATTTCCAGACCCGGGCCGCCCGTCCCAAAAAGCGCATGGCGACCCTGGTTGCGCTGCGGTGGCGAAGAGGTCCCCGCCTCCTGTATGGTCGCGCCGAAGGTCCGCGGCCTTTCCCCGGCCCCCTTCGGCCTTCTGCCAAGCACCGATCCCTTCAAGGTGAGCGATGATCCGGCGTGTGCGTACCCTTCCGCTGATGGTGGCCCTGACCGTGCTGGCGGTCCCCGGCTGCATGCCGTATCAGCGCATCCCCAATCCGCCGGCCGTGCGCACCGCACCCGACACCGGGACCGGGCTGGAGCCGATCTATGGGGAATGGCAGGTGGACAAGCCGACCCCGCTCCATGCGCAGCCTTCCGCCGGGTCGGGGGTCGTTGCCACGCTGGGGACCGGGCAGGCGGTGACCACGCTGGGCAGGGTGCGCAACAGCGACTGGGTCGCGGTGAAGGCCGGCGGCTCCACCGCCTATGTCCGGCTGCATCTGCTGAGCTTGAAGGGCAGCACGCCGCGCGGCAGCCGCGGTACCTCCACCACCCTGGCGAAGCCGGCCGACAATGCCGGCCCGACCATCAAGGCCGCCCCGCGCGGCAAGATCGGCGCCACCCCGATCGCCAATTGATCGGGCGCCAACCGATCCGGCCGCTTCCGGGCATCCAACGGGACAGGAGTCTCAGACTCCCCCTCGGCAAGGCTTCGTGATAGAACATATCAGGAACATATGCCTGTCGAGAGGAGCTGGGTCATGAGCCTGGTCATGCCTGCCCTGCCGCCTTCTTCCATCCCCGCGGAGGTTGCGCCGCGCGACCGTGCCGGTGTGCTGGCCGATCTGCGGGCGCGCATCCGGCGGATGGAAGGGGCGGGCGGGGAGGGGGGGCGGACCCTGTCGTTCGGAATCGGGTCGATCGACACCCATCTGCCCGATGGCGGCCTGCCGCTGGGCTGCCTGCATGCGGTGGCGTCGGAGGAACCGGGGGCGGGTACCGGCTTCGCCGCGGTCCTGCTGGCCCGGCTGGCGACGCCGAAGGCGCCGGCCTTGTGGATTCTGCGTGGGCGCGACCTCTATGCCCCCGGTCTGGCGGTCTATGGGCTGACGCCGGACCGGCTGCTGGCGGTGCGGGCGGTGCGGACGGCCGACGCGCTGTGGGCGATGGAGGAGGCGTTGCGCTGCTCCGCCCTGTCGGTGGTGCTGGGCGAATTGTCGGGGCTGAGCCTGACCGCGAGCCGTCGGCTGCAACTCGCCGCCGAGTCGTCGGGCGTGACCGGCCTCCTGCTGGATTTGGGCGCAGGGGGAGTATCGGGCAGTCGGGGGGATGGCCGGCGGCCGGAAGGGTTGAGCGCCGCCGTCACCCGTTGGCGTCTGGACACCGCACCCAGCCTGGATGAAGAGGATGATGCGTTCCCGCGCCCGGCCGGAGGCGGCCTGCCGGGATTGGGGGAGCCGCGCTGGACCGTCGCGCTGGAGCGCTGCCGGGGCGGCCGGCCGGGCCGCTGGACCCTCGCCTGGGATGGAGAGGGCTGGCACGAGGCCGGAGACGACCTCGGGCGGAGCGGCGAAGACCGGCGGATCCTTTGGCCGACGTCCGACAAGCGACATGATCCTGTGTCGGATCTCCGCCCGGCGGCTGCCGGCCGCTAGGAGCCGGTCAGTAGCTGGCGGCCCAGTCGGGTTCGCGGCGGGCCGGCTGTTCCGACCCCTCCGGGTCGGTCATCCAGCGCGGATCGTCCGCGTGAAGCGGCAGCTGGCGGGCGAATTCCGCGCTGTCGGCATCGCGGCGCTGCTTCAGCAGGCGGTCGGCAAGGTGGGCGGGCAGCATGGCAGGTCTCCTTCTGAGCGCCGGATGGCACCGTGGGGCAGCCTGACAAGGCCGTTCCCGAGCCCACCCGTCGTCCTGTTTGCCTGGATTATGGATACGCAAGTTCCAGGCCAGCTGTTAAACGCGTCACACGAGGTCCATGACACACGACTAACTCTCTACAAACGGTTTATACGAACACACTTGAACCCACATGAACTCGGATGACACGGGGGGGATCTGTCGTACGCGCCGTGGCGGCGACCGCATTCCGATCCGCGATCGTCGTCCTTAGTGTGAGATGTGTTTCCTTCCGCGCCGTTCCAACCCATATTCGCGGCCAATCCTCTTCAAGGAATGCGTACCTCCCATGCACAGTGCCCCCGCACCCGACCTCTGCCCGAACTGCCTGAAACCTGAGCACCTGTGCATTTGCGAGGCAGTTCAACCCATCGACAACGGCGTCTTCCTGCTGATCCTGCAGCACCCGCAGGAAAAGCGGGAGAATCTGGGCACCGCCCAGATCGCCCATCTGCAGTTCGCCAATTCGATGGTGAAGGTCGGGCTGAGCTGGCCGGGCCTGAAGCGCATCCTGGGGCGGGAGGTCGATCCCAAGCGCTGGGGCGTGCTCTATCTCGGCCCGGTGAAGGAGGGCGGCGGTCCGCGGCCGGAGGTGGCGGCGGTCGACCGGGACGGCGTGCCGCTGCGCGACAGCGCCCAGATCCTGGACGACCTGGAGGGCGTCATCGTCCTGGACGGCACCTGGAGCCAGGCCAAGACCCTGTGGTGGCGCAATGCGTGGCTGCTGAAATGCCGCCGCATCGTGCTGAACCCGCAGTTCCGCTCGCTCTACGGCCAGGCGCGCAAGGAGCCGCGGCGCGACAGCGTCTCCACCCTGGAGGCCGGGGCCTTCCTGCTGTCGCGGCTGGAGAGCGACAAGACGATCCTCGACACCGCGCTGAAGCCCTTCTCACTGCTGCTGAAGAAGCTGCGCCAGCCCCGCCCGCGTCCGGCACCGTCGGGCGACTCCGCCGGGGGCGAGGGGGACGGCGAGGAGACCGGCGGCGGCGAGGGCTGACCTCCTTCGGCGCACCTCCTTCGATCGGTGGCGCGGCTGCAACCAACCGGCGGCTGCGCCGTTGATGTGGGTGAGAGGCCGGTGCCGAACCGGCCGAAACACCGCGCAACATGGAAGGAGACGCGCCATGCGAGGCATTCTGCTGTGGCTGGTCGGTATCCCGATCCCCATCATCATCCTGCTGTACCTGTTCAACGTCTTCTGATCGCGGCTGCCGACGAATGATTGCCGACGAATGATTGCCGGCGAATGATCGTCTGCGAACGGTTGACGGGGGCGCGGCGCGGGGTGCCAAATGCGGCCCCATCCCCCGCGCTTCCCCCTGCAACCGGACGAGAGTAGAGATGGCCAGCGATTTCGTTCCCTTCGGCCTGACCGTCTGCGGTCTCAGCGAGCTCTGCAATTTCGGCGGCGGCAAGGTCAGCCATGTGCTGTCCATCCTCGACCCCGAGATCGCGGAGCCGAGCGACTTCGGCGATTACGGCGAGCATGAGCGGCTGGAGCTGCGTTTCCATGACGTGATCGAGCCGACCCGCGGCCAGATCGCGCCGGAGCGGGCCGACGTCGAACGCATCCTGGCCTTCGGCCGCGACCTGCTGGCCGACCCGGTGGACTGCCGCCACCTGCTGGTCCATTGCCATGCCGGGGTGTCGCGTTCCACCGCCGCGCTGACCATGATCCTGGCCCAGGCCCGGCCCGAGCGCCCGGCAGCCGACGCGGTGGCCGCCGTGGTCGCCATCCGCGACAAGACCTGGCCCAACCTGCGCATGATCGAATTCGCCGACGACATCCTCGGGCGCCGCGGCGAACTGGTCGCCGCCGTGCGCCGCCGCCATTTCACGCTGGGCAAGCAGCGGCCGGAGCTGGTCCAGTTCATGATCGACAACGGCCGCATCCGCGAAGTCGAGGATCTGATCGACTGAAAATCCTCCGTCGATTTTTCTTCGACTCAGCGCAGCGGCGCGGTCACCACGTCGACCGAGGTTTCGGCAACCGTGCCGGCGACATCCACCGCGGTGCCGGCGAGGCTGGCGACGCCGCTGGCCACGCCGGTAACGGCGCCGCAGCCGCCCAGCAGCAGCAGGGAAAGGCAGGGAAGAAGGTGGCGCAACGGGGACCGGCGGGACATGGAACGTGCTCCTGAAACGAAATCGGTGGGAATTGCAGCACGCAATTCCCACCGATTCGTTAATTCAGGCTTTTAGCGAAAAGGCCGGCTTCGCCGGGCGTCCGCTCAGAACTCCTTCCAATCGTCGTCGTCGCTGACGCTGTGCTTCAGCACCGGGACCGCCGCCGCACCGCCGCGCGCCGCGGCGTCCGGGCGTCCGGCCGGCTTTGCGGCGGTGGTGTGGCCCGTGCCGTTGCCGCGGGCGGCGGGCTTCGCCGCAGGCTTGGCGGCCGTGCCGCGGACCGGGGCCGGGGCGCGACGGGCCGGGGCGGCCTGCTGATGGGCGGTTGCCGTGGCCGTCGTCGGGCGCGGGGCGGCATAGCCGGCACCCACCGCCTGATCGAACTTGAAGAAGCCGACCAGCGACTTCAGGTCGCCGGCCTGTCCGCTCATCGCCTGGGCGGCGGCGGTCGTCTCCTCCACCAGGGCGGCGTTCTTCTGCGTCATCTCGTCCATGTTGGCGACGGTCGAGTTGATCTCGTCCAGCGCGGTCGCCTGCTCGGCCGAGGCGGACGCCATCTCGGCGATCAGGGTCGCCACCTGCTGCACGCCGGACACGATGCCATCCAGTGCCTGACCGGCCTTGCTGACCAGCTCGACCCCGTCCTTGACCTGGGCGTCGCTGTCCAGGATCAGGCCCTTGATCTCCTTCGACGCCTGGGCGGAGCGCTGGGCGAGCTGCCGCACCTCCTGCGCCACCACGGCGAAGCCGCGGCCGGCGTCGCCGGCCCGTGCCGCCTCGACCGCCGCGTTCAGTGCCAGCAGGTTGGTCTGGAAGGCGATCTCGTCGATGACGCCGATGATGTCGGTGATCTTGCGGCTCGATTCCTCGATGCGGCGCATCGCCTCGATCGCCGAATCGGCGACGCCGCCGCCGGATTCGGCGGAGCTGCGGGCCTGGGTCGCCATCACGTTGGCGCGCTGGGCGTTGTCGGCGTTGGAGCGCACCGTCGCCCCCAGCTGTTCCATGCTGGCCGCAGTTTCCTCCAGCGAGGAGGCCTGCTGCTCGGTCCGGTCGGCGAGGTCGGAGGAACCCAGCGACACCTCGGCGGCGGCGGCGGCGATGGTCTCCGCCGCCTGGGTGATCTGGCCGACGATGTCCGCCAGCCGGGTGGAGGTGGCGTTGACGTCGGTCTTCACCCGCTCGAAGGCGCCCTGGTAGTCGCGGTTGACGCGGCGGTTCAGGTCGCCCTGGGCCAGCGCGCTCAGCACCTCACCCAGGTCGGCGATGACCGATTCCACCGTGTCGGTCAGGCGGTTGATGCCCTCCGACATCGTCCTGTAGAAGCCGTCCTTGCCGCCCAGATCGATGCGGCGCTCCAGGTTGCCCTTCGACACCGCGTCGATCAGCGTGGCGATCTCCTCGCCGATGGCCTGTTCGCGGGCGCGCTGGGCCTCGGCGGCACGGCGTTCGGCCTCCAGCCGCTCGCGTTCCGCCTCGTCCATCCGCTTCTTCTCGACGGCGTTCTCCTTGAACACCAGCACCGCCTTGGCCATCAGGCCGATCTCGTCGCGGTTCTCCAGCGCCGGGACGTCGACGGTCAGGTTGCCAGCGGCCAGCTCGGTCATGGTCCCGGTCATGTCGACCACCGGGCGGACGATGGAGCGCGCGGTGACAAGCGCGATCAGGATGCCGATGGCGAAGGCGCCCACCGCCATGCCGATCAGCAGGGCGGAGGTGTTTTCCATATCCGCCTGCGCACCGGTCAGCGTGGCATTGCGCGCGTCGGCCTGCGAGGCGATGGTCTTGGTCACCAGATCGGCGAACTCCTCCGCCTCCTTGACCATGGTGACGAAGGCCAGCGTCTGGGCATCGCCGACCGCGGCGACCAGGCGGTTGAAGCCTTCAAGATAGCGGGTGGCGATCTGCACCGACTCCTCGGCGGAGCGCTTTTGCGCCGGGTCGGCCAGGCGCGTGGCGAGTGCGGCGGCCGACTTGATGAAGCCGTCCATGCGGGTGCGGACCTCCTCGACCGACTTCGGCGTCGGGTCGGTCAGGAAGCGCTGGGCGCTGAGACGGGCGAGGACCAGCAGTTCCAGCGACTGGCCGGCATGGGCGGCCGATTCGAAATCGCCGGCGGCGGTGGCGGTGGCGAGCACCTGCCCCAGCCCCTCGCGCGCCTTCAGGCCGAGCGGAACCAGTTCCTCCGATACCAGCCGGTCGCGCTGTTCGCGCAGCGTGATCAGCTTGGCGAAATTGGCGGCATAGCCGTCGAGCTGCTGGATCATACGGTCGATGTTGCTGCGGCGGCCGGGATCCTGCGTGGCGTCGCGAACGGTGCGCAGCGTCTCGCCCAGTGTCTTCAGCTGTGCCCGGACCGGCTCGATCAGGGCGCTGTTGCCGGAAAAGGAGTAGTTGACCGCGTTGCGGCGCACGTCCGACACCGTGCCGTCGATATCGGCGAGCTTCAGCGAGTTGTCGGAGATCGACGCGTAGCGGGCGAAGCCCCCTTCCACCGTCGACAGAGACCGGATGCCCAACGCGGCCACCAGGACAAGGAGGGCGAGAATCAGCAGGAAGCCCACCTGGATGCGGGTGCCCACCTTGAAACGGCCGGCGAAGCTGGCGTTCTGCATGGTCAAATGCCTTGGTCTGCGGTGCGGATCGAACGCGATACGCCCGGGAGGGTAGTGGAAGATGGTTTCCAGTCCGTTGCCAGAATGTCGGGAAATGCGCCGAAGGCTTGTCAGGGCCGCGCCAAAATCGGGCCAATGTCGTGACGGGCCCCTTTGACGGCGCTGCATGGATCCCTAGGTTACGTCGCCTGACCGGCGGACTTCCGCCAATTCGGGCCGGTTCGCCGATGCAGCCGTCCGCCCCGCGCCCCCCCGCGAACGATAGAGACCGATGCGCCGCAGCCTTCCGCCCAGTCCCGACGACCGCGCCTTCACCCGCCCGACCGGAGAGCTGAGCGCGGCGATCCGCTCGCTCGGCCCTTACATCTGGCCGCGGGATTCGACCGAAACGCGGGTGCGGGTGGTGCTCGCCATGATCCTGCTGATCGGGTCGAAGATCGCCAACGTCTATGTGCCGATCTTCTACAAGCATGCGGTGGACGCGTTGACCCCCGCATCCGCGGCGGGCTCCATCCCCGATGCGGCCATCGCGATCCCCCTGGGACTTATCGTCGCATACGGCCTTGCCCGCGTCACTTCGCTGGTCTTCGCCGAACTGCGCGACGCGGTCTTCGCCGCGGTGGCGCAGCGGACCATCCGCAAGGTGGCGCTGTCGGTGTTCCGGCACCTGCATGCGCTGTCGCTGCGCTTCCATCTGGAACGCCAGACCGGCGGCCTGACCCGTTCGCTGGAACGCGGCACGCGGGCCATCGAGGCGCTGCTGCGCTACACCCTGTTCTCGATCGTGCCGACGCTGGTGGAGATCGCGCTGGTCTGCGCCGTGCTGTGGAAGCTGTTCAGCGTCTGGTTCGCTCTCGCCACCTTCGTCACGGTGGTCGGCTACATCCTCTACACCTTCTTCGTGTCGGAATGGCGCATCCAGTTCCGCCGCCAGATGAACGACACCGACAGCAAGGCGAACACCAAGGCGATCGACAGCCTGCTGAACTACGAGACCGTCAAGTATTTCGGCAACGAGGAGCATGAGGCCCGGCGTTACGACGGTGCGCTCCAGGGCTACGAGAAGGCGGCTGTGCGCAGCCAGCAGAGCCTGTCGCTGCTGAATGTCGGGCAGTCGGCGATCATCTCGCTGGGGCTGGCGGTGGTGATGGGCATGGCGGCGAAGGGCATCGTCGACGGCACCATGTCGCTGGGCGACTTCGTCCTGGTGAACACCTATCTGCTGCAGCTCTACCAGCCGCTGAACTTCTTCGGCGTCGTCTACCGCGAGATCAAGCAGTCGCTGATCGACATCGAATCGATGGTGACGCTGCTGGCGGTGGACCGCGAGGTGGCCGACGCCCCCCATGCCCGGCCGCTGGCCGTCGAGGGGGCGGAGCTGCGCTTCGAGGATGTCGAGTTCGGCTATGACCCGCGCCGGCCGATCCTGAAGGGTGTCGGCTTCACCGTGCCGGCCGGGCGGACGGTGGCCATCGTCGGCCCGTCGGGCGCCGGCAAGTCGACCATCAGCCGGCTGCTGTTCCGCTTCTACGATGTCAATGGCGGCCGGGTGCTGATCGACGGGCAGGACATCCGCGACGTCACCCAGGCGTCGCTGCGCGCCTCCATCGGCATCGTCCCGCAGGACACCGTGCTGTTCAACGACACCGTCTTCTACAACATCGCCTATGGCCGCACCGGGGCCAGCCCGGCGGAGGTGGAGCGGGCCGCGAGGCTGGCCCACATCCACGACTTCATCATGGCGCTGCCCGACGGCTATCAGACCACGGTGGGGGAACGCGGGCTGAAGCTGTCCGGCGGCGAGAAGCAGCGAGTCGCCATCGCCCGCACCATCCTGAAGGATCCGGCGATCCTGCTGTTCGACGAGGCGACCAGCGCGCTCGACACCCACACCGAACGGGAAATCCAGGCCAACCTGCGCGAGGTCAGCCGCGGCCGGACCACGCTGGTGATCGCGCACCGGCTGTCCACCGTGATCGACGCCGACGAGATCCTGGTGCTGGAAGCCGGCCGGGTGATCGAACGCGGCCGGCATGCCGACCTGCTGGCCGCCCGCGGCGCCTATGCGGCACTGTGGGCGCGGCAGCAGGAATCGAGCCAGGGGCCGACGCCGCTGCCCGGCGTTCTGGCGCCGACCTGACCGGGGCGGGAGAGACATGGGACCGGCACGGCAGGCGCTGCGCGCCGCGACGCAGGAGAGTCACGAGCGGCTGGACAAGGCGGCGGTGCTGCAGCCGCTGGTCCGGCCGGACATCACCAGGGAGCAGTATGCCCGCGCGCTGGCCGTGCTCCACGGCTTCAATGCGCCGGTCGAGCGGGCGCTCGGCAACGAAGGCGCCGCCCGGCTGGGCCTGCTGCGCGCCGACCTGCGCGAGCTGGGCGCCGATCCGGACGCGCTGCCGGAGATGACCGGGACCGGGCCGAACGGCCTGCCGGCGCTGGACAGTCCGCCGGCCCGGCTGGCGGCGCGCTATGTGTTGGACGGCTCTGCCCATGGCGGGCGGGCGATGCTGCCGGGGATCACCCGTGCCCTCGGGTTCGATGCCCGGCGCGGCGCACGCTTCCTCGCCTCGGACGGGCTGGACATGGCAACGGCCTGGAAGTCCCTGATGGTCCGGCTGGAGGTGGAACTGGCCGACCCCGCCGATCTGGCGACCGCCTGCGCCGCCGCGGCCGCCCTGTTCGCGGCGCTGGAGCGCTGGATCCTGGAATGGACCCCTGCATAGGACCGCGGGAGAAACGTCCGCCGGAGCGGGGGGCTTGAATCTGGCGTGCCGCCGCGTCCCTTGATAGGGTGCCGGACCACTCATATCCCGATTCTGGAGACCGCCTTCCCATGACCGCGCCAGCCTCGCGCATCTATTGCTCCGTCGACACCACTGAAATCGACGCCGCCCGCCGCATTGCCGGGCAGGTGGCCGGTGCCGTCGGCGGCATCAAGCTGGGGCTGGAGTTCTTCATCGCCCAGGGACCGGCCGGCGTCCGCGCGGTGGTGGGGGAGGATGGACCGCCACTGTTCCTCGATCTAAAGTTGCACGACATCCCCAACACGGTGGCGGGCGGCGTGCGTGCGGCGCTGCCGCTGAAGCCGGCCTTCATGACCATCCACAGCTCCGGCGGGCCGGCGATGATGCGCGCGGCGGCCGAGGCGGCAGCAACCGCCGGTGCAAGCCGGCCGAAAATCCTGGCCGTGACCGTGCTGACCAGCCTGGACGAGGGCGATCTGGGCGCCGTCGGGCAGTCGGTTCCGGTGGCCGAACAGGTTGTCCGGCTGGCCAGGCTCGCCAAGGAATCCGGGGTGGACGGCGTCGTCTGCTCGCCGGCCGAGGTGGCGCTGGTGCGCGCGGCCTGCGGCCCCGACTTCATCCTGATGGTGCCCGGCATTCGCCCGGCCTGGGCCGCCACCAACGACCAGAAGCGTTTCATGACCCCGGCGGAGGCGCTGGCCGCCGGTGCCGACCATCTGGTCATCGGCCGTCCGATCACCGCCGAGCCGGATCCGGCCGCCGCCGCCCGCCGCATCGTCGCCGAGATCGAAGCCGCTTCAGGGGGGGCCGCATGACCGTCGCTGCCAAGATTTGCGGACTGACCGAGCCGGAAAGCCTGCGTGCCGCCGTTGCCGGCGGGGCGCGCTATGTCGGCTTCGTCTTCTATCCGCGCAGCCCGCGCGCCATCGCTCCGCCGATGGCGGCGGAGCTGGCGCGGCTGCTGCCTACCGGGGTGCGCTCCGTCGGGCTGTTCGTCGATCCCGACGACGAGTTCCTGGAGCATGTGACCGGACAGGTCCCGCTCGACCTGATCCAGCTGCATGGCGGCGAGACGCCGCGCCGCATCGCCGAGATCAAGGGCCGTTACGCCCTGCCGGTGATGAAGGCGATCAGGGTCGGCGGGCCGGAGGACCTGACCGCCGCGCTGGAGGCGGCGGAGGTTTCCGACCGGCTGCTGTTCGACGCCAAGCCGCCGGCCAAGGTGTCGGCGCTGCCCGGCGGCAACGGCATCGCCTTCGACTGGACCATCCTGGCCGGCCGCAGCTGGCCGCGCCCCTGGATGCTGTCGGGCGGCCTGACGGCGGACAATGTGGCGGAGGCGGTGCGCGTCACCGGCGCCACCGAGGTCGACGTCTCGTCGGGGGTGGAGGACCGCCCCGGCCACAAGGATCCGGCGTTGGTCCGCGCCTTCCTGTCGACGGTTGCCGGGCTGTAGGGGCACGGATGCGCGGGGCCATGTGAAAGCGGACTGTTTTAGGCGAATGCTTCGGCTTATCTTGGTCGCATGGCGGGATCCCGCGCCATCGGTTAGGATGCGCTGATGAGCGATTCGTCCACCCCGTCCACGACCGAGGCGCTCGGCGCAGTGCTGGACGAGCACCTGCGCTGGATCGGCCAGTGGCAGCGCGCCGTCTTCTACCGCGACGGCCGCGGCGGGGAACGGGCTTCCGCGCCCGCCTCCTTCGCCACCTGGTGCCGGGCGGCCAGCCACGACGACCTGCTGCAGCAGCCGGCCGTGCAGAAGCTGGCGAACCTGCACGAGCAGATGCACCGTCAGGCCCGGCTGATCCTGCTGAAGGCGTCGGGCGGCGAGTTGCCGACGGAGGCCGAGTATGAGGGAGTGGTCGGCCGGTTCGAGGAGTTCATGCTGCATCTGCGCCGGATGGAGCGTGCCTTCGCCGCCGCCGCCTCCGGCCTGGACCCGCTGACGGGCCTGCGCACCCGCCGCGGCATGACCGAGGCGCTGGAGCGCGAGCACAACCGCTATCGCCGCGCCGGCGAGCCCTTCTGTGTCGCGCTGTGCGACATCGACAAGTTCAAGGGCATCAACGACAGCTACGGCCACGACATCGGCGACCGCGTGCTGGCCGCCACCGCAGCCGTCATCAGCCGCGGCGTCCGCAGCTTCGACGAGGCCTTCCGCATGGGCGGCGAGGAATTCCTTGTCTGCCTGAAGGAAACCGGCCTGGACGAGGGCTATGCGGTGATCGAACGGCTGCGCGTCGACCTGATGCGCTCGCCGGTGGTGCTGCCCGACGGCCGGATGGTTCCCGTCACCGCATCCTTCGGGCTGGTGGAGGCGGTGCCCGACCTGACCGTCGACGATCTGGTGGTCTGCGCCGACCGCGCGCTTTATCAGGCCAAGAATTCGGGCCGCAACCGCGTGATCCGCTATGGCGTCGACCGGCCGGAAGAGAAACCCGTGCCGAAGACGGCGGTGCGGGGATAGCGGGGAGCGCAACCATCGCGTTCCGCCTTCCCGCTCCGGTCAGCGCCCTTGGCCCCGGCACCCCGGGCGGGGTAGGATCGGCCAACCCAACCGTCAGCCGCGATCCGGATTCCATGCGCACCCAGCCCGAATTTCCCAACCTGTTCATCCTCGACCATCCGCTGATCCAGCACAAGCTGACCCATATGCGGAACAAGGAGCGGTCGACCGGCGGGTTCCGCACCCTGCTGCGCGAGATCTCGCTGCTGATGGGATACGAGCTGACGCGCGACATCCCGCTGACCACCGAGCGGATCGAGACGCCGCTGCAGCCGATGGACGCCCCGGTGATCCTGGGCAAGAAGCTGGCGGTGGTGCCGGTGCTGCGCGCCGGGCTCGGCATGTCGGCCGGGCTGCTGGAACTGGTGCCGTCGGCGCGCGAGGGGCATATCGGCCTCTACCGCGACCATGAAACCAAGCAGCCGCACGAATATCTGGTGAAGCTGCCGCCGGCCGAAGGGCGCCTGTTCATCGTCGTCGACCCGATGCTGGCGACCGGCAATTCCGCCGCCCATGCCTGCGACGTCCTGAACCGCCACGGCGTGGAGGACCAGAACATCCGCTTCATGGCGCTGGTCGCCGCGCCCGAGGGCGTGCTCCGGTTCCACCAGTCTCATCCGGACGTGAAGGTCTTCACCGCGGCGCTCGACAGCCATCTGAACGAGGACGCCTACATCGTCCCCGGCCTGGGCGATGCCGGCGACCGTATGTTCGGCACCAAGTAAGGGGGCCTGTCCACGGAGGCGGGGCGGGCGCCGCACGGCCGCTGCCCGCTCCGCTTGCCGTCACGCTTTCGCCGTCACCTGTCCGTGGCGGGGGCCTGCTCCTCCTGGTGCAGCGTTCCGACCTCCACCAGCGCCTTGCGATAACCGATGTTGGGCGGGGCATAGCGCGCATCGTTGGCCGCGCGGTATGGCACCGAGTCGTGCAGCTTCTCCCCGCTGTAGGGCAGCACGCAGACCGGGCGGTAATGGCGCGGCTCCGCCAGTCTGCCGAAACCGTCCAGGAAGCGGGCGTAGGAATCGACGATGGTGCCCAGCGCGTCGGCGGGTGTCACCTCCGGCACCCGGATCGGGTCGAGGGCCAGCCCGCAGGATGCGGCATGGTCCATCATCCATTTCAGCGCGATGTTCGACAGCGTGTCGTCGGCATAGCCGCCGCCGATATTGGAATGGCAGCCGGCGAACCAGCGCTGTTCCATCCGCTGGGCCGGCTTCGCCTTCGGATCCCAGAGGGTGGCGGCGAAGGCCTTGCGGTGCTCGTCGATCGCCAGCGCCTGGACGGCGTTGCGGACCAGACTGCTGAGTTCGGTGTCGTGGAAGCCGTACAATTCCTCGTCCAGCTGCCTGCAGATGCCGAGCGGCACGCCGAGGGCACCCACCGTGTCCCAGACGCCGAGGAAATGGATGGGGATCGGCCTGGAGCCGTTGGCATCGCGGAACCGCTTCGCCGCCTCCACGTCCGGGCCGCCGTCGCGCCTGCGGTACAGCGCATAGGCCTCGTCGGTCAGGTCGGCCTTGGCGGCCGGCAGCAGGCCGGCATTGCGGATCAGCCCCACGAGGCTGCGGGCGGTGTAGGCGCCGCGCGAGAAGCCCAGGACGAAGACATGGTCGCCATCCCTGTATCGGGAGGCGAGGAAGCGGTAACCGTCCTTGATCTTCTCGTCGAGTCCCAGGCCGAAGGCGCCGCCGAAGATCTTGTCGAACCAGTTGTGGATTGTCCCGCCCTTGTCGTCGGTGCCGACGCCGGACTCATAATAGCCGGTCTGGACCGTGCCGTCCGGAGCGTTGGGCAGGATGGATCTGTAGAATTTCCAGACATTGGTCGACGTCTCGTTACCGTCCGGCCGGTCGCCGCTGTTCGGCCTGTTCCAGGTGCCGTCGAAGCACAGGACGATCCGTTTCGCCATCCTCCATCCCCCGTCGTGGCCATGCATACAGGGGATGATTAATAAGGAATTATTACCTCATAAAGGAATTTTATCAAAAACGCTGCGGCAGCTGGCAACCGGGCAGCCCGGCGGTGCGCCAGAGGAGCCAGCACAACCCATCCCGACCGTCAGTGGAACAGCACGGCCAGGATTCGTATCTCCGGAGAAATCACATGGTCATGCCAGAGGCATTTCCCATATTTATGGTATCGCAACCAAGTCACGGCAGCCTGAAAGAGGGCAGGAAGAATGGTCAGCGCGAAGCCGATACGACCGTTCCGCAGGACAAGCACCTGCTGATTATGCGAAGGTCCCATGCGGGAATGGCTTGATTTCGATCAATGCCGGGTAGCGTGCCGGTAAGGATCATGCCATTCTCTCGATGCGCCGCTCCAATGGCCTAGCCCATATGTTACCGGGCGGCGCAACCGACCGTGTGGACGAACGCGAACGGGAACGCGCGATGGATTACGAAACCTTCTTCCGCAACCAGATTGCCACCCTGAAGCAGGACGGCCGTTACCGGGTGTTCGCAAATCTGGAACGCCACGCGGGCAATTTCCCGACGGCGACCTTCCGCGATTCCAACGGGCATGAACGTCCGGTCACGGTCTGGTGCTCGAACGACTATCTCGGCATGGGCCAGCACCCGAACGTGCTGAAGGCGATGCACGATGCGCTCGACCAGGTCGGCGCCGGTGCCGGCGGCACGCGCAACATCTCCGGCACCAACCACTACCATGTGCTGCTGGAGCGCGAGCTGGCCGACCTGCACCGCAAGGAGGCGGCCCTGCTCTTCACCTCGGGCTATGTCTCGAACGATGCGACGCTGACCACGCTTGGCAAGGTCCTGCCCAACTGCGTGATCCTGTCGGACGCGCTGAACCACAACTCGATGATCACCGGCATCCGCAACTCCGGCGCCGAAAAGCACATCTTCCGCCACAACGATCCCAAGCACCTGGACGAGCTGCTGTCGGGCATCGCCCCCGGCCGGCCGAAGGTGGTTGCGTTCGAGAGCGTCTATTCGATGGACGGCGACATCGCCCCCATCCATGACATCTGCGACGTCGCCGACAAGCACGGCGCCATGACCTACATCGACGAGGTGCACGCCGTCGGCATGTATGGCGCCCGCGGCGCCGGCGTGGCCGAGCGCGACGGTGCCGTCGACCGGCTGACCATCGTCGAAGGCACGCTGGGCAAGGCCTTCGGCGTGCAGGGCGGCTACATCACCGGATCCGCCGCGCTCATCGACTGCATCCGCAGCTTCGCCGCCGGATTCATCTTCTCCACCTCGCTGTCTCCGGTTCTGGCGGCCGGGGCGCTGGCCTCGATCCGCCACCTGAAGACCAGCCAGGCCGAGCGCACGCGGCACCAGGAGCGCGCCGCCACGCTGAAGCGGATGTTCGCCGACGCCGGTCTGCCGGTGATGCCGTCGGTCAGCCACATCGTGCCGCTGATGGTCGGCGATGCCCACCGCTGCAAGCGCGCATCGGACGAGTTGCTGGAACGGCATGGCATCTATGTCCAGCCCATCAACTACCCCACCGTCCCGCGCGGAACGGAACGGCTGCGCTTCACCCCGACTCCGCTGCACACCGATGCGCAGATGGGTATGCTGGTCGATGCCCTGCTGGACGTCTGGAGCCGGCTGGAACTGCGGCTCGCCGCCTGACAGCAAGCCCCCGGAAAAGCCCTTTCTTCGGTAAGGGCATTTTGCCCTCTGGACAGAAGCGGTATGCGCCCCTACTTTAAGAGGGCTGTTGCGACCGGTTCGCAGTTTCCATGCTGCGGACTGGCTGTGGCCGTGCCGTCCTTTCCGTCTTTCCAGGGCTTCGCCCAGGGGGTTCGCCATGTACCGTGACAACTCGCTGATGCCGAAGGAGGCTGTGCGCCTCGTCGTCCTGGGCACGCTGATCCAGGGCGGGCCGCTGCGCTATGCCGAACTGGCCGGCGCCGTGCGTCATTTCCTCGACCGCATGATGGGGCCGTCCCTCGACCTGATGGGCACCTCGCTGGAGATGCTGCGGTACGAGGGGCTGATCGAGGCGCTGGACGGCAGCGGCATGGAGGACAATGCCCTGCTGGGGCCGACCGCGGCCGGACAGGTGGAGTTCGACACGCTGATGCGCGCCAATGTCCGCGCGCCGTCGGCCGACGGGCTGAACAAGCTGGTCACCGCATTGAAGCTGCGCTTCCTGCATCTGCTGGATGCCGAGTCGCAGCGGGAGCAGATCGACAATCTCGTGGCGCTCAGCGAAACCGAACTGGCCCGGCTGGGCGATTTGAAGCGGGCCGACGTCGGCAGCGACGGACATTTCGCGTCCTGGCTGGACCGGGACATCGCCCAGGCCGAAGACCGGCTCGCCTGGTTCCAGGCGCTGTTGGCCCGCCTCTGACCGCACTGCGGCACAGTCGGTTTCATCCCGCGGCGCGTCCTTGACGATAAGGGCGCGCCGCGTCTGTTTCGGCGTTCGGTTTTGGTGTACGTTCGGGGTACCCCTTTCACCAGCCGGATGCCACTCCATGGCCTCGTATCTGTCGACCGACGACCTCGAAGACCGCTTGCGTATGGAGTTCGTGGACGACGCGCGCGACCGGCTGGAGTTGATGAACGCCACGCTGGCCGACCGCGTCAAGGCTCTGCGCACCGATGCCGAAACCATCGGTGTCCTGCGGCTGGAAGCGCATAATTTCAAGGGCATGGGCACCAGCTTCGGCTATCCGACCGTCAGCCTGGTCGCCCACCGGCTCGAGGATTACCTCAGCGGCCTGAAGCGGCTGGACGAAAAGCAGCTGATCGACGCCCAGGTCTTCATCGACCGCATCGCCGAACTGGTCGACCGCGCCGAACAGCCGCTGCTGGCCGAAACCAACAAGATCATCCGCGCGCTTCCGGTGCGCTACGAGTTCCAGGTCACCGATGTCGAGGTCCACAACGTCGAGATCATGCTGGTGACCCCGTCGAAGGTCGTCGCCAAGAAGCTGGGGGCGGAGCTGGCGGCCTGCGGCTTCCGCACCATGACGGTGACCGACCCCATCGAATCGATCAGCCTTGCCGTGCGCGTGCCGCCGGACATGGTCATCGCCTCGATGGTGATGGACGGGCTGTCGGGCCTGGACTTGATCCGCGGCCTGCGGGCCATGAGCGTGACCCATCATGTGCCGATGGCGCTGCTGACCTCGCTGAACCTCGACCACCCGTCGCTGAAGGAGATCCCCTACGGCGTCTCCGTCATCCGCGTCGGCGAGCATTTCGGCGAGGACTTCGCCGCGGTGGTGGCCAAGCACAATCTGGGCTGAACAGGACGGGCCGGAAAAAGAATCGACTGGCAAGGCCCGCCTGAAGGTCATCGTCATACAGCCGCGCTTGCGCCGGCAGGAATCCCCGTGATAGGCGTCGAACCGGTCCCACAGACTGGAGCAGCGCCCGCATGACGGAGGTTCTTCGCCGGTACGGCCCGGTCCTGACCGGGGCCATCCTGCTGGCGGTGGCGCTGTGGCTGGCGCTGCTGGTGGTGCTGCCGCAGGTGATGATGATCGGCTTCTCCTTCCGGCCGTCGCTGCCGCCGTCGAAGCTCGGCGGACCGGAGGACGTGTTCACGGTCAGGAATTACCTGACGCTGTGGACCAACCAGATCCATCTGGCGATCTTCCTGAAGACGATCTGGGCCAGCGCGCTGGTCACGCTGACCACGCTGGCCGTCTGCTACCCTGTCGCCTTCTATCTGGCACAGGTGGCGCCGAAGCGGCGGTTGCCGCTGCTGGTGCTGATGCTGGTGGTGCCGTTCTGGATCAACGAACTGCTGCGCACCTTCTCCTGGTACATCATCCTCGCCTTCAACGGACCGCTGAACGCGCTGCTGCTGGGGCTGGGGATCATCGACGAGCCGCGGCGCTTCCTGGGCGGCGATGCCGGCGTGATCGTCGGCATGGTCTATGTCTACATCCTGTTCATGGTGTTCCCGCTCTACAACGCCATCGAATCGCTGGACCGCAACCAGATCGAGGCGGCGCGCGACCTCGGGGCCGGCTGGCTGCGCATCCATCGCCGGATCGTGCTGCCGCATGCCAAGCCCGGCATCGCCGTCGGCTGCATCATGACCTTCATGCTGGCGGCCGGCAGCTATGCGGTACCGGCGCTGCTGGGCGGGCCGAACAGCCGCTGGTTCACCGAGATCATCTACAACTGGTTCTTCGAGGGTGGGAACTGGAACCAGGGGGCGGCCTACGCCTTCATCCTGCTGGTGCTGTGCATCGGCTTCATCCTCGGCGCGATGCGGCTGTTCCGCGTCGGGCTGACGGATATAGCGAAATGAGCCGTTGCCCATGATGACCGTCATGACCGCCGCCCGCTTCCGCCGCCTGCTGACCGGCGCCTATCTGGTGCTGTTCTTCGCCTATCTGTTCCTGCCGCTGGGAATCATGGCGGCGGCGACCTTCAACAGCAGCCGCTTTCCCACCGTGACGCCCTGGATGGGCTTCACGCTGAACTGGTTCCAGGCCCTGTGGGACGACGGCCGCATGTGGGCGGCGCTCGGCACCAGCCTGGCGGTGGGGGCGGGGGTGATCGCGCTGGCGGTGCCGCTGGGGCTGGCGGCTGCCCTGCTGCTCGACCGGCTGCACAGCCGGGCGAAGACCTTCCTCTATGCGCTGATGGTGTCGCCGCTGCTGACGCCGGGGGTGATCGTCGGCATCTCGACGCTGGTGTTCTGGCGGGAATGGTTCGGGGTCGGCGGCGGACTGTTCCTGACCGTGGTGGCGCAATCCAGCTTCATCGCCGCCTATGCCATGCTGCTGTTCTCTGCAAGGCTGGAGCGCTTCGACCCGGTGCTGGAGGAGGCCGCGCTCGACCTCGGCGCAAGTCATGGTCAGGTGTTCCGGCGCATCACCCTGCCGTACCTGATGCCGGCGATCCTGTCGGCGTCCCTGCTGGCCTTCCTGCAGAGCTTCGAAAACTACAACACCACGCTGTTCGTGCGCGGGTTGGACACGACTTTGACCGTCTACATCGCGACCAAGGTGCGTACCGGCCTGACGCCCGCGGTCAACGCCCTGTCGCTGGTGCTGATAGCACTGACCATCCTGGGCGCCGTCGTCTACGAGATCCTGCGCCGGCGCGAGGCGCGCCGGCAGTCAGGTCTCGCACCGGCCTGAGATCAGTCCTCTTCCGCCTCGTCCGCGTCCGCCTCGATCTGGGCGGCGAGGTCGCGCAGCATGTCGATCACATCTTCATGGCTGGTTTCATCCACGGCGGAGTTCACCGCGGCCTCGATCATGGCGACGGCGATGTAGGGGCCGAGCGGGCCACCTTCCTTGATCGCCTCGTCCAGGTGCTTCTCGGCGATCGACAGCGCCTTTTCGAACAGCGCCTCGGCCGTCTGGTTGGTGGTGTCCTTGCTCATCGTCCGGTCCGTTGCGGAGGGTTGGTCCGACTCCAATAACATGCCCAATCGGCGATTGGCGCGGGAATTCGCCGTCCAGCCCACAAATAGAGGCCGCGGAAAGCAGGGCCGGGCTTGCGCCGCCCCGGACCATACGCCACAGTCCGGACCTGCATTGACCTATACGGCAAGGAACACGGCATGACCGCTATGCCCGACCTGACCAGCCCCGACGGCTATCGTTTCTGGTGGGAGGAGCGTGTGCGCTTCAACGACCTCGACGCGCTGGGCCATGTCAACAACAACGCCATCGGCGTGTTTTTCGAGCAGGCGCGCATCGCCCTGCTGCATGGTGAGGGCGGTTTCCGCGAGGACGATCCCTGGACCGTCGTGCTGGCGCGCAGTGTCATCGAGTTCAAGGCGGAACTGCTTTACCCCAACACTGTGCGGATCGGCGTGCGCATGCTGCGCGTCGGGACCAGTTCGCTGACGCTGGGATGCGGCATCTTCCTGGGCGACCGCTGCATCGCCACGCAGGAGGCGGTGGCGGTGGTCGTCGACCGGGCCGCCCACCGCCCCACCCCGATTCCGGAACCGTTGCGCGCCAAGCTGCTGGAGGCGTAAAGGGGGACCGCATTTCCTCCGCACTGGACGCCTGTCATGACGCGCCCCGCCAAACGTCCCTTCCCGAAGGGACGCCAGCCAGTTCGCTCCCCCGGCCGCTCCCCCGGCCGCAAGAACCCCCATGCACCCGCCGACACACGGGAGTTGGAGGTCGTCGTCACCGACGTCGGCGCCCGTGGCGACGGGCTGGCGCTTGCCGATGGCCTTCGGGTGTTCGTGCCCTACGGCGTGGCGGGGGATCGCCTGCGTGTACGTGTCGCCGACACCGATGGCAAGGGGGAGGACGTACGGGCTGAAATCCTTGAAATCCTCGAGCCCGGTCCCGGACGGCAAACGCCGCCCTGCCGTCATTTCGGCCGCTGCGGCGGCTGTACGCTCCAGCATATGGACGACGGGACGTATGCGGCCTGGACGGTCGGGATGGTGCGTGGCGCACTGGAGCGGGTCGGGCTGGGCGATACGCCGTTGGAGCCGCTGTCGCGGACACCCGACGCCGCCCGCCGACGTGCCCGTCTGGCGGCACTGAAGCGCGGTGGCCGTGTCTGGTTCGGCTTCAACGAGCGCCAGAGCCATCGGCTGGTCGATCTGGAAGATTGCCCGGTGCTGACGCCCCGCCTCTTCGCCCTGGTGGGGCCTTTGCGCGGTCTTCTGGCCGACCTGCTTCCCGATGGCGGCGATGCGGACGTGGTGCTGACCGACCTTGAGGGCGGCGTCGACCTGCTGCTGGTCGGGCCGCGCAGCCTGGATCGCGCCGGGCGCGAGGCATTGGTCGGTTTCGAGCCGGACCGGGTGGCCCGCATCTCCTGGCAGCCCACCGACCGCGCCGCGCCGGAGCCGGTGGCGAACCGCCGTCCGGCCTTCGTTCGATTTGCCGGCGTTCCGCTCCAGCCGCCGCCCGGCGCCTTCCTGCAGGCCAGCCGGGAGGGGGAGGAGGCCTTGCTCGCAGCGGTCCGGGACGGGGTGGGGCAGGCGACGCGCATCGCCGACCTGTTCGCCGGCATCGGCACCTTTTCCATTCCGCTTTCGCAACGAGCGGCAGTTCATGCAGTGGAAAGCGACGAGGCGGCGGTGGCGGCGCTCGGCCGCTCGGTGCAGGGGCTGCGGCTGACGGTGGAGCGGCGCGACCTGTTCGAGAACCCGCTGGCCGCCAAGGAGCTCAACCGGTACGACGCGGTCGTGTTCGACCCGCCGCGCGCCGGTGCCGCGGCCCAGGCGGCGGCACTCGCCGCGGCCAAGGTGCCGCGCGTGGTCGGCGTCTCCTGCAACCCCTCCAGCTTCGCCCGCGACGCGCGGGTGCTGGTGGATGGCGGCTATCGTCTGGTCAAGCTGTGGCCGGTCGACCAGTTCCTGTGGTCGTCCCATGTGGAACTGGTCGGCCTGTTCGAGCGGTGAGGTAGGGGGCTCCCGCTTGCCCCCGTCTCAATCCAGCTGCAATACGATCGCCTTGAGATAGGCCGACTCCGGCAGATGCGGATGCACCGGGTGGTCGGGGCCGGCGCCGGCGCTGCGCAGGATGCGGCCGGTGCGGCCGGCGTCGGTCAGGCCGCGGGCGACCTGCTCGGCGAAGGTCGGCGGGTCGACGTTGTGGCTGCAGGAGCCGCAGAGCAGATAGCCGCCCGGTGCCGTGATCTTCGCGGCGAGCCGGGCCATCTTGCGGTAGGCGCGGCTGCCGGCGGCAAGATCCTTCTTCGACTTCACGAAGGCCGGCGGGTCGGCGACCACGACCTGGAAGGTCTCGCCGGCGGCGTTCAGCCGCTCCATCTCCTGGAACGCGTCGGCGCGGCGGGCTTCGAAGCGGTCGGCGACGCCGTTGGCTTCGGCGGCGCGGGTCGCATTTTCCAGCGCCAGGGCGGACCGGTCGACGGCGACGACCTGGGTGGCGCCGGCCACGGCGCACTGGATGCCGAAGCCGCCATTGTAGCTGTAGAAGTCGATGGCCCGGCCGCCCTTCGCCAGCGAGGCGATGAAAGCGCGGTTGTCGCGCTGGTCGTAGAACCAGCCGGTCTTCTGGCCGTCCAGCGGGTTGGCGAAGAAGGTCGCGCCGTTTTCCTCCAGACGGATCGGTCCGTCGATCTCGCCCTTCGCCAGCCGGGTCTCCTCCGCCAGCCCTTCCAGCGCGCGCTGGGTGCCGTCGTTGCGCAGGATGACCGCGCGCGGAGCGAGCACGTCGTCGATGGCGGCCAGGATGTCGTCGATCCGCCGGTCCATGAAGACGGAGTTGGCCTGCACCGTCACCACGTCGCCGAAGCGGTCGACGATCAGGCCGGGCAGTCCGTCGGCCTCGGCATGGACGACGCGGTAGAAGGGGCGGGAGAACAGCCGCTCGCGCAGTTCCACCGCACGCCGCAGCCGGCCGGCGATGAAGCCGTGTTCCACAACGGTCGCCGGGTCGTTCGACAGCAGTCTTGCCGCGATCAGCGTGTGCGGGTTGAAGGTGTAGATGCCCAGCGGCGTGCCGCCGGGATCCAGCAGCCGCACCGGGCTGCCGGGCTCCACCGCCTTGGCGGTGGCGTCCATCTGGACTTCGTTGGAATAGACCCAGGGATGCCCAAGCATGACGCGCCGCTGGCGGCCTGCCTGAAGGTGGATCGCCGGGTACTTCTTGACGGGTTTGGTGCCGGTGTCGCTCATGGAGCCGCATCCTAGCGGCAAATCGCCGGCGCGCAATGGCATCGCGTCGCGGCGCCCGGCTACTCTGCCTCGCGCCGCCCCTCCGGCGCCGCCGGGGCGTTGTCGTTGACCACGGCCAGGTTCTTGCAGAAATGGACCGTCTCCTGCCGGTGGCCTTCGCTCAGGAAGCAGTCCGGAATCGGGTTGCGGCGGGAATCGACGGGAATGTAGCGCTCCGGCAGAGTGGTGTGGATGGCGGCGCAGCCGAGCCGGCGCGCCAGCCCCTCCATCGCCCGCAGCAGCGTTTCGGCGATGCCGGCGATGTCGAACAGGTCGAGCACCACGAAATTGTCCACGCTCAGGATGCGGCCGTGGCGCAGATGCGGCTCGACCGCATAGGAAAACAGGCCGTGCAGGTAACCTTGCGCGTTCTGCACCGTCATGATCCCGGTGGTCGCGGGCACGGCGCTCCCCCTGGCGCTTCCTCCGTCGGTTGCACCCTGCAGCATGGCTGCGGCAAATGCGCGCCACCGGTCCACCTCCAGACCGGGGGCGATGGCGCAGACCAATGGGTAGGCCTGGTCGATCTGGCGTCGACCAAGGGGTTTCGCGATGAAACAGTCGTCCATTTCAGTCCGGCCGATTGCGAGGACACTGAACGATGGCAGCCCGGGGCCGCAAGGGTCGTTGACGTAGATCAATGTTGCTGCGGCCCCCCCTACACATAGTGTGCGCATTGGAGACAGGCGCGTCCGGCGTCCGCTCGGCATTGCCGGCTGCAACCTGTCCCGCTCCTTAACAGTACGTACCCAGTGGTGGTGCAACCCAGACGGCGCGGCCTCACGGCCGACCGGGGCAAACGGGAGAGATTGTATGACATCAGCGACTCTGACTTCAGGGGCCACCCTGGGCAGCCAGCGGGTGTCGGAAGACGTGCGTTACCATGAGGACGCCATCCGACTCTTCGTTATCGCTGCAGTGTTCTGGGGCGTGATCGGTTTCCTGGCCGGTACCTTCATCGCTCTGCAGCTGGCCTTCCCGGCGCTGAATCTCGGGCTGGAGTGGACGAGCTTCGGGCGCCTGCGCCCGGTCCACACTTCGGCGGTGATTTTCGCGTTCGGCGGCAATGTGCTGTTCGCCACTTCGCTTTATTCTGTTCAACGGACTTGCCGTCAGCATCTCTTCGGGGGCGAAGGGCTGGCGAAGTTCGTCTTCTGGAACTACAACGTCTTCATCGTGCTCGCTGCGCTGAGCTACGCCCTGGGCTATACCCAAGGCAAGGAATACGCCGAGCCCGAGTGGATCCTCGATCTCTACCTGACGGTCACCTGGGTGCTCTATGCCGTCCAGTTCATCGGCACCGTGATGACGCGGCGCGAGTCGCACATCTATGTGGCGAACTGGTTCTTCATGGCGTTCATCCTGACCGTCGCCATCCTGCACATCGGCAACAACGTCAACATCCCGGTGTCGCTGTTCGGCATGAAGTCCTACAGCGCCGTGTCGGGCGTGCAGAGCGCGATGGTGCAGTGGTGGTACGGTCACAATGCGGTCGGCTTCTTCCTGACCGCCGGCTTCCTGGGCATCATGTATTATTTCGTGCCCAAGCGCGCCGAGCGGCCGGTCTATTCCTACCGTCTGTCGATCGTCCATTTCTGGACCCTGATCTTCCTCTACATCTGGGCCGGTCCCCACCACCTGCACTACACCTCGCTGCCGGACTGGGCGCAGACGCTGGGCATGACCTTCTCGGTCATGCTGTGGATGCCGTCCTGGGGCGGCATGATCAACGGCATCATGACCCTGTCGGGCGCCTGGGATAAGCTGCGCACCGACCCGGTCCTGCGTTTCCTGGTCACCTCGGTCGCCTTCTACGGCATGTCGACCTTCGAAGGTCCGCTGATGTCGGTGAAGCCGGTCAATGCCCTGTCGCACTATACCGACTGGACCGTCGGCCACGTGCATTCCGGCGCTCTCGGCTGGGTCGCCTTCATCTCCTTCGGCGCGATCTACTATCTGGTTCCGGTGCTGTGGAAGCGCTCGCAGCTCTACAGCCTGCGCCTGGTCAGCTACCATTTCTGGACCGCCACCATCGGCATCGTGCTGTACATCACCGCCATGTGGGTGTCCGGCATCATGCAGGGCCTGATGTGGCGTGCCTACGACAACCTGGGCTTCCTGCAATACTCCTTCGTGGAGACCGTGGCGGCGATGCACCCGTTCTACGTGATCCGCGCGATGGGCGGCGTTCTGTTCGTCACCGGCGCCCTGATCATGGTCTACAACCTGTGGCGCACGGCGAAGGGCGATGTCCGCATCGAGAAGCCCTATGTCACCACGCCGCACAAGGCGACGGTCGGCGCGGCCTGACGCTAGGGAAGGATGCGAGAAATGGCTCAGGAAAAAAAGGGCTTCAGCCACGACCTGATCGAGCGGAACACCCTTCTGCTGATCGTGCTCGTGCTGATCACCGTGTCGATCGGCGGTCTGGTGCAGATCGTCCCGCTCTTCACGATCGAATCGACCATCGAGAAGGTGGAGGGGGTCCGTCCCTATTCGCCGCTCGAGTTGGCCGGCCAGAACATCTATTACCGTGAAGGCTGCTACAACTGCCACAGCCAGCAGATCCGTCCGTTCCGTGACGAGGTCGAGCGCTATGGCCACTACTCGCTGGCGGCGGAGTCGATGTACGACCATCCGTTCCAGTGGGGCTCCAAGCGCACCGGTCCCGATCTGGCCCGCGTCGGCGGCAAATACTCCAACGACTGGCAGGTCGCCCATCTGGTGAACCCGCGCGCGGTCGTGCCGGAGTCGATCATGCCGGGCTATGCCTGGATGAAGGATCGTCCGCTGAGCTACGGCGACATCGCCGATCACCTGAAGACCCTGAAGATCGTCGGCGTTCCCTACACCGACGAGCAGGTCGCCAACGCCAAGGCCGACCTCGAAGCGCAGAAGAACCCGGACGGCGACACCGCCGGCTTGGCCAAGCGCTACCCGAAGGCCGTGGTCGCGAACTTCACCGGCAACAAGACCGTCACCGAAATGGACGCTCTCGTGGCCTACCTGCAGGTGCTGGGCACCATGGTGGATTTCACCAAGTACCAGTCGCCGAAGCAGCTTCAGCAGTAATCGGGGGAGGAATCCATGGACTTGGATTCGATCACGGTGATGCTTCGGTCGTTCTGGACGGTGTGGTTGATGCTGCTGCTGACGGGCATCCTGGTTTACGCCATGTGGCCCGGCAACCGCCGCTCATTCGACGACGCCGCCCAGATCCCGCTCAAGGATGATGGTCAGGAGCTTTAGGCCATGGCACAGAATTACAAGGACGAGTTGTCCGGCGTCGAGACCACCGGCCACGAGTGGGATGGACTGCGCGAGCTGAACAATCCGCTGCCGAAATGGTGGCTGTATCTCTTCTACGTCTGCATCGCCTGGGCGATGGTGTACTACGTGTTCTACCCGGCCTGGCCGCTGGGCAAGACCTACACGAAGGGCATTCTGGGATATTCCCAGCGCGAAGAGCTGGACACCAGGATGGCGGAGGCAAAGGCCGGTCAGGCCAAGTACCTGACCGCCATCGCCGCCAAGTCGGTCGACGAAATCCAGAAGGACAAGGACCTTCTGGGCTTTGCCATGGCCGGCGGCCGTTCCTACTTCAACGAGAACTGCGCCGCCTGCCACGGCGCCGGTGGCCAGGGAGCCAAGGGCTTCCCGACGCTGGCCGACGACGTGTGGCTGTGGGGCGGTTCCTCGGCCGACATCTACAAGACCATCCAGCACGGCATCCGGTCCGACGACGGCGATACCCGCGGCACGCCGGGCACCGGCATGACCGCCTTCGGCAAGGACGGCATCCTCAACCGCGACCAGATCGATCAGGTGGCGGAGTATGTTCTGTCGCTGAACGCCAAGCCGGCTGATGCCGGCAAGGTCGCCAAGGGCAAGACCGTCTATGAGGAGAACTGCGCCGCCTGCCATGGCGACGTGGGCCAGGGGTCGGTTGCTGCCGGTCTCGACGGCGTCGGCGCTCCGCCGCTGAAGCAGGCCAACTGGCTCTATGGCGGCGACAAGGCCACGCTGGTGGAGACCGTGACCAACGGCCGAGCCGGCGTGATGCCCGCCTGGTCGAAGCGTCTGGACGACGCGACGATCAAGTCGCTGGCGGTCTACGTCCACAATCTGGGCGGCGGCAAGTAAGCCTCCGACCCGAAAGCCCGATACGGGAACCGGCCGGATGGGGCGCTGGGGAGGAAACTCCCCGGCGCCCTTGTCTTTTCAGGCCTTTTTCTCTTGAGGGATTGCGGCTCCGGTGCCGGTTCGTGAACTTCCTGTCATTTGATTTAGCGCAATGTGCCTGCGGCAATCGGTCGCCATAGTGGCCTCCGCCGGCAGATATTCGGCCGCGCCCCGCAATGCTTTGCACCGCGGGCCGCACCGATTTACCGTCACCCCGTTCCCGGCCCGGGGAACGCGCGACCGGCCGTCGGCCGTTCCGCACGCGTCTCCTGCCGCCGACCAGCCAAAGGGCAGCCGCCGACCATGACGATCAGCTCGACCACCGGAAACCGCGCCGCCGCTCCGAAGCGCGCCAGGCAGCCCCGCCAGAAGGGATGGTACATTCCCTGGATCTTCGTCGGCCTCTTCATGGTCGTGCTGACGGTGAACGCGATCATGGTCCATTTCGCGGTGTCGAGCTGGACCGGGGTGGAAACCGAGAATCACTTCCTCAAGGGCATCAGCTACAATCGGGATCTCGCCGGCGCCCGCGCCCAGGCCGAACGCGGCTGGCAGGTGCAGGCCGACTTCACCAGCACCGAACCGCGCAAGGCCGTGATCGCCATCACCGCCCGCGACAAGGAAGGCCGTGTCCTGAAGGACGCCACCGTCACCGTCAGGATGATCCGTCCCACCGCCGAAGGGCACGACAAGACCCTGTCGCTGCCTTATCTGGGCGAAGGCCGCTTCGGCGCTCCGGTGGAACTGGATCTTGAAGGCCAGTGGGACATGCGGTTCGTCATCACCCATGCCACCGGCGACTATCAGGACCAGAAGCGCGTCTGGATCCAGTGACGGGGCGCGGGTTGCGGATCGAGACCTCCGGGGTGATGTGAGATGACCGCCTGCCTCCATTGCGGACAAGACCTGGGCGAAAGCGGGCAAACCTCTGCTGCGACCGTCTCCACGGATGGCGCGGGCCCCTTCTGCTGTACCGGTTGTGCCGCCGCCTACGACCTTGTCCGCGGGCTGGGGCTGGAGCGCTATTACGAGCGCCGCAGCGTTGATCCCACCGCGCGTCCGCTGCGCCCCGACGATGCTCCGGCAGTGGATTACGAGCCGCATGCGCGTGACGAGGCCGACGGCACCCGCAGCCTGCATCTGATGGTCGACGGCATGCAGTGCGCGGCCTGCGTCTGGCTGATCGAATCGGCGCTCAGCCGGCAGGCGGGGATCGGGCTGGCGCGCATGAACATGACCACGCGCCGGCTGACGGTGCGCTGGGATCCGACGGCGACCGACGCCAACGCCGTGGTCGGCACCGTGGCACAGCTCGGCTACCGCGCCGTCCCGTTCGATCCGGACCGGCTGGGCGGCGCACAGGCCAAGAGCGAGAAGGAACTGCTGCGTGCCATGGCGGTCGCGGGCTTTGCCATGGGCAACGTCATGCTGCTGTCGGTGTCGGTGTGGGCCGGCCACAGCCAGGGCATGGGCACCGCGACCCGCGACCTGATGCATTGGGTATCGGCGCTGATCTGCATGCCGGCCATCGCCTATGCGCTGCGTCCCTTCGCGCGCTCGGCACTGGGCGCGCTGCGCCATGGCCGTACCAACATGGATGTGCCGATCACCATCGGCGTCCTGCTCGCCACCGGCATGAGCCTGTTCGAGACGATCAACAGCGGCGAGCACGCCTATTTCGACGGCGGCGTGATGCTGCTGTTCTTCCTGCTGATCGGCCGTTACCTCGACCAGCGGGCGCGCGGCCGGGCACGCTCCGCGGCGGAGCAGCTTCTGGGGCTGCGCGCCAACGCCGTCACCGTGCTGCGCGAGGACGGGAGCAGTGCCGTGGTGGCCCCGGAACAGGTCGCCGCCGGCAACACCATCCTGGTCGCGGCGGGGGAACGCATCCCGGTCGACGGCCGGGTGTCCGACGGCGTATCCGACCTCGACACCGGGCTGATCACCGGCGAGACGGTGCCGGGGACCGCGCGGCCGGGCGATCAGGTCTTTGCCGGCACCCTCAACCTGACGGCTCCCCTGCGCCTGACCGTCACCGCGGTGGGGGAGGGCACGCTGCTGGCCGAGATCGTCCGGCTGATGGAGGTGGCGGAGCAGGGCCGCGCCAAGTATGTCGCCGTTGCCGACCGGGTGTCGCGCCTCTACGCCCCGGTGGTGCATCTGACCGCGCTGACCACCTTCGCCGGCTGGATGCTGCTGGGTGGGGCGGTGTGGCAGGATGCGCTGATGAATGCCATCGCCGTGCTGATCATCACCTGTCCCTGCGCGCTGGCGCTGGCGGTGCCGGTGGTGCAGGTGATCGCCAGCGGGCGGCTGATGCGCCAGGGCACCCTGCTGAAAAGCCCGACCGCGCTGGAACGGCTCGCCACCATCGACACCGTGGTGTTCGACAAGACCGGCACCCTGACCGAAGGGCGGCCCGTGCCGCAGCTGGACGGTGTGGCGGCGGAGGAGTTGGCGCTTGCCGCCTCGCTGGCGGCGGCAAGCCGCCACCCGCTGGCCCGTGCGCTTGCCGCCGCCGTGCCGGCGGTGCCGGTTGCCGCCGGGGTGCGCGAGGTCGCCGGCGCCGGCCTGATGCTGGAGACGCCGGACGGCGAGGTTCGGCTGGGCAGCCGCCGCTTCACCGGCGCTCCGTTGGAGGCCGGGGATGTGGCAGGGCCGGAGCTGTGGCTGGCCCGCCCGGGTGCGGAGCCGCTGCGACTCACCTTCCTCGACGCGCCCCGTCCGGATGCCGCCGTGGTGGTGTCGGCACTCAAGGCGCGTGGGCTGGAGGTGCGGCTGTTGTCGGGCGACCGCAAGGGGGCTGTGGCGGCTGTGGCGGAGCGGCTGGGGATTGCCGAATGGCGGGCCGAGCAGAGTCCGGCCGACAAGACCGCGGCACTGGCCGAGCTGGCGGCACAGGGCCGCACCGTCCTGATGGTCGGCGACGGGCTGAACGATGCACCGGCGCTGGCCGCCGCTGCGGTGTCGATGTCGCCGTCGACCGCGATGGATGTCAGCCAGACCGCGGCCGACGTGGTGTTCCAGGGCCGCCTGCTGCGCCCGATCGTCGAGGCGGTCGAGGTTTCCCGCCGGTCCGGCCGCTTGGTGAAGCAGAATTTCGGCATCGCGCTGGTCTATAATCTCTGCGCCGTGCCGCTCGCGATGGGCGGGATGCTGACGCCGCTGCTGGCCGCGCTGGCGATGTCGTCGTCGTCGCTGATCGTCATTCTGAACGCGCTGCGGCTGGCCCGCGGCGCCGTGATCAAGGATCTTCCCGTCCGGGATACGCCGGTCCGGGACCTGCCGAGCAAGGATTCGGGTGATGGACGAACTTCTCTATCTGATCGCGATTGCTCTCAGCCTGGGCGGTCTGGGGCTGGCGGCCTTTCTGTGGGCGCTGAAATCCGGCCAGTTTGACGATCTGGACGGAGCGGCTCACCGCGTCCTGTTCGACGACGATCCGGCCCAGCCCGTCCGCCCCGGCACCGACGCGGTTGCCGCGCCGGAGGGCGGCCGGCGACAATAGTGCCAAATGCCGTATGGGCAAAGAAAAGGTTGTATGCGTGCGAGGTTGCGATTCTCGGCGATTGCCACCAATATGAGCCCATGCGGAATGAAAGGCTGGGTTCGTCCATGCCACCCTTCGATATGGTCCGCGCTCGCGATAAGAGCGCTATGACGGAAATGAATCCCTGCGGGGCCTGTCCCGTGCGCAGCCTGACGGTGTGCGCCGCGCTGGAGCCGGAGGAGTTGCGCCGTCTTGCCGACATTCTGCAGAATGTTCGTGTCGATTCGGGGCACACCCTGTTCGCCGAGGGCGATGCGGCGGATGCGCTCTACAACGTCACCTCCGGCACCGTGAAGCTGTACAAGCTGCTGCCCGACGGACGCCGGCAGATCACGGGCTTCCTGGTCACCGGCGACTTCCTGGGGCTGGCCGTCAACGACAGCTACGCCTACACCGCGGAAACCGTCACCAGCGCCTCGCTCTGCCGGTTCCCGCGCAAGAAGATCGATGCGCTGCTGGAGGAGTTTCCAAAGATGCAGCGGCGCCTGTTCTCGATGGCGTCGAACGAGCTGGCGGCCGCGCAGGACCAGATGCTGCTGCTGGGGCGCAAGACGGCGAAGGAGAAGATCTGCTCCTTCCTGCTGATGCTGTCCCAGCGTGCCGCCCGGCGCGGACACAAGGAAAATCCGGTCTTCGTGCCGATGAGCCGTGCCGACATCGCCGATTATCTCGGCCTGACCACCGAAACCGTCAGCCGGACCTTCACCCAGTTGAAGACCGTCGGCGTGATCTCGCTCCAGGAAGGCAACAAGGTCATGATCGCCGACCTCGATGCGATGTACGATCTGGCCGAAGGCGCCTGAGAAGACGGGAGGCGGGCAACAAGCCACCGCGCCTCCGCTTCACGCTCTACCCCCGCCCCACCGGCCGCAGCTCGAACATCAGCCACACCAGCATCGACACCACCAGGATGGCCCCGGCCTGATGGGCGGCGGCGACGGGAATCCACACCACGCTCAGCAGGGTGGCGATGCCCAGGGCGATCTGCGCCAGCATCATGGCGGCAGAGGCCAGGGCGGCACGGCCGGCACGGCCGGGCAGCCGGGCGTGCAGGACGCGGCCGGCCAGGGCCAGCACCGCCAGACCGGTCAGCATTGCCAGCGCGCGGTGGATCAGCTGGATCGCGGCGGTGTTCTCGAACGGATTGACCCACCAGGGAATCAGCGTGCCCACCTCCGGCGGAATCCAGTGGCCGGCCATCAGCGGGAAGGTGTTGTAGGCCAGGCCTGCATCCGATCCGGCGACGAAGGCGCCCCAGACGATGGTGAGGCCGACCAGGGTCAGCGACCAGCGGGCATGGCGGCGAAGTGCCGCCGTCTCCGGCCGCCAGCCGGCCAGCGGCAACGGGTCGAGCAGCCCCAGCGCGGTGCGCAGCAGCAGGGCGTAGATCACGATGGCGGTGCCGAGATGCAGCGCCAGCCGGTAATGGCTGACATTCGGCGCGTCGACCAGACCGCTCTTCACCATGAACCAGCCGATGCCGCCCTGCAGCCCGCCCAGCAGGAACAGACCGGCCAGCTTCGGCCACAGGTCGGGCGCGATTCGGCCCTGCATCCAGAACCGCAGGAAGGGAACCAGGAAGACGACACCGATCAACTGGCCCCACAGCCGGTGGAACCACTCCCACCAGAAGATCGACTGGAAGCCGGCCAGATCCATGTGGCTGTTGTAGATGCGGAACTCGGGCGTGCCCTTGTAGAGGTCGAAGACCCGGTTCCACTCCGCCTCGCTCAATGGCGGCAGGATGCCGATCAGCGGTTTCCATTCCACCATCGACAGGCCGGATTCGGTCAACCGGGTGATGGCGCCGATCACGGCCATCGCCAGCACCATGGCTGCGCAGACCAGAAGCCAGACGGCGATGGGCCGGTTCGGGTTGGGGTGGGAGGCGGTGGCGAGGCTGTCGGTCGCGTAGGCGGTCAAGGCGGCATTCCGGAGCGCAGCGGTAGGATGCTCGCCAATGTGGGGTGAACATCCCGCCGCGTCAAACGCCTGTTGCGCCCAAGCAGGTTTCTCCAGATCGGGCCACGTGCCCGGCCTGGAGAAACCTGAGGACTCCATGGTTTTGCAGGTTTTCCGAGTTCGTCCATTCGTGGGTGGAGTTCGGATAACCTGCTTGGCGCCAAACTCCGGGAAACGGGTCAAGCGCTGTCGCCGCCGGTGCCCACATCGCCGTGCGCCTGAGCGGTCTGGCTCTGGAACAGCGCCGCCTCCGCCGCGCGGCGGGCGACCAGGCCCGGCAGTTGCGTCTTCTTGCCGTTGACGGTGGCATAGACCCAGCGGCCGAACTGACCGGCGGCGCCTTCATAGTCGCCGGCATTCAGCAGCTTCAGCAGGGTGGAGCCGGCAAGCGAGCCGGCACCGAGATTGAAGACGAAGGAGGATAGTGCGCCACGCTGGTCGTCATTCACCGGCACCGTCACCAGAGTGTCGACATGGCCGGCGGCTTCGGTCAGGTCGGCGGCGAGGAAGGCATCGGCCTGGTCCGCGGTGATGGTCTGGCCCATCTTCACGCCCGCGGTGTGACCGTAGCCGATGGTCGGCACGCCCGCCGGGCACAGGTAGGCGTTGAGATACAGCCCCTCGAAATGCTTCACGAGATCGACCGCGGCTTGGCAGACCGGCTGGGTGGTCATGGATCGAAAGCTCCCGGATGACGCGCGGGGCGGACCATTTCCGCCCTCCTTGTGCACGCTATTATGTCATGCACGCCCTATGCGGGAATATTTTGTTGCAAAATGTCCAAAGCAGACGAAAACCGCCATCGTCGGTGGAGCATGGCATGGGCGGACGACGTCAGCGAGACTGATCCTGCGTCGCGTCGAACAGGACGAACAGCGCGAACAGAAGCGCCAACAGTCCAGCCAAGGTGGTGTACTCCAACAACGCTTCAACCAGTTTGGCCGTGCGTCCGCGCCAGATGGAGCGCCGCGCCGATACGTGCCGGATAGCCTCATTCTTCCAACTTTCAGCCCCGCGCTTTGCCGTCATTGTGCTCCTCGCATTCCTTCAGGGGTATTCGATAAAGCTTTAGCGATCCCGCCGTGCGGACGCTGTGACGCCAGTCACAGGACCGCGGCTGGAAGGGGCGGCAGTATCGTTCAGCGGCCTTTTCCACCCGAATTGCGGCCGGAACCCTTCGCCCCCTTGTGACCGCTTGATGAATTTCTGCGCAGGAGCGATGCGGGGCGCCTGGAAGAAATATGATGTTTTTCAATAAGTTAAACGCTATCTTGCGTGAACGTCTCCTGCGGCCCCGACAAATTCCGAAACGAGCCTCTTGAATCCGAAAACCGCTTCGATTAGCTGTCTGGCACTCGCCGGGCGTGAGTGCTAACAGCATCCGACCCGCGCCAATTCTCGTCAGTCAGAACCAAGCCTTGATCCAAGGAGGCATTCCCATGAAGTTCCGCCCGCTGCACGACCGCGTCGTCGTCAAGCGTCTGGAGTCCGACACCAAGACCAAGGGTGGGATCATCATCCCCGACACGGCCAAGGAAAAGCCGCAGGAAGGCGAGATCATCGCTGTCGGCCCCGGCGCTCGTGACGAGTCCGGCAAGGTCGTGGCGCTCGACGTCAAGGCCGGCGACCGTATCCTGTTCGGCAAGTGGTCGGGCACCGAAGTGAAGATCGAAGGCGTCGATTACCTGATCATGAAGGAATCCGACATCATGGGCGTCGTCGAGGCCTGAAGACCTCCGCCCATTTCCCTTCGACATTCGATATTCAGAGGAATTGAGACATGGCTGCCAAAGACGTCAAGTTCGGCCCCTCCGCGCGCGAAAAGCTGCTGCGTGGCGTCGACATCCTGGCCGACGCCGTGAAGGTCACGCTGGGTCCGAAGGGCCGCAACGTCGTGATCGAGAAGTCCTTCGGCGCTCCGCGCATCACGAAGGACGGCGTGTCGGTCGCCAAGGAAATCGAACTGTCCGACAAGTTCGAGAACATGGGCGCCCAGATGGTCCGCGAGGTCGCCTCGAAGACCAACGACCTGGCCGGTGACGGCACCACCACCGCGACCGTCCTGGCCCAGGCCATCGTCCGCGAAGGCGTGACCAAGGTCGCCGCCGGCCTGAACCCGATGGACCTGAAGCGCGGCATCGACATCGCCGTCGCCACCGTCGTCGCCGACATCCAGGCCCGCGCCAAGAAGGTCACGACCAACGACGAGATCGCCCAGGTCGGCACCATCTCCGCCAACGGCGAAGTCGAAATCGGCAAGATGATCGCCCAGGCGATGGAGCGCGTCGGCAACGAGGGCGTCATCACGGTGGAAGAGGCCAAGAGCCTGGACACCGAGCTGGACGTCGTCGAGGGCATGCAGTTCGACCGCGGCTACCTGTCGCCGTACTTCATCACCAACGCCGACAAGATGATCGCGGACCTCGAAAACCCGTTCATCCTGCTGCACGAGAAGAAGCTGTCGGGCCTCCAGCCGCTGCTGCCGGTCCTCGAGGCCGTCGTGCAGTCGTCGCGTCCGCTGCTGATCATCGCCGAGGACATCGAGGGCGAGGCCCTGGCCACCCTCGTCGTCAACAAGCTGCGCGGCGGCCTGAAGATCGCCGCCGTCAAGGCCCCGGGCTTCGGCGATCGCCGCAAGGCGATGCTGGAGGACATGGCCATCCTGACCGGCGGCCAGGTCATCTCGGAAGACCTCGGCATCAAGCTCGAGAACGTCACGCTCGACATGCTGGGCACCGCCAAGAAGGTCGTGATCTCCAAGGAGACCACCACGATCGTCGACGGCGCCGGCGAGAAGGCCGACATCGAGGCCCGTTGCGGCCAGATCCGCGCCCAGGCCGAGGAGACCACCTCGGACTACGACCGCGAGAAGCTGCAGGAGCGTCTGGCCAAGCTGGCCGGCGGCGTCGCGGTCATCCGCGTCGGCGGTGCGACCGAGGTCGAGGTGAAGGAGCGCAAGGACCGCGTTGACGACGCCATGCACGCCACCCGCGCCGCGGTGGAAGAGGGTGTTGTCGCCGGTGGCGGTTCGGCCCTGCTGTATGCCGGCAAGGCGCTGGACAAGCTGGTTCCGGTCAACGACGAGCAGCGCGTCGGCATCGACATCATCCGCCGCGCCCTCCAGGCTCCGGTCCGTCAGATCGCCTACAACGCGGGCACCGACGGCTCGATCGTGGTCGGCAAGCTGCTGGACCAGAACGATCCCAACTACGGCTACGACGCCCAGAAGGGTGAGTTCACCGATCTGGTCGCCGCCGGCATCATCGATCCGGTGAAGGTGGTTCGCACCGCCCTGCAGGATGCGGCCTCGATCGCCGGCCTGCTGATCACCACCGAGGCGATGATCGCCGAGAAGCCGGAGAAGAAGGCTGCTCCGGGCGGCATGCCGGGCGGCATGGGTGGCATGGACGACATGGGCTTCTGATAGCCCGTCCGTTCCCCCCGTCTTGCGGTTCGCCGTCTGACGGTTCGGAAAGGGGCGCCTCCGCAGGGAGGCGCCCTTCTTCTTTTGGTCGGGCGCAGCGGCGGAGCCGGTGGACGCGACGGTTCGCACATCCGCGGCGAGCCCGAAAAGTCAAGGTGAACTCCGCCTTGCTTTGGGGCGGGCGCCTCCCAATAATCCGCCCCTCTTGCCGGGCCCCTCCATTTGGGGGCCGGCCTCTGTCTTCCGTATTTTTGAACGAGGGCCTGTTCCATGCGCTCCTTCGAGGGCCAGCATTCCGACAACGTCGCCATCAAGCGCACCCGCGAGCAGAAGCAGCGTCAGCTGGTTCAGCTCAAGGAGCAGCTGGCGACGCTGAAAGCCCACGCGGCCCCCGCCATTCGTGAAGCGCTGGTCAAGCGCATCGCCGAACTCGACGCCGAACTGCGCCAGCCCGCCAAGCCGCCCCGCGAGGGCCGGGAAGGTCGCGAGGATGCGCCGCGTCCCCCCCGCCGCGAATCCAGGCCCAGCGTCTTCCGTGCCGATGACGGCGGCAGCGAGCGCAGTGCCGCCGCCGCCGCGGCCGAGGTCTTCGCCTCGCCGCGCCGTCGCAGCTGAGGACGCGCCGAGCCATGCCCACCGACCGCGCCGCTCCCGCCAAAGGATTCCGCCTCGCCGATCAGGCTTGGTTGCTGATGATGTTGCCGCCGCTGTTCTGGGCAGGCAACGCGGTCCTGGGGCGCGCGGTCGCCGGGTCTGTTCCGCCCATCGGGCTGGCATTCTGGCGTTGGTTCCTGGGGATGCTGATCGTGCTTCCCTTCGCCTGGCCGCATCTGCGCCACGATGTGACGCCGATCCTGGCGCGCTGGAAAAGCGTGCTGCTGCTGGGTACGCTCGGCATCGGAATCTACAACACCTTCCAATACATCGCGCTCAACACGACGACCGCGCTGAACTGCGTGATGCTGCAGTCGTCGATGCCCGTGATGATCGTCCTGATGAGCCTCATCCTGTTCCGCGACAAGGTGGGGGCGATGCAGGGGCTCGGCATCGTCGTGTCGCTGATGGGGGCGATGACGCTGATCTCCCACGGCGACCCGGCGACCCTGCTGGGGCTTGAACTGAACACGGGCGATGTCTGGATGCTGGCCGCGGTGGTGATCTACGCCGCCTACACCACGCTGCTGGGCCGGCGGCCGGCGATCCATGGCTTGAGCTTCGTCGTCGTCACCTTCGCCATCGGCGCGGTGGAACTGCTGCCCTTCTACATATGGGAAAGCCTGAGCGGCCATCCGGTGCAGGTCAGCGGACTCACGCTGCTGGCAGTCGGTTATACCGTGCTGTTCCCGTCCATCGCCGCCTATCTCTGCTTCAACCGGGCGGTGGAGTTGCTCGGCGCCAACACGGCGGGCCTCGCCATCCATCTGGTGCCGGTCTTCGGCAGCTTGCTGGCGATCCTGTTCCTGGGCGAACAGCTGCACATCTACCATGGCATCGGCATCGCCCTGATCGCCGCCGGTATCCTCCTGGCGACCCGCCGCCGGGCCTGACAGGCCGGTTCCTGGACATGAGTCGGGATGGTGGAAAGCAGGGGAATGGAAAATCCAAGGGCGAGTTATTTTCCATCCATCGCCATGAAATAATATATCAACCTGGATGTTGTTTTCATTCTGGCAACACAAAAAGCAAAACATCGGCAATTGAATTGAGCCGGATGGTTTTCAATTCGCAAAAATACTTTTGCAATTCGCCATTTGGTTTCTCAATTTGCTGTGTAGTGGTTATCAGACTAGATTTCTTGCGGATTTCTTCGCGCGGATACTATCCCCGATATCCCTTTAGACAGCGCCGCTATCCCTCGCGCCTGCGGCGGTCAATAGGGAATGACCGCTAAAATGCGTGGCATGGCGGCGGTTCGGTCACGGATCGGTCGCCATAAGGAGCCGGCGCTGTTCGCCGGCCCGCTGTGGTGGAGGTCCCCAAATGCTCCTGCAAATGTCCATGCCCGTTTCCACGCAAACCGCCTGCCTCGTCCATATCGTCGACGGCGACCTGCTGTCCCGCAGTACGCTCGCGCGGGCGCTGGGCGCAGTCGGCATCGCCTGCCGCGTCCACAGCACCGGCGCCGATGCGCTGGCCGTGCTGGGCACCGCGTCCTCCTGTCTCGTCGTGCGCAACGACCTGCCCGACATGACCGCCATCGAGTTCATGGCCGAAGCCTCGCTGCATGGCCATGACCTGCCGGTGCTGGTCGTCACCGAACAGGGTGACGTCGATGCCGCGGTGGCCGCGATGAAGGCCGGGGCGACGGATTGCATCGCCTCTCCCTTCGCCGTCCCCGCCTTCCTGGAACGGCTGCGTGCCTGCCTGTCCGATGGCAGCCCCCAAGCCGAACAGCGCGACCGCAGCCGCGATGCCGTCCGCCGGCTGACCCTGCTGAGCCGCCGCGAGTCGGAAGTTCTCGAACTGATCGTCGAAGGCAAGCAGAGCAAGACCATCGCCTGGGAACTCGGCATCAGCATCAAGACGGTGGAAGTCCACCGCGCCCGCATCATGGAAAAGACCGGGAGCCGGTCCATCGTCGGGCTTGGCCGCCTGTGGGAAGCTGCGGAGATGCTGCGCGGGCGCGAGATGCCGAGGCCACCGATGGTCCGCCGGCCGGCGATGATGGAAGCCGTCGCATCCTGACATCGCTCGGGACGTGGAACCTTCCGGTATGCGATGTTGCAGGGACTATCTCGTTGAAAAGTGACGTCGGCCGAGTCCTTATCGTTGGGTTCGGCCGGCAGAGGATTGTAAAGTTCCGGAAAAGAGCAACCGGAACGCGGACAGGAGCGGCCAGATGTTCCCCGACCATGGTCACCGTCGCATTGCCGTGGCGTCGCCCGGTGATATCGCCACGGCACGACGAATTGCGGAGGAACGGGCCGATGGAGTCCTGGCTGCGGATGAGGCGGCCCGGTTGGACAGCCTCGTCGCGGCACTCGCCGGCCATGTGCTGGACCGCCCCGACGGTACGCTGCTGATCGCCCGCATGCGCAGCGGAGCCGGAATCGAGTGCCTGGCTTACGACCGCGATCCCGGCACGACCGACCTGCCGGCAGCCACACCCCGCGCGCCGGGGACCGGGCTTGAAGCCGTGCGGGCGCTGGCCGACCGCTTCCACATCCACGTCACGCCGGGCATCGGGTCGGCGTTGCTTGCCCGCGTGCTGCGGCCCGGTGCGACCGACGCGCCGCCGGCCGATGCCATGGCGCAGGTCGGTGCGGTGACCATCGAACGGACCGGCGGCGAGACCGCGCGGTGCGGCCCCTTCATCGACCATTGGTTCGTCGGCTGTGCTCCCGCCCGCGGGCAGGACGGTCCCTGTGGAATCGCGCTGCTGATCGACGGCGATGCGGTGGCTGGCGATAAGCTGCCTGGCGATGCTGCGGTCGACGGCAAGGCTGCCGGCGACGGGACCGCAACCGGGTCCGGGAACGGCGTGGAACCGGCCACGGCGATGACCCCGGCCGTGGTCCGGCAGGTGGAGGCGATTGTCGCCGCCACGGTTCCCGGCCTGCCGGCACCGATGGTGGTCAACGCCATCCGCCGCGACCTGATGGGACGGCCGGAACTCGGGCTTTCCCATGACCGGGAACTCACGCAGATCGGCCGCAGCGCCCTTGCGGTCTTGCGGTTCGACGGGACGGCGGTGGACTATACCGCGCTCGGCACCCTGGCCGGTGCCGTCGTGCGCCGGCACGAGATCCTGGCGCTCGGCGCCCGCTGGGCAATGGTCGGCTTCAACCCGCAGGCACCCGCCTCGGTCCATCTGTTGTGGGGGCCGGGCGAACATGTGGTTCTGCATACCGGCGGCTGTGCCCGGTTGCCCGCCCTGTTCATCCACCGCGATCTGCACGAGGTCGAACCGACGCTGGCGGCGCTCGTCCTGCTGCGCGATGGCGTGGTGCGAGACGACGATCATACCGTCCTGGTGCTGCGCAACCGCATCGACCGCGTGTCCGCCTCCGCCGGTTGACCTCGGATCAGCGCCAGCCCCGCGGACCATGGGGGCCGCCATGTCCCCAGCCATGGTGGTGGTTTCGGCCGTGCCAGCCGCGGTCGCCCCTCCATCCATCGCCTCGCCATCCATTGCCATACCACCCGTTATCGCGCCATGCCCGATAGCGGTAGCTTGGCTGCACCACCAACGGCGGCGGCACCGCATAGACTGTCGGCGGCGGCACCAGCACCGGCTCCCCATAAGCGGGATAATAGGGCTCATAGGCGACGCAGCCCGACAGTGCGGCGCCGGCCGCGGCCAGGAGCAGGGCGGTCAGGATGGCGGGGCGGCTGGTGCTCATGGCCTTCGACTTCCTGGCTGGCGGACGGCGGAAACGCTCATCGGTAGAAACACCCCAGCCTGCCCGGCTATTCCATACCCCTTTGGTGTCATCCGGCAGCCGCGCCGATTCATCACCAATCGGGATGGATGAAACAAGAACTATGAATTTCAAAAATCCAGGCGGTGGCGCCATCCTGTGTTTCGACTTCCTCAAGATCCTGAAGGCGAAGCCATCATGAAAGCCATCGGTTACCGCAAATCCCTGCCCATCGCCGACGCCGACTCGCTGGTCGACGTCGAGATCGACCGCCCGGTCCCCGTGGGCCGCGACCTGCTGGTCCGGGTGGAGGCTGTGTCGGTCAACCCGGTCGACACCAAGCTGCGCCGCAACGCCGCGCCGGCCGATGGCGCGCTGCGCGTGCTGGGCTTCGACGCCGCCGGCGTGGTCGAGGCGGTCGGTCCCGACGCGACCCTGTTCCGTCCCGGCGACGCAGTCTTCTACGCCGGCTGCATCGACCGTCCCGGCACCAATGCCGAGTTCCATCTGGTGGATGAGCGCATCGTCGGCGCCCGTCCGGCCAGCCTCAACGTCGCCGAGGCCGCCGCCCTGCCGCTGACCGCCATCACCGCGTGGGAGATGCTGTTCCACCGACTGGGCCTGCCGCTGGATGCCGATGGCCGGAAGGGGGGCGAGGGCAGGTCGCTGCTGATCGTCGGCGGGGCCGGCGGCGTCGGCTCCATCGCCATCCAGTTGGCCCGGCAGCTGACCGGGGTCCGCGTGCTGGCCACCGCGTCGCGCCCCGAGACGGCCGACTGGGTGCGCGAACTGGGCGCCCATGACGTGATCGACCACAGCCGCCCGATGGCGGAGCAGGTGAAGGCGCTGGGCGTGGCGGGGGTCGATTATGTCTTCTCCACCACCGCGACCGACCGCCATTTCCTGGATCTGGTCGAGCTGGTGGCGCCGCAGGGCCGCATCGGCCTGATCGACGATCCGGAGCCGATCGACATCCGCCTGCTGAAGCGCAAGAGCGTCTCGCTCCATTGGGAGCTGATGTTCACCCGGCCGCTCTACCAGACCGCCGACATGATCGCCCAGCACGAGTTGCTGAACGAGGTGTCGCGGCTGGTCGATGCCGGCACCCTGCGCACCACCCTGACGGAAACCCTCGGCCGCATCGACGCCGCCACCCTGCGCAAGGCCCATGCCCTGATCGAGTCGGGCAAGGCCCGCGGCAAGATCGTGCTGGAGGGCTTCTGACCTGTCGTCCGGTTCGACCGCTTGGGTCAGGCCGCGTCCCGCGTCCCGCCCGCCAGCGCAAGCGGCGGGCGGAGCGGGCGCATCGCCGACAGGCTGTCGAGGATGAAGCCGACCAGCGGTTCGGCGAGGCGGCGGTTGCGCGGCGTCTCGCCGAAAATCGCCATTTCGACGTCGCCCAGTTCAGGCAGCCCGTCCTCCACCCCCAGCCGCCGCACGCCTTCGGGCACCGACGACTCGCTGAGCACCGCGACTCCCAGTCCGGCGCGGACGGCGGCCTGCACCCCCATGACGCTGCCGCTGGTGTAGACCACCCGCCATGCCCGCCCGGCCTCGCCCAGGGCCGCCAGGCCGCGGTTGCGGAAGACGCAGGGTGCCGGCAGGGTGCAGAAGGGCAGGGAGCCTTCGGTGGGGATCTCCAGCCCGGGGGCTGCCACCCAGCGCATCGGCTCGGTCCAGATGCCGCGGCCCCGGCTGTCCCCGGCATCGCGGCGGGAGATGACGAGGTCGAGTTCGCCGCCGTCCAGCGCCGTCACCAGATCGTTGCACAGGCCGACCCGCACATCGATGTGCAGGCGCGGGTGCAGCTTGGCGAAGCGGCCCAGCACATGGGGCAGATGGTCGGTCAGGAAATATTCCGCCACGCCCAGCCGCAAGTCGCCTTCCGCCGCCGGCTCGGCGAATCGGCGCACCGTCTCGTCGTTCAGGTCCAGCAGGCGGCGGGCATAGCCCATCAGCAACTCACCGTCATGGGTGAGCGCCAGCGAGCGGCTGGTGCGCTCGAACACCCGGCGCCCCAGAAGATCCTCCAGCTTCTTGATCTTCACACTGATCGCCGACTGGGTGCGGCCCAGCCGCTCGGCCGCCGCGGTGAAGCCGCCGGCATCCGCAACGGTGACGAAGGCACGGAGCGCGTCGATCTCCAGATCGGGCAATGACACGGTGAAGCATTCCGGATATCGATTGATTTCCACAATCCTATCGCATGCCGTTATGGATGGCCAGTGGCCCATTGGGACAAGCGTCGGCCGGGCCGTTGAACTGGGGCGGGGGCGTTCTCATTGTCACGCCTCCGGGCCTTGCGGCCCGGATGCCGGATGAACCTTGGAGAGACACGCCCGATGACCCGTTCCTTCGCACCGGCCGGCACCCTGGTCCTTGCATTGGCTGCCGCGGCGCTGCTCGCCGGCTGCCAGATGCCGGGCTTCACGCCACCGCCGACCCAGACCGCCACCCTGCCGCCGCCGGCACTGCCCAAGCCGCCGCCGGAGACACGGGGCATCTGGATCGTCGGAAGTTCGGCGCTGCGAGGCTCCATCGAACAGGCGGCGGCCAAATTCGACGGCGGCCCCGACAGCAAGCCGCATCTCGACGCCCGTGGCACCGCCGCCGGCTTCCGGGCCTTCTGCGCCGGGGTGGGGCTGGACCATCCCGACATGGTGGCATCCGACCGTCCGATCGGCGCCGCCGAATACCAGCGCTGCCGCAGCGGCGGCATCACGCTGACGGAATACGGCTTCGGTCCGAAGCGCTTCGTCTACGTGAAGGACTCCCACATGATGGCGGTCCCCGGCGTGAGCGAGTTCGTCGACAGCTGGGGCCGGAGGGGCAAGCCGGTGAGCGCACCCACCGCCGGAAGCTGACGGCCGCTCAGCCGGCGGCGAACAGCCCGCCCGGCTCGGGGGCATCCGCCGCATCGTCGGCGTTCGGGTCGCCCAGCGCGGTTTCCCATCCCAAGGCGGGCAGGCCGATGGCGCGGGTGTTGCCCAGGCCGCTGCGGCTGGCGATGAAGCCGCGCTGTTCCATATAGGTCAGCAGCCTGCGGCCGCGGCCCTTGGACCGGCTGCCGCAGGCGCGCGCGACGTCGGCGTCGGACGGGCACGGGGCATGGTCGAGCGCGGCGCGGGCCAGCAGCAGGAAGACCGGCTGGATGTCCTCGGCCAGCGTGGCGGCGACCTCGGTCGCGCGCTGCCAGGCGGGATCGTCGCCGCTGCCGGCTCCGGCGCGGGCGGTGGCCAGCCGGCGGCGGAAGGCGGAGAGGGTCAGCCGATCGCCGTCCACCCCGTGGCCGCGGCAACGCACCAGGAAATCCTGGTACAGAACGGCCAGCGAGCGGTAGGACGCCTCCGGATCGGCCAGCACCTCGGCCAGCACCGCTTCATAGTGCGCTTCGCGCTCGGCTGCCTGTTCCGGCGTTTCCTCCGGTTCCGGCGGCGGCAGGACCGGCGCTTCGGCGGCGATGTCGTCGGGGGACGGTGGCGGAGCGGCGGCGCGTCCGCGCGCCAGCTGCGCCATCAGGTCGGCGCTGGCCGAGGTGGAGGGGCGGCGGACCGGATAGCGCGGCGGCTCCGGCTCGGTCGCGGTGAAGATCAGGTCGCGCGCATCCTCCGTCGGGGTGGCCGGCGGCGGCATCAGCTTGGGGCTGCCGGTGCGGCCCTGGGTCTCCACCGTGCCGATGCGCAGCGGCAGCGGCCGGCGCGACAAAGCGGGGCCGAGCGCGATGAAATGCCCGCGCTCCAGGTCGCGGAACATCTCCGCCTGCCGGCGCTCCATGCCCAGCAGGTCGGCGGCGCGCGCCATGTCGATGTCGAGGAAGGTGCGGCCCATCAGGAAGTTGGAGGCCTCGGCCGCGACGTTCTTCGCCAGCTTGGCCAGCCGCTGGGTGGCGATCACCCCGGCCAGCCCGCGCTTGCGCCCGCGGCACATCAGGTTGGTCATGGCGCCGAGCGAGACCTTGCGCGCCTCGTCCGACACCTCGCCGGCGGCCGAGGGGGCGAACAGCTGGGCCTCGTCCACCACCACCAGCATCGGATACCAGAAATCGCGGTCGGCATCGAACAGCCCGCCCAGGAAGGCGGCGGCGTGGCGCATCTGCATCTCCGCATCCAGCCCCTCCAGGTTCAGGACGACGGAGACGCGGTGCTGGCGCACACGGGCGGCCACCGACTGCAACGCCGCCTCGCTGTGTTCGTCCGCCTCCACCACCACATGGCCGAACCGCTCGGCCAGCGTCACGAAGTCGCCTTCCGGGTCGATGATCGCCTGCTGCACCCATTGGGCGCTCTGTTCGATCAGCCGGCGCAGCAGGTGCGACTTGCCGGAACCGGAATTGCCCTGCACCAGCAGGCGGGTCGCCAGCAGCTCCTCCAGGTCGAGCGTCGCGGCGCCGCCCGCATTGGTCGCCCCCATGTCGATGCCGACCTTCATTCCACCTGTCTCCCGCTGACCCGAACCGCTTCCCACAAGGGGGGACTTCCTATAGCTCAGGCCGGTGCGGCGATACGAGCATTCGATTCGGGGGGCGGGACACCGTGGCTTGTGTGGTCATGAAAACGCAAACAAGCTCTGTTACAAATAGAGTGCCGGTTTCATGCGGGATCGGCGCTGGCGGACTGACCGATGACTGTGCTGACGACCACCAAAGCCGGACGGCCGGAAACGGATCGGCCAGACACCCATGGCGTAAGCCGGGACGCGGCGCGGTCCGGGGTCGGCATCGGTGCGGCATTCGACTGGGCCTCGGCGGTCGCCGCCCTGCGCTATGCCTTCCAGCCCATCGTCCAGCTGCGGTCCGGCCGTTGCCATGGCTACGAGGCGTTGTTGCGCGGGTTCGAGCGCACCGGCTTCACCACCGCGGCCGAACTGCTGGATGAGGCCGAAACCGCCGGCATGCTGGCGACGGTGGAAACCGCGCTGCATGCCAAGGCGGTCGCCGCCTATCGCGCGCTGGCCGGCTGGAGCGAGGCGAAGCTGTTCCTGAACCTGGATGCAAGGCTGATCGGCCGGGCCGACTCGCCCTGGATCGGGCGCGATCCGGCGACGTCCCGCAACAGCGGCATCGTGCTGGAACTGTCGGAAAACCGCCCCGTCGCCGCCGGCGTCGCGATGGATGCGGCGGTGGAGCGTTACCGGCAGAGCGGGGCCTGCATCGCCATCGACGATTTCGGCGTCGGCCATTCCGGCTTGCGCACCCTGTACGAAGCGCGGCCGGACTATGTGAAGATCGACCGCTTCTTCATCGCCGGCATCGATGCCGATGCGCGCAAGCGGGCGCTGGTGTCGGCGCTGGCCGGCCACGCCCATGCGCTGGGCATCCAGATCGTGGCGGAGGGGGTGGAGACGGTTACCGAATTCTACACCTGCCGCGATCTCGGCTGCGACTTCGCCCAGGGCTTCCTGATCGCCCGGCCGCGGGTGGATTTGACCGGGTTGCCCAACCGCTATCCCATCGTCGAGGAGCTCAACCGCCGCGACCGCCGCCAACCCAGCGAGTCGCACCGCCGCCTGTCGGAGGTGATCGAGCGGCTGCCGCCGCTGCGCGGCGATTCGCGCAAGACCGAGCTTCTGGATTATTTCCGCGGCGACGGCAGCGCATCCATCGTCCCCATCGTCGACGAGCATGACCGGCCGCTGGGCCTGATCCGCGAGCGGGATCTCAAGCGTTTTGTCTATTCGCGCTTCGGCGGGGAGCTGCTGCGCAACCGCGGCCTGGGCGACCGGCTGGACGATCTGGTCATCCGCTCGCCGGTCTGCGACATCTCCACCCCGCTGGACCGGGTGATCGAGGCCTTCTCCGCCGAATCCGCCGCTGACGGCATCGTGATCGTGGAGGGCGGTGCCTATGCCGGCGTGCTGTCGGGCGGCGCGCTGCTGCGGCTGGTGCATGAACGCAACCTGGCGATGGCGACCGACCAGAACCCGCTGACCCGGCTGCCCGGCAACGCCGCCATCCAGCGCCACATCGAAGCGGCGCTGGCCGATGACGGGCGCGGCCATGTGCTGGCCTATCTCGACTTCGACAACTTCAAGCCGTTCAACGACAATTTCGGCTTCCGCCAGGGCGATCGCGCCATCCTGATGTTCAGCGAGCGGCTGAAGGCCTGGGCCGGCAGCGCCGGGGCCGCCATCGATGCCGATGCCTTCGCCGGCCATATCGGCGGCGACGATTTCTTCCTGGGCGTCAGCGGTGGCGAGGAGGCCGAGGTGCTGGCCCGGCTGGCCGAATTGCTGGCGCTGTTCCGGTCCGACGCCGAAAGCCTCTATGACGCGGAAACGCGGGTGAGCGGCGGTTTCCTTGCCAAGGACCGCTATGGCGCCGTCCGCCGCTTCCCCCTGCTGGCCGCCAGCGGCGTTGCCGTGGTGATCCCTTCCGGCCGTCCCCTCGATGGCAAGGGCGGCAGCCTGACCCCCGATGCGGTCAACGCCGCCATCGCCGACCACAAGGCCGCCGCCAAGGGGGCGGAGGACAAGCTCTGCGTCGTGCGGCTGGCCTGAGCCCCTGCTGAGCTGTCGTGCGGCTGGCCTGAGCCCCTGCTGAGCTTCTGGTTTCAGGCGCTGTTTGTGCGCTGCTGCGTCAGCCGCCTGGCGACTGCCAGTACGCAGTCACGCAGGATGCGGTGTGCCGGGTCGGCATCGTGGCGCGGGTGCCAGGCTTGGGCGACGGCGACCTCCGGCACCGCGGCCGGCAGGGGAAAAATCTCCAGAGCCAGTCCCAGTTCGATGGCGTGGCGTGCCGCGGTCGGCGGGACGGTGGCGACCAGATCGGTCTGCGCGGCGGCGAACAAGGCGGCGTGGACGTCCGGCACCACCAGATCGACCCGCCGTGCCAGCCCCATCCGCTCCAGCGCGTCGTCCACCGGTCCGCGCGTCCGGCCGCGGCGTGAGGCTGTGACATGGGCGGCGGCGGCATAGGAGGCCGCGTCCGGGCAGCCTTCGGATAGCAGAGGATGGCCGCGGCGGACGACGCCGGCGAAGGTTTCGCGGTAGAGCGTCTGCACCCGGACCTCGGGCCCCATCGCGCCGATGACGCCGATGTCGAGGTCGACCAAGCCGTCGCGCAGGGCGTCTGCGGTCTCCTCCCCTTCGCCGACGAAACGCAGGGTGACGTTGGGCGCCTGCCGGCGAAGGACCGCCAGCAGGTCGGCGGCGATGGTCCCGGCGAAACCGGTGCGCAGGGTGAAGCGGCGGTCCAGCGTCGCCGGATCCAGGCTGTCGGGGCGCAACAGCCCCTGGGCGTCCGCCACCAGGGCGCGAACCCGCTCGCGCATCGCCTCCGCCCGCGGGGTCGGCACCATCCGGCGCCCGGCCCGCACCAGCAGTGGGTCGCCGACCGCCAGCCGGAGGCGGGCCAGGGTCCGGCTCATCGCCGGGGCGCTGAGATTCATGCGTTCAGCCGCGCGGGCGACGCTGCCTTCGCTCAACAGCGCGTCGAGCGCGACCAGAAGGCCGATGTCCATCCTGCATGCCCGGGCGGTTGCGTGCGTTCCATGCACTTATAAAGTCCGATCATTGCACTGTAAATCATGGCCGGGCCGGGAGAAGGATTGGGCAATCCATTCCAATTGCGAGGTTTCCGTCATGAGCGACACCGTCGCCTCCCGATCCCCGGCCGGAGCGTCGGCCGTGCTGCCGCGGCTGCTGCCCTTCGTCTCCGTCGTCTTTCTCGGTTTCTCGGCCATCGGCTTGCCGCTGGGGGTGCTGCCGCTGCATGTCCACGGCACGCTCGGCTGGGGAGCGGCGATGGTCGGTGCGGTGGTGGGGCTGCAATCGCTGGCGACGGTGCTGACCCGCCGCCATGCCGGCGTGCTGTGCGACACGCGCGGACCGAAACGGGCCGTGCTGGGCGGCCTTGCCGCCTCGGCGCTGGCCGGCGTCTGCTACGCGCTGTCGCTGGCGGTGGCCGATCCGGCGCTCGGGCTGGCGGCGATCCTGCTCGGCCGCCTCGTGCTGGGCTTCGGCGAAAGCCTGTTCCTGACCGGGGCGCTGAGCTGGGCCATCACGGTCGTCGGGCCGCACAATGCTGGCAAGGTGATGGCCTGGAACGGCATCGCCATGTATGGCGCCATGGCGGCCGGCGCCCCGGTGGGGCTGGCCCTGCTGCAGGCCGGCGGCTTCGCGGCGGTGGCCGTGGCCGCCATGGCGGCACCGCTCGCCGGGCTGCTGGTCGCGGCGCTGGTGCCGGCGGTGCCGGTCCCGGGCGGGGTGCGCATGCCCTTCACCGCGGTGATCGGCCGGGTGATGCGTCCCGGCTTCGGGCTGGCGCTCGGCAGCGTCGGCTTCGCGGTGCTGGCCTCCTTCGCGCCGCTGCTGTTCGCGGCGCGCGGCTGGCCGGGGGCCTGGGCGGCGCTGACCGCCTTCGGCGGCGCCTATATCCTGGCCCGGCTGGTGGCCGGCGGGCTGCCCGACCGGCTGGGCGGCCGCCGGGTCGCCATGCTGTCGCTGACGGTCGAAGCCGCCGGTCAGCTGCTGGTCTGGGGCGCCTCCAGCCCGGGGTTGGCGGTCGCGGGCGCCGCGGTGACCGGGCTCGGCTTCTCGCTGGTCTTCCCGGCGCTGGGGGTGGAGGCGGTGAAGCGGGTGCCGCCGCAAAGCCGCGGCGCGGCGCTCGGCGCCTATGTCGCCTTCTTCGACCTGTCGCTCGCCCTGTCCGCTCCCGCCGCCGGCCTGCTGGTGGCGGAAGGGGGGTATGCGCCGGTCTTCCTGGCCGGTGCGGTGGCGGCCGGGTTGTCGCTGCTGCTGACGGCGACCGGCCGCGACGCTCCTGCGCCTCAGGCGTAGTCGCGGAACCCCTCCGCCGTCGCGCGGTCGTAACCCTGGCTGGCGCGCAGGAGTTGCAGGGTGTAGGGCTCGCGCGCCGTCCCCCGGCGCAACTCCTCCACCGTCATCTCCTCGACCAGCCGGCCGCGGTTCATCACCGCCAACCGGTCGCACAAGTTGGCGATGACGGCGAGGTTGTGGGTGACCAGCACCATCGTCAGGCCATGGTCCGCCCGCAGGCGGCGCAGCAGGTTCAGGATTTCCGCCTGGACCGAGACGTCGAGCGCCGAGGTCGGCTCGTCCAGCAGGAGCACCCGCGGCTCCAGCACCAGGGCGCGGGCGATGGCGACGCGCTGGCGCTGGCCGCCCGACAGCTGGTGCGGATAGCGGAAGCGGAAGGCCGGACCCAGCCCGACATCGCGCAGCACCCGGTCGATGCGGGCATCGGCCTCGTCCAGCCCATGGATGGCGATGGGTTCGGCCAGGATGCGGTCGACGGTGTGGCGCGGATGCAGCGAGCCGTAGGGGTCCTGGAACACCATCTGGCAGAGCTTGTAGAAGCCCTTCGGCCGCTTGGCCCCCTGCGTCGTCCCGGCGACGGCGATGCGGCCGGTCCACTCGTCGTTCAGGCCGCTGACCGCGCGCAGGACGGTGGATTTGCCGGACCCCGATTCGCCGACGAGGCCGAAACTCTCGCCTTCCCGCACCGACAGGCTGACGCCGTCCACCGCGGTGATGATGTCGGCGCCCTGGCCGAAACGGACCCGCAGATCCTGGATGTCGATCATCATCCTCAACCCTCCAACCAGGCGGGGTCGCGGCTCAACACCGGCAGGTCGTCCGGCGGCTCGTCGATCCTGGGCAGGCTGGCCAGCAGGCCGCGGGTGTAGGGGTGCGCCGCCGCGTGCAGGTCCGACGCGCGGCAGCTTTCCACCACCCGGCCGGCATACATGATCAGGATGCGGTCGCAGAAGGAGGCGACGAGGTTCAGGTCGTGGCTGACGAAGATCATGCCCATGCCGCGCTGGGAACAGAGATCGTCCAGGATCGCCAGCACCTGCATCTGCACGGTGACGTCGAGCGCCGAGGTCGGCTCGTCGGCGATCAGCAGGTCCGGGTCGGGGATCAGCATCATCGCGATCATGATGCGCTGGCCCATGCCGCCCGACACCTCTTGCGGGTAGCGGTCATAGACCCGCTCGGGATCGCGGATGCGCACGGCGGCCAGCATCTCCAGCGCCCGTCGCTTCGCCTCCGCCGCACCCGCCCTGCTGTGGACGCGGTAGGCTTCGGCGATCTGGCTGCCGACGGTCATCACCGGGTTGAGCGAGTATTTCGGATCCTGCATCACCATGGCGATGCGCCGGCCGCGGATGTCGCGCAGCCGCTTCTCCGACGCCGCCAGCAGGTCCTCGCCGCGGAAGGCCAGCCGGTCGGCGGTGACCCGGCCCGGCGGCGGCACGAGGCGCAGGATCGACCGGCCGGTCATCGACTTGCCGGAACCCGACTCGCCGACGATGCCCAGCTTCTCGCGTCCCAGCGTGAAGGAGACGCCGCGCACCGCCTCGGTCATGCCGCTTCGGGTGGGGAAGGCGACCCGGAGGTTGGCGATCTCCAGCAGGGGGGTGTCGTCCGTCATGCCTCAGTCCCCCTTCGGGTCCAGCACGTCGCGCAGCCCGTCGCCCAGCAGGTTGAAGCCCAGGCTGACGACGAAGATGGCGAGTCCGGGCATGGCGGCGACCCACCATTGCTCCAGCACATATTGCCGGCCGCTGGCGATCATCGCCCCCCATTCCGGCAGCGGGGGCTGGGCGCCGAGCCCGAGGAAGCCCAGCCCGGCGGCGGTCAGGATCACGCCCGCCATGTCCAGTGTCGTCCGTACGATCAGCGAGGCGACGCAGAGCGGCATGACGTGGCCCAGAATGATGCGCAAGCTCGACGCGCCCTGCAGCCGGGCGGCGCTGATGAAATCGGCGCGGCGCAGGGTCAGCGTCTCCGCCCGCGCGATGCGGGCATAGGGCGGCCAGGAGGTGATGGCGATGGCGATCACCGCATTCTCGATGCCGGGGCCGAGCGCCGCGACGAAGGCCAGCGCCAGGATCAGCTTGGGGAATGCCAGTGCGATGTCGGTGATGCGCATCAGCACGCTGTCGACCCAGCCGCCGAAATAGCCGGCGGCGGTGCCGATCATCAGTCCGGCCAGCGGTGCCGTCGCCGCCACCAGCGCCACGATCATCAGCGTCAGCCTTGCGCCGTGGATCAGGCGGGACAGGATGTCGCGCCCGAAGGCATCGGTGCCCAGCCAATGGGCGGCGCTGGGCGGTTGCAGCCGGTTGCCCAGATCCTGGGCATAGGGGTGATGGGGCGCCAGCACCGGGGCCAGCGCCGCCACCACGACCAGCGCCAGCACGATCAGCAGCCCGGCCATCGCCAGCCGGTTGCGGCGAAACACGGTCCAGCCGGCCCATGCGCGGCCCAGCCGGGCCTGCCCGCGCGACCGCGGCGTGTCGGTGGTCAGCCAGTCCCGCCAGCCGGGGGAGGAGTGATCGGTGCGCAGGGTCATCGGGCCCGGGGGTCCAGAAGGCGGTAGAGCAGGTCGGACAGCAGGTTCAGCGCGATGAAGACCGCGCCGACCACCAGCGTCCCGCCCAGCACCGCGTTCATGTCGGCGCTGAGCAGCGAATTGGTGATGTAGAGGCCGAGTCCTGGCCAGGCGAACACCGTCTCGGTCAGCACCGAGCCTTCCAGCAGGCTGGCATAGGACAGGGCGATGACGGTGATCAGCGGCACGGCGATGTTGCCCAGCGCATGGCGCCAGACCACGCGAGCCTCCGACAGCCCCTTCACCCTTGCGGTGGTGATGTATTCCTGGCGCAGTTGGTCGAGCATGAAGCCGCGCGTCATCCGCGCGATGTAGGCGACGCAATGGAGGCCGAGGATGGCGGACGGCAGCACCAGATGATGCACCGCGTTCCAGAAGATATCGGTCTCGCCGGCCAACAGGGCATCCACCGTGACGATGCCGGTCACGGCGTCGACCATCCCCTCATGGAAGACGTCGACCCGGCCCGGGCCCGGCACCCAGTCCAGCCGGGCATAGAACAGCAGCAGCGCCATCAGCCCGAGCCAGAAGATCGGCAGCGAATGGCCGATCAGGCCGAGGAGGCGGATGGCATGGTCGGGCCAGCGCCCGCGGTGGGTGGCAGCGAACACCCCCGCGGGGATGCCCAGCACCGCGCCGATGACCGCCGCGACGGTCGCCAGCTCCAGCGTCGCCGGGAAGACGCGCAGCACATCCTCCAGCACCGGGCGGGAGGTCAGCACCGAGGTGCCGAGGTCGCCCTGTGCCACGTCGCCGACATAGCGGACGAACTGCTGCCACAGCGGCAGGTCGAGCCCGAGCTGGCTGCGCATCTGTGCATAGCTTTCCGCGCTGGCGCGGTCGCCCAGCGCCGACAGCACCGGATCGATCGGCACCACGCGGCCGATCAGGAAGGTGACCAGCAGCAGGCCCAGCAGGGTGGCGGCAACCGTGACCAGCAAGGTCAGGCCGCGTTTCAGCATAGGCAAGAGGACTCCCTCGCGCTTCGACGCCAAAGGGAATCACAGTCGGGGCTTTGTGCAAAGCCCGTCAAGGGAATAGGGGGATGGGAGGTGGATGCTGCGGTCGCCCCCTCCCTATCCCTCCCCCGCTTTGCGGGAGAGGGGATTGGACGCTTGTCAGCGTGACGCTCTGCAAACAAACAGCGGAGTTCCCTCTCCCACCGAATGTGGGGGAGGGCTAGGGAGGGGGCACCCGCCGCTTGAACTGAACCCTCGGTTCACCACGTCCCGGCCGGGCTCGGGTCGCCGTGGGCGCCGGCCGCCGGCTCGTGGTGGGCGAGCCAGCGTTCCGCCTCCAGCGCGGCCATGCAGCCCATGCCGGCGGCGGTGACCGCCTGACGATAGACCTTGTCCTTCACGTCGCCGGCGGCGAAGACGCCGGGGATGTCGGTGGCGGTCGAATCGGGGATGGTGACGATATAGCCCGACTCGTCCATCTTCACCTTGCCCTTGAAGATGCCGGTCGCCGGCTCGTGGCCGATGGCGACGAAGACGCCGGCCACCGGGATCACCCGCTCTTCGCCCGACTTGACGCTCTTGATCCGTACGCCGGTTACGGCGCGCGGGTTGCCCATGGTGCCGTCGCCCTCGCCGACGATCTCCTCGACCGTGCTGTCCCACACCACCTCGATCTTCGGGTGGCGGAACAGGCGGTCCTGCATGATGCGTTCGGCGCGGAAGCTGTCGCGGCGGTGGATGACCGTCACCTTGGACGCATGGTTGGTCAGGTACAGCGCCTCCTCGACGGCCGAGTTGCCGCCGCCGATGACCGCGATCTCCTTGCCGCGGAAGAAGAAGCCGTCGCAGGTGGCGCAGGCCGACACGCCGAAGCCGCGATAGATCTCCTCCGTGGAGATGCCGAGCCAGCGGGCCTGGGCGCCGGTGGCGATGATGACGCTGTCGGCGGTGTAGATGTCGCCGCTGTCGCCCTTGCAGACGAAGGGGCGCCGGGTGAAGTCGACGTCGGTGATCAGGTCGAACACCATCTTCGTGCCGACATGCTCAGCCTGCTTCTGCATCTGCTCCATCAGCCAGGGGCCCTGGATCGGATCGGCGAAGCCGGGGAAGTTCTCCACATCGGTGGTGATCATCAGCTGGCCGCCCGGCTGCATGCCCTGGACCATCAGCGGTTCCAGGTTGGCGCGTGCCGCATAGATGGCGGCGGTGTAGCCGGCCGGGCCGGCGCCGATGATGAGGACCTTGGTGTGGTGCGTGGTGGCCATGGGTGTGATCCCGCAGTGTATCGGCAGAAGGGAGACGCGATTCGAACGCTTCTAGAAACCGAACATATGGTCGAGGCTGAAGGCGCTGTCACCCGCAAGGCAGCCATGGTAGCCGAACAGCCGGCAGGTCGTATCGCGGACCAGCACATAGGCGTGGTCGCCCGCCGCCATGCGTTCCGCCTCCGAAAACATCTCGTGAAAGCGCCAGAAGCGTGAACCGCCGCGGGGGATTGCCAGCCGCTTGCGCGCCATTTCGACACCGTCGCGGCGCACCAGGACGAGGCTGGTGTCGGAGGTGGCATGCCAGGGTGTCGAGGCTGGGTAGACGAGATGGCAGAGCGTGTCCCACGGGGCGGTGCCCAGCCGCAGGAACAGGCGGGTCGACAGGCCGGGCGGGTCGCCATGGTAGCTCTGCGGTTCGTCGCGATAGACCATTGCCATGTTGAACATGTGGCTGCCGAAGCTGGTCTCGGCCACATGGGCGGTCTTTACGTCCTCGTAACGGACCAGGGCGTGCAGCCAGCCGTCGGCAATCGTCCCGGCTTCGAAATCATAAACCAGTTCGACATGGCCCCAGCCGTCGGCAACCGTCTTGTCGGCGACCAGACCGGTGACGTCCAGGGCCACGCTGTCGGAACGCTTGAGGTTGCCGAAGCGGTGTTCAGCCACCGCCGTGCCGTTGCGGTCGTAGACGACGGCCTTCACCGGCAAGTCGGTCTGCGCCGTGCTCATGGGTGTCGGCAGCAGGGTGGTGCGCCAGCGTCCCATGGGCAGCAGCGGTGCCGGCAGGATAAAGCCCTTGCCTACCATGCCCCTGTCGACGGCACCGCCGGTCAGCAGCGGCAGCCTGGGATCCGGCTTCAGGTCGGTGCGCTCGATGTTGGCATGGGCCATGCGGCGCCTGCCGTCGGCGGCGACGATCTCGTAGCGCGGACGGACGAAATGCTTGCCGGCCTGAATCTCGAACTGCTGCGGCCAGCGCGCCTCGGGAAACAGGTTGGCGATGTCGAGTTCGAGGGTGGCGAAGGCTGGAACAGGGTGGTCGAGCGTCCGGATTTCCGGCGATCCCATCAGGTTCAGCCCGACCGCCCCCGCCGGGATCGGGGTTGGATGACTGTTCTGGATCCACAGGGACACCCGCTCGCCCTCGCGCGGGGCGGGCACGCCGGCATAGAGGTCGGCCGGCCAGGCATTGGCGTCATGGGTGCAGGATAGCACCGTGTCGTCGTCGCCATAGGTGTCGAGCGCGTATTTCACCACGTCATGGCCGGCAGCGCCGATGATGTGCAGGAACAGCGATCCGCAGAAGGGGGATAGACCGAAGCGCTCGCGCACCTGCCGGCTGTCGATCACCACGGTGCCGTCCGTCGGCGGCATCGGCTCCGTCCAGTCGGCGATCGGGCGGCCCTCGCCGTCGAACAGGCAGGTCCACAGCCGGGTGCCTTTCGCGCCGTAGCGCGGCCAGTAGTTGGCCGACACCACGCGGGTGTGGTGGCCGCCGCCGTCGCGGAACCAGGCGAAGTTGGTCGCCCAGTTGAATTTCGACAGGTAATGGCCGGGATCGTTCAGCATGTCTTCCGGCACGCGCATGGCGTCCAGCGAGACGACGCCGGCCTGCTTCGGAATCAGGTGGGCGATGTGTCCTTCCAAGCGCTGCGAATCGAAGGCGACGACGAAGACGGTGCGGGCGCCGCTCGATGGCAGGTCGGTCACCGGGCGGGCGGCATGGCCGAAGACCTCCTTGCCGACCTGCTCCACGTCCTGGACGTAGATGCCGCAGACCGGGATCGCCGACAGATCGTAGAACTCGGCCAGCCCCGACAACAGGCCAAGCGGGTCATAGACCGCCACCGGTCCGAAGGATGCCAGCCGGGCGATCAGGATCGCGGCCTTGGGGGCCGCCAGCGGGTGACCCACCGCCTTGAAGAAGCTGGAGCCGCCGGTGACGTTGGAAAATGTCTCGATCCGAAGGGGCATCAGGGCACACACGCGCGAAAGCAAATCCAGGGCGTCGGTTATAGCCCCTTCGGCCACGCGGGCGACAGTGATTTGCGGAAGCCGTGCCGGTGTCCGCACCGCCATGCGGTCCGTCCGCCGCCGCTCCACCGATCGCACGGCTTCCCTCTTGTCAAAGAGTGGGTTTCGATATATCTAAGTTTTCGTTATATCGAAATTGCATCGAAAGAGGGTTCCATGTTTCGGCATCTGTTTCACGACCGCGGACGTCGCTTCTCGCGTCCGGATTTCGACGACGAGACGCCGGAGGGGCGCGGCCGTCATGGCCGCCACGGTCATCGCGGCGGCTGGGAAGGCTGGGGCGGCCATGGCAAGGGGGGGCGTGGTGAGCGTCGCGTCTTCGACCATGGCGATTTGCGGCTCGTCCTGCTGTGGCTGGTCGCTGAAAAGCCGCGCTCCGGCTATGACCTGATCAAGACGATCGAGGAGATGGTCGGCGGCGCCTACAGCCCCAGCCCCGGCGTCGTCTACCCCACCCTGACGCTGCTGGAGGAGCAGGGGCACATCCGCGTCGGTTCCACCGAGGGCAACAAGAAGCTCTACGAGATCATGCCGGAGGGCGAGGCCGCGCTGAAGGCGGCGGAGCCGATGGTTGCCGCGGTCCGCGAGCGCATCGCCCATGCCCACGCCCGCCAGAAGCGCGAATCGTCGCCGCAGATCGTCCGTGCCATCGAGAATTTCAAGCTGGCCCTGCGGTTGCGGCTGTCGCGCGGCGACCTGACACCCGCACAGACGCAGGCCATCGCCGACGCCATCGACGATGCCGCCCGCGCCGTCGAACGCATCTGACCGTATTGAGGAGACAAGGACATGACCGCATCGACCGCACGCGTCGCCACCGCCAACGGGCGTCGCTACATGACCCAGCTGTGCAAGCATTGGGCGCACAAGTTCGAAGTCGTCCATGACGAGAACCAGGGGCTCGTTCCCTTCGCCCCGGACAGCCGCTGCCGGATGGCGGCCGATGCCGAGGGGGTGACCCTGACCGTCGAGGTTGAGGATGCCGGGCAGTTGGAGCGCATGCAGCACGTGGTGGTCGACCACCTGAAGCGCTTCGCCTTCCGCGAGGATCTGGGGGAGGTGGCGTGGACGCCGGTGCCGTGACGGCTGCCGGCGCGGCCGCGGTGCGTTTATTTTCCCGAGTCAGCCTGCGACAAATCCTGTTGTGAATTCCCGCAGCAAAGGTGTAAAAACATCTTAACCAACAGGTGGAACTGGGGGAGATGATGGCGTTTCCACCGGCGGACCGGCTCGGACCGGCCGACGCCTGGACGTTCCGTCCGAACGTCCGGGACCGACACCTGGGGGGTCAGAACACGCACAGTCAGAACACCGGGAGTCGCTCGTGATGCTCCGCATCTCCAAGAAGCTGATGTTCGCCATCGAGGCGGTCCTCGACATCGCCTACAACGCGGGCACCGAGCCGGTGCAATCCGGAGAGATCACCCGGCGCCAGGGCATTCCGAAGCGCTACCTGGAACAGGTGCTGCAACAGTTGGTCCGCGACGGCGTGCTGGCCGGGGTGAGAGGGCCGCGCGGCGGCTATCGGCTGGCGCGCGAACGGCGGCGGATCACATTGGGCGAGATCGTGAAGGTCGTCCGTTCGATGGAGACCGCCACGGATCCGATCGAAGAGCCGGCGGGATCCATCCTCGGCCATCAGGTGGTGCGCCCGCTGTGGGGCGAATTGCAGGAGGAGTGCATGGCAAAGCTCGATACCATCACCATCGAGGATCTGTGCATGCGCGCCCGCCGCGCCGGGGTGGAGAGCGAGACCGAGGATCGGATCGATTTCACCATCTGATGCCGGCCGGACGGCACGAGCTGATGCCGGCCGGACGGCACGAGACCGCCGGTGGGGTCGTTCGGATGATCAGGCGTCCCCACTTCCCGTTTGACAGGCTCCCCGCGCTGGATAAAGCTCGGTTCGGGGTGTTGAACTCACGCATAACACAAATCTTAGAGGTGGAATCATGGCTGCACCCGAATTCCGCGGCAGGATCTACGACAGCATCCTCGACACGATCGGTGCCACGCCGCTGGTGCGGCTGGACCGTCTTGCCGGCGAGGCCGGGGTCAAGGCGCAGATCATCGGCAAGCTGGAGTTCTTCAATCCGCTGGCCAGCGTCAAGGACCGCATCGGCCGCGCCATGATCGAGGCCGCGGAGGCTGCCGGCACCATCGCGCCCGGCCGCACCACGCTGGTCGAGCCCACCTCCGGCAACACCGGCATCGCGCTGGCCTTCGTCGCCGCCGCCAAGGGCTACAAGCTGATCCTCACCATGCCGGAGAGCATGTCGGTCGAACGGCGCAAGATGTTGAAGCTGCTGGGTGCCGAGCTGGTGCTGACCCCGGCGCAGGAAGGCATGAAGGGCGCCATCCGCAAGGCCGAGGAGATCCTGGCTGCCGATCCGAACACCTATCTGCTCCAGCAGTTCAAGAACACGGCCAACCCGGCCATCCACCGCGCCACCACCGCGGAGGAAATCTGGAAGGATACCGACGGGCAGGCCGATTTCCTGATCTCCGGCGTCGGCACCGGCGGCACGCTGACCGGTACCGCCGAGGTCCTCAAAGCCCGCAAGCCGTCCTTCAGGGCGGTGGCGGTCGAACCGGAGGACAGCCCGGTCCTGTCCGGCGGCATGCCCGGCCCGCACAAGATCCAGGGCATCGGCGCCGGCTTCGTCCCCGACATCCTGAATAAGGATTTGATCGACGAGGTGGTCCGCATCTCCAACCAGCGCGCCTTCGAGACCGCCCGCGCCGTTGCCCGCCTGGAAGGCGTGCCGGTGGGTATTTCGTCGGGCGCGGCGCTTGCCGCCGCGCTGGAGATCGGCGCCCGTCCGGAGAATGAGGGCAAGCAGATCGTCGTGATCCTGCCGTCCTTCGCCGAACGCTACCTGTCGACCGCGCTGTTCGAGGGGCTGGAATAACGGTGCCGGAGTAACGGCTTGGCACCGGGGGCGTCTTCCCGATCGGGCGGACGCCCCCCCTCTTCCGCATCCTTCCCGCGAAATTCCATCCCGAAATTTGACCGAATTCCTCTTTTCCGCTACTCTTTCCGCGTGACCATCGCGCCGTTTTTGTCCGCGCCGAAGGGGGAGTGACCGCCATGGCGGACCTGACCGTTTCCGTTCCCAACCTGTCGAGCAGCGCCTTTTCGCAGTTGAAGGGGACGACGACCCGCGTCGGGGCCGACGGGGCCAACGCCGATTACCGCAGTTTCACGGTCAGCAAGGCCGGCGAATACAATTTCAAGGTCAACGACACCTTCACCAACGTCGAGATCCGCAACGACCGCAACGAGGTGGTGACCATCCTCAAGTCGCAGGCGGAGGCGACGGACGCCAGCGCGCGGCTGGGGCCGGGAACCTACACGGCGACCATCTCGCAGGCCAACCGTGCGGCCGGCGCGCGCGACTATTCGCTGGACATCTCGGAAAAGCAGAACATCCTGGTGACCGGCGCCGGGGCCATGCTGAAGGGCACGGCCCAGCCGCCGGGAAATGGCGATACCGGCGTTCAGAAGCATACCTTCAACGTGGTCCAAGGCGGCACCTTCACCGCCAACCTGACGCTGCCCGACACGCGCTGGGCGATGATGGACAAGGATGGCAAGGTCGTCGCCTCAAGCGACTCGCTCAAGCCCGACGAACAGGAGAATTTCCTGCAGAAGCCGACCTACAAGCTCGAGCCCGGCCAATACAGCATGGTGCTGGTCCCGCCATCGAAGCTGAAGACGCCCACCGACTTCCAGATGAGTTTCGTGCCCCGCGACCCGAGCCTGTCCGAAACCGGCACGAGCCAGGAAAGCGCCATTTCCAAGACCTTGCGCGAACGGCAGGCCCGCCTGCAACAATGGGCGTCGGAAGCCAAGACGACCAAGACGTCCGCCTGAACGGGCTTGGGCAGCACGAGCCCACGCCGCCTTATCTTTGGCCGGTCCATGCCGCGGATCGGAAACCTTCCTGCGGAATGTTGCTGCACCGGCTTGGCCATGGGGTATGCTGCGGGCCATGGACTTCACGGATACCCAGCTTCACCGCTATTCCCGTCACATCGTGTTGCCGGAAGTCGGCGGCATCGGGCAGGAAAAGCTCTTGCGCTCCAAGGTGCTGGTCGTCGGTGCCGGCGGCCTGGGCGCGCCCCTGCTGCTCTATCTTGCGGCGGCCGGCGTCGGAACCATCGGCATCGTCGATGACGACACGGTCGATCTGTCGAACCTGCAGCGCCAGGTGATCCACGACGAGTCGACCCTGGGCCTGCCCAAGGTGGACAGCGCCGCCGCCCGCATCCACATGCTGAACCCCGATATCCGGGTGGAGGCGCACCGGATGCGGCTGACCCGCGACAATGCGATGGATCTGATCGGCGGCTATGATCTGGTCGCCGACGGCTCGGACAATTTCTCCACGCGCTTTTTGTTGAACGACGCCTGCTTCCTGGCCGGCAAGCCGCTGGTGTCGGCGGCGATCCTGCGCTTCGACGGGCAGTTGACCACCTTCAAGGCGCATCTCGGGGCGCCGCATCCCTGCTATCGCTGCCTTTTCCCCGAACCGCCGCCGCGCGGCACCGTGCCGTCCTGTTCGGAAGGCGGCGTGTTGGGGGCGCTGGCCGGCTCCGTCGGCTCGCTCCAGGCGACGGAGGTGCTGAAGGAACTGCTGGGCCTGGGCGAGAGCCTGTCGGGCAGCCTGCTGATGATGGACACGCTCTATGCGTCCTATCAGCGCATCGCCATCAAGCGGGATCCCGACTGCCCGCTTTGCGGCGATCATCCGACGATCCACGACCTCTCCGCCCACTGACGGGCGCCACGAGAAAGACGGGAGGCGGCCCACATGTCCACCACCATGTCCGAATCCGCGGTCGACGGCACCGCGGCCCTGTCCATCGTCCTGTTTGCCGGCGGCTTCGACCGCGTCCATTATGCGCTGGTGATGGCCAGCGCGGCAGCGGCCACCAACCGCAAGGTCACGCTGTTCTTCACCGGCCGCGCGCTGCGTGCGCTGGTGCACGAGGCGGAGCCGGGGGTGCTGGGCTGGCACGATCTGGACCCGGCAGACGACGGCAGCACGCCGGTGGCACGGGACCGCTATTTCGCCACCCACGGCCTCGCCACCTTCGAGGAACTGCTGGAGGCCTGCGTCGCCCTGGGCGTCACGGTGATGGCGTGCGAGATGGGGTTGCGGGCGCTTGGGCTGCCACCGGGCGTTGGGCTGCGCGCCGACGTACCGGTCGCCACCGGTGGCGTCGTCACCTTTTTGAACGAGGCGCCGAAGGGCGGCGCCATGCTGTTCGTCTGACACGGCCGGTGGGCATGAGCGACAACCGTGACATTCTCGACTTCGCAAACCGCTTCGAGGCGATCGCCGCCGACGGGTTCGAAGGACGTCCCTATCGCCCGGCGCTGGTCGAGCTTGCCCGCCGGGTGCGGGTGCAGCCCGGGGTGGCGCCACAGGTCGCCCATGCGTTGGGTGTGATGATCGGGCTGATCGGCGAGAGCGCGCCCGACGGACGTTTCGCGTCCAAGATCGCCATCCTGCGCGAGGCGGCGGACCTGCTTGCAGAGGAGTGACGGCAGAGCAAGCCAGCCATGCGTCACGCCGGAGGCGTCACCCCCGTCAAGCGGGCGATGACACTCCGAACAAGGATGCGAACCATGGCTTTCCGTCTCACCGTCGCCACCGGCGCGCCCGCCCTTTATGCGGCGATGTACGCCACCACCAAAGCCATCCGGTCCAGCGGCCTGCCGGCCGGCCTGATCCACTTGGTTGACCTGCGCGTGTCGCAGATCAACGGCTGCGCCTACTGCATCGACATGCACAGCAAGGAAGCCCGCAATGAGGGGCAATCCGACGAGCGGATCGCCGCCTTGTCCGGCTGGGAGCGGTCGGACCTGTTCCTGCCTGACGAAAGCGCCGCCTTCGCCTGGGCCGAGGTGCTGACCCGCAACCGGCATGACCGCATCGATGCGGCGCACCGCGAGTTGCAGCGGCATTTCGGTACGGAGCAGATCGCCGCGCTGACCGTGGCGGTGGCGCAGATCAACGCCTGGAACCGTGTGGGCATCGCCCAGCATGTCGAGGGCACCGCCATCGGCGTCGCCGCGTGACGGTGCAGGCCGGCCCGGGCAGCGCGCTCGCCGCCTTTGCGGGAGAGCGGGCGCGCTTGCGCGCCCTGGCCTACCGGCTGCTCGGGTCGGTGGCGGAGGCGGAGGATACGCTGCAGGACGCCTGGCTGCGCTGGTCCGCGGTGGCGCCCGGCAGTGTCGAGTCGGCCCCGGCATTCCTGACCACCCTGGTGACGCGGCTGGCGCTCGACCGCCTGCGCTCCGCCCGGGTGGTGCGGGAACGCTATTACGGGCTGTGGCTGCCCGAACCGGAGGTCGCCGTTTGGTGCGACGAGGCGGAAGATGCCGCAGGGACCGGGTCGGTGCCGATGGCGATGCTCCTGCTGCTGGAACGGCTGGCGCCGGAACAGCGGGCGGTCTTCGTCCTGCGCGAGGCGATGGACCTGGACTATGCGGAGATCGCGGCAACGCTCGGCAAGTCGGTGGAGGCCTGCCGCCAGATCATGCGGCGCGCGCGGGCGCGGTTGGCCGAGCCTGCCGCTGCCCGTACCGATGCCGAAGCGGGCCGCCGGCTGGCCGACGCCTTCGCCGATGCCAGTGCCCGGCGCGACTATGCGGCCATCGTGGCGCTGCTGGCCGACGACGCCCAGTGGCTGAGCGATGGCGGGGGGATGGTATTGACCGCGGTGAACACGCTGCATGGCGCCGACCGCATCGCCCGTTTCCTGCTGGGTGTCCAGCGCAAGCGGGATGCCGGCTTCGGCTTCGTCCCGGTGCGGGTGAATGGCGGGCCGGGTTTCCTGACCCATTTGGGCGCGACGTTCCGCAGTGTCTGGGCGCTCGACATCGCCGACGGACGCATCCAGCGCGTCTACCAGATCGCCAACCCGGACAAGCTGAGGCATGTGGCAGAGGTTCGGGCCGACGGCATCGGCCATTGACCGTCAGGCCGCGACTTCATCCAGCCAGCGGTCCAGCGCGGTCAGGTCGACCGGGCAGGGCAGGATCGGGAAGGGACCGTTCGGCATGTGGCGGCCGGTCATCAGGATGCGTGTCTGCGGATAGAGCATGGCGGCAAGTGCCGCGGCGCGATCGCCCTCGTCCCCTTCGCGGTCGAACGGCAGCAATGCGACGACCGGTGCCTCGGCACCGATGATGGCCAGCGCCTCCAGCGCATTGGCGGTCTGCGAGACCTGAAAGCCGCGGCCGGACAGATGGCCGGCCAGGGCCTCGCGCTGCACCCGGTCGGCATCGGCGACCACGGCCCGGCGTCCGCCATAGCCCGGCGTCCGGATGTCGGCATCGATGCTGAAAGCCACGCTTTTCCTCCGTCCATCATCTTTTCGTCATGGACGGACGGAGTATGAGGGCGGACCGTCGGGTTGTAAACGGCCGCTACCTGTGGTTCGACCTTCGTCGAATGCGGACCACCTCGCCCTTTTGCATCAGCGCCAGCATCGGCAGGTCGCTGGGATGGTTGCCGTAGCCCCAGGTTGCGGCAACCGGGCCGTTCCCGGCGATCCAGGCGGTCACCCGCTCCGCCTTGTCTCGGCGCACGCAGTTGGCGGTGCTGAGCCTCCCGGTCAGCGTTCCGTCCACCACCTCCATCCCGGTGGCCAGCAGGTCGGCCACCCCCAACCCGCGCAGCAGTGCCGGCATATAGAGGTCGAGCGCGCCGGTGGCGACCACCACGCGGCGGCCTTGCCGGCAGTGGTCCTTCAGCACCTCCAGCATCGGCTGGTGCCAGCGGATGCGCGGAACCATCCGCTCCGCCGCGGCCATCGCCTCGGCCACCGGCAGGCCGCGTAGCGTGCGCTTCAGGAAGATCGCCTTGACCGACCCGGGAAAATCGCAGCCGGGTCCCCGGCCGCGGACATGGCGGTGCAACCCCGACCGGATGGCGTCGGCCAGCGCCAGCGCGGCGCGGCGCCGGCCGATCACTTCGCCGACGAACATCGGCAGGCTGTCGCCATGGATCAGCGTGCCGTCGAAATCGAAGAAGGCGACGCCCGACGGACCATGGACAGCGGCCGCGGTAGCCGGCGAATCGGCAAGGGAGGCCGGTGGGGCGGCCGGTTGCGTGAGGCTTGTCCGGGGAGCGGTGCCGGAGGCCGGAGCGGAGGTTATCTGCATGGAGGCGTTTATCCGACCGTAGCGCTCCGGCGGGCAAGGCTTTTCGCCTGCAGCCGGCATCGCACCCGCCAACATGCCCTCCGCCGCTGTTCCGATCAATGCAGCATCGGGCCGCAGGGCACTTTGAAGAGCGGCCCGTCCTCCTGATCGTCTCCGGGACCGTCCTCGGGGCCGGCGACTTGGCCGGCGACATGGCCGTCGCCTTCCTCGAGCTGGGCGATCAGGTCGCCTGACGCTTCCTCCAGCCCGGCCTTTACGGCGATCAGCAAATTGATGATCTCACCATTGTCCTGCTCAAGGCTGCGGACCCGCTCTTCCAAGCGGTCGATGCGGCGCATCAGCAACTCGGACAGGCGGTCCAGACGGGCTAGAACGGGATCCGGACCCGGCATTGCGGATCCCGGTGTGCCGGTTGCGCTTTCAGCCCGGCTTTCGTGGCGGTCGTCGTGGCGGTCATCCATGGTGCGGCCGGTTCCGGTCAGTGAGGTTTGCTCCTCGCCTAACCTTGGGCCAGCGGGCCGCAAGGTCCAGACCGGCACCCGATGCACCCCGCAAGCGATGGCCGCCTGACCCGCCCGTCGAGGGCTTGACGATTCCGGAGAGGTGTCTGTTCAGCCGACACCCCTTGTGCGCATTGCCTATGGGGCAGTTCTAAAGTCAAGACTCAGATTTGTCGGGGCGACGTTTGCGGGGAACGCCGTACAGCTCCAGCCGATGGCCTATCAGGTCATAGCCCAGTTCGCGGGCGATGCTTTCCTTCAGCCGTTCCATTTCATCGTTGGTGAACTCGATGACTTCACCGGAATCGACATCGATCAGATGATGATGATGGTCGGTTCTTGTTTCCTCGTAGCGCGCCCGGCCATCGCCGAAATCCAACCGGTCGATGACATGCGCCTCTTCGAACAGCCGCATGGTGCGATAAACCGTGGCGATGGAGATGCGCGGGTCGATGGCCGATGCACGGCGGTGCACCTCCTCCACATCGGGGTGGTCCGTGGCCTCCGACAGCACGCGCGAGATCACCCGGCGCTGGTCGGTCATCTTCAACCCCTTTTTCACGCACAATTCTTCGAGGCGCGAGGGCATGGACATCCCCTGTAATCCTATCTCTTGTGGCGGGCGGCGGTTCACCCTTCCGGTCTCCCTGGTGCTCGGAAAGCCAGCACCGATTCCCGACCGCACGGACGGACCGGGCCGGCCGATCGCGGCACCCCGAATATCCGAGCATCATACTGTGTTTCGGATGCATTCACAAATGCCCAGCTTTCCTTCCGACGGCCGATCGTGCAAACACCTTGCCGGCCAAGGTCATAGGCATTTCAGCCATGCCCGTCGCGGGGGGGGCGGGGCGCCGGGGTGGAAACCAATTGCTCATAATCCACTGCTAGGTTTTGCCAAAGGGGAACTGCGCATTCGGCGACGGTCGCCCGCATCGGACATGACACCGCCGGACAGGGAGGGGGAGACGCCATGACGCCATTCGATCCGCCGCCCCTCAGGCCGGCCGGTCCCGCCTCGGACTTTGACGGGCTGGAGCCTGCCTTCACCGCCGCCGGGCTCGCCGTGCCGGTGCCCCCGCTGGCACCCGGCCAGGACTGTGCGGTCGCGCTGGCCCGCTTCGGCCGCCAGCCCGACCTGCCGGCCTTGCCGGTGGTCGACGGGGACGGGCTCGTCGCCGGACTGCTGGAGCGCAGCAGCCTGCTGCCCGGCGGGGGGCCGAACAGGGGCGAGACGCTTTCCGGGAGGCCGGTATCCTCGCTGATGGATGCCAGTCCGCTGCTGGTGGAGGGGGCGACCCCGCTGCCGGAGATCGGGCGCCGGCTGGCCCGGCTGAAGCCGGCGGCGCTGGTGACCGGCTTCCTGGTGGTCGAGGGAGGGCGTTATCTCGGCGTCGGCACCGTGACCGTGCTGATGGCGCGCTCGGCCGAACAGACGGAACTGCGCGCCCGCCAATTGGAGGAGGCGCGCCGGCAGGCCGAACGGGCGATCCGCGCCAAGACGGCCTTCCTGGCCAACATGAGCCACGAGATCCGCACGCCGCTGACCGCGATGATGGGATTTGCCGAATTGCTGGAACAGGAGGTGCTGGGCCCGCACGCCATTCCGCTCTACCGCGAATACGCCCGCGACATCGCCGAGAGCGGCCGGCACCTGATGGAGCTGGTCAACGATCTGCTCGACCTGTCCAAGGCTGACGCCGACCGGCTGGAACTGGCGGACGGGGTGGTGGATGTGGTGCGGGTGGCGATCGGTACCGCGCGGCTGCTGGCCGAGCGGGCTGCGCGCCATGGCGTGCGGATCGCCACCGATGTGCCGCTGGATCTGCCGCCGCTGCGGGCGGACGAGCGCAAGCTGCGCCAGATGCTGTTGAACCTGCTGTCCAATGCGGTGAAGTTCACCCCGGCCGACGGTGTGATGACGCTCAGCGCCCGTGTGGCGGCGGATGGCACCCTATGGCTGTCGGTGCATGACACCGGCATCGGCATGACCGGCGAGGAGTTGGCCAAGGCGCTGGAGCCCTGGGGCCAGATCGACAGCGCGCTGGCCCGCGCCCAGGTCGGCACCGGGCTTGGCCTGCCCCTGACCAAGCGCCTGATCGAACTGCATGGCGGCCTTCTGGACGTTGTCAGCTGCCGCGACCAAGGCACCACCATGTCGCTGGTCTTCCCGGCCGAGCGGGTGGGGCGGGGGTAGGGGCCCTCTTCTCCGCGAAGAAGAGGGCCCCCGGTATCCTTACGCCAGCCCCTTCTCCATCGCACCCGCCAGACGGCGGGCGAAGGCGGCGGGGTCGGGCAGTGGTTCGCCCTCGACGATGCGGGCCTGGTCGAGCAGCAGCCACGCCGCATCCTCCAGCGCGTCGGTGGCGCCGCTGTCCTTGGCCCGTTCGGCCAGACGCTTGATCAGGGCGTGGGACGGGTTGATCTCCAGGATGCGCTTGCCGATTTCGCCGTTCAGCTGCTTGTGCTGTTTCAGCAGGCGCTCCAGATGCATGTCCATGTCGTTGTCGTCGGCGACCAGACAGACGGCGCTGTCGGTCAGCCGTTCGGACTTGCGGACGTCCTTCACCGCGTCGGACAGGGTAAGCTTCAGCAGGGCCAGCAGATCGGTCAATTCGCCCTCGGGCGCCTTCTCCTCCGGCTTCTCCGGCTCGGCACCCTTGATCTTGCCGAGGTCCGCGCCGCCGCGCGTCACCGACTTGAAGGGCTTGCCGTCATAGACGCCGACCGACGGCATCCAGAACTCGTCCACCGGGTCGGTCAGCAGCAGAACCTCGACGCCCTTGGCCTTGAAGCCTTCCAGCTGCGGGCTGCGCAGCAGCGTGTCGAGGTCGTCGCCGCTGATGGTGTAGATGGCGTCCTGGCCCTCCTTCATGCGGCCGACATACTGCTCCAGCGACACCAGTTCCTCGCCGGCGGTGGTGCGGAAGCGCAGCAGCTTCAGGATGTCGTCCCGGTGCTCGTAGTCCTCATAGAGGCCTTCCTTCAGCACCGCGCCGAAATTCTCCCAGAAGCCGTTGTATTCGGCGACGTTCTCGCCGTCCTTCGCCTTCTTCGCCAGTTCCGACAGGACACGGCGCGTGATGCCGGCGCGGATCTTGGCCAGCATCGGATTGTGCTGCAGCATCTCGCGGCTGATGTTCAGCGGCAGATCCTCGCTGTCGACCACACCGCGCAGGAAACGCAGATAGGGCGGGAGCAGGCCTTCGGCAGCGTCGGTGATGAAGACGCGCTTGACGTACAGCTTCACCCGGTGGGCGCGCTTGGGATCGAACAGGTCGAAGGGCTTGGTCGAGGGCACGAACAGCAGGTTGGTGTATTCCAGCGCCCCTTCCGCCCGCCAGTGCAGCGTCAGCCACGGCTCGTCGAAGGCATGGCCGACATGATGGTAGAATTCCTTGTACTGGTCGGCGGTGATCTCCGACTTCGACCGGGTCCACAGGGCCGATGCGCTGTTCAGCGCCTTGGCGTCGTCACCCTCGCCGAACAGGATCGGGATGGCGATGTGGTCGGAATATTTGCGGACGATGCCGCCCAGCCGGGTCTCGTCCAGATACTCGTCGTCGCCCTCGCGCAGGTGCAGGACGATCTTGGTGCCGCGCGACAGGCCGTCGGCCTCCGCGATGGTGAATTCGCCCTTGCCGTCGGATTCCCAGCGCCAGCCATGGGGCTCGCCGGCCTTGCGGGTCAGCACGGTGACCGTGTCGGCGGCCATGAAGGCGGAATAGAAGCCGACGCCGAACTGGCCGATCAGGTTGACGTCCTTCTTGCCGTCGGCCTTCTCCGCGCCCTCCAGCGACTTCATGAAGGCGGCGGTGCCGGAGCGGGCGATGGTGCCGAGATTCTCGACCAGATCCTCGCGGTTCATGCCGATGCCGTTGTCGGCGACGGTCAGGGTCCGCGCGTCCTTGTCGACCAGCAGGCGGACCTTCAGGTTCGGATCGTCGGCCGAGAGTTCCGGCTGGGTCAGGGCCGCATAGCGCAGTCGGTCGCAGGCATCCGACGCGTTGGAAACCAGTTCGCGCAGGAACACTTCCTTCTCGCTGTAGAGCGAGTGGGCGACGATGTCGAGCAGGCGGCTGACCTCGGCTTGAAAACTGAGCCGTTCCTCGGTCATGGGGGCACCTTCGTTGGTTTTGCACGGGTGATGGCGTCAAGACGGCGGAGATATGTGAAAGCGTCTCCGCCGTTCAAGAGGCTTGTACCCTGCAACCGCGGGAGGTGTGCGGCGGGATGCCGCGATCCGGCCGGATTTCCGAACTCCGTCCATACATGGGCGGGCGCGGAAATCCGGCAGAACCATGGAGCGCAGGTCGGCCCCTACTTCTTCTTCTTGGGCTGTTCGGCCGGGGCCGGTTCGCCGCCGCCGGCCAGCAGCGGGCTCATGTCGGCGCCGTTCAGCAGGAGCTGGCCCGTCTCCGTCACCTCGATCTTGTAGCTGCGGATGTCGGCGCCGCTGTCGTCCTTGCCGGCCTGGCCCAAGGCCTGGATCATCGCCAGCCCGCCCAGCAGATCCTGCGTCTCCTTGTCGGGCTTGGCGCCCGGAGCCGGCTGCATCGCCTTCACCGCGGCGTCGATGCCGCGCAGCAGGACGGTGGCGCCGCCGGTGACGCCGAAGGCCGCCGGGGTGGCGACCCTGAGCGCACCGGTGGCGGTGCCGGCGGTCGCGGGGGTGTCGAGGTTCAGTGCGTCGATGCGCAACTCGGTCCCCGCTTCGCCCATCGCGGCCATCGCCTGCTGCATGGCCAAGTCGGCCAGCGCGGGGCCGGCCGGCGCCTTGGCGGGCTTGCCGCCCTTCTTCGGCGGAGCCTCCTCGGCCTCGGCGGCCTTGGCCAGTTCGCCGAAGGCCTTCCACAGGGCGGCGTTCGGCAGCTTCGCCATCGACAGCTTCATCTCCATCGTGCGCGGAGTGAAGGCGGCGGGGGCCGGCGACGGGCTCATGGCGAAGTCGCGCGCCTCGAAGCCCAGGCTGACGGTGGACAACGCCTGGTCCAGATCGGCCAGGCCGCTGCGGAAGGCGAACTGGCCGAGCGTGACCGTGGTGCCGTCCTCCGGGTTGACGACGGACAGGTTCGACAGCCGCAGCGCGCCGGTGATGCCGCCGAACATGCCCTGAAGCTTCGGCAACAGCTCGCCGCTGGTCGGTGCCACGCCCTTGGCCGCCGCCTGTTCCGACAGCTTCTGCAGCGCGCTGACCTTGGTCAGGTCGACACGGGTATAGGCGGCCTCGGCGGTGACGCCGCCGATTCTCGCCAGTTCCTTGTTCTTGTCGTCCAGCACCGACAGGCCGCCCAACGCGAAGGCGGCCGGGCCGCTCCACAGCGTGGCGCCGCCACTCCCGGCTTCGGGTTTCAGGTCCTGCACCATGGTCATCGAGGCGATGGAAACCTTGCCCTTGCCGTCGGCAGCGGCGACGGCGATGTCGCTGTAGGCGGCATCGACCGCCAGCAGCGTCTCCAGCGTGCCCGACCAGGTGCTGGTGAAGGATTGCTTGCCGATGGAGATGGTGGCGGCATCGACATACTCGTCGTTGTCGTCGAGGTTCTGCACCTTGATCGCGCCGGGAAGCGTGATCGATACGCCATACTGGCCGTCGTCCTTCGGCGTCACCGACAACAGGACGGTGCCGATGTCGAACAGGGTGCCTTCGGCATCCTCGGCCGACAGGCGGGGCAGGGCGACGTCGTAATGGTCGCCGGCCGGCTTGACGGTCGGTTCGCCCTGCCACTCGAAGCCGATGCCCTCGCCATCCTCGGTCGGCGGCGGGAACCAGCGGGGCAGATCCTTCTTCAGGGAGGCGGCAAGCGACCTGGCGCCGGCGTCGTCGACCGCCGGGGCGGCCTGGGCCGGCGACCAGCCGGCCACCAGGGCGAGCAGGCCGCCAGCGAGCAGGGCTGGCCTCAGGGAGCGGACCGGCAGGGTCGGGTCGGTCGAGGAACGGCGCAGACGCATCGAGGAAACTCTCCCAGGTACGGTTTGGGAGCACGTTAAGCCTGATACGCGAGGCCGGTCCATGCCTCTGATGCGCGAAGTCTTGAGGCGGCGTTAAAAATCCAGATCCGAGTAATGCTTTGGCGGCGGACAGCCGGTGATGTTGTCGGAAAGCAGCGCGCGGAAGCTGGGGCGCGACTTGATCCTGGCATACCAGTCCTTGGTTTCCGGGCTGCGGTCCCATGGGACGTTGTCGATGTAGTCCAGGCAGGACAACTGCGCCGCGGCGGCGATGTCGGCCAGCGAGAAGACCGGCCCGGCCAGCCATGGCCGGCGTTCCGACAGGAAGGCGATGTAGTCGAGGTGATAGGTGATGTTCGCCAGTCCGGCGCGAATTGCGGGGGCGAAAGGATGGCCCTGGCCGGACAGCCGCTTGGTCAGTTTCTCGCCCACCAGATTCTCGGCCACCTCGCGTTCGAACTTGTGCAGGAACCAGTCGGCGATCCGCCGCACCTCGGCCCGCGCCGCGACTTCGCGCGGCAGCAGGGGGGTATCGGGATAGGCCTCCTCCAGATACTCGACCACCGCGAGGCCGCCGGCGATGACCGTCCCATCCTCCTCCACCAGCACCGGCACCTCGCCGGACGGGTTCATCATGAGGAAGTCGGTGCGCCGTTCCCATGGCCTTTCGATCACGGGTTCGAAGGGCAGCCCCTTCTCGGCGAGCATCACGCGCGCGACGCGCGACGGGGCGTGGATCGGGTGATGGTACAGGGTTCGCATGGCGGCGGGACTTTACCGCAACGCCGCAAACGAAAACAGCCTGAGCGTGGGTGGCTGCGGGTCTCGTTGGGATAGGACGCGTGGCGGGATTGCCTGAGGGCGATACGGTGATATTTCCTTTCGCAATCTCCTCAAAGTCTGCACTGCATATGCAGTCCTTTCTTGACATGGGAAGATTGGAAATACTCCTCTACCTATGGATTTATTCTCGATTGTCCTGACGACGCTCTGGGGGGAGCATCTCATGCGATACAGCCGGAAGCTATTTGTGGCCCTTCTCGCCAGCACGGCGCTGACGGGCGGTTCGGTCTGCGCCGAAATCCTGACCAGCGGCACGACCTCGCCGACGTTCGGCACGGAATCCAACTCCACCGTCGCGGGGTCGGTCGGTGTCGGAATCGGCGGCGAGGGCACGCTCACCGTCAACCGCGGCAGCACCCTGACCACCACGGGCACCAGCAACAGTATCGTCCTGGGTACGGGGGGCAACTCGGCATCCGGTACCGCGCTGGTCAGCGGCGGCGGGCGGATCGATTCGCTGCTGTTCCTGGTCGGGCTGGACAACACCGGAACATTGCAGATCAGCGGCAGCGGATCGCGGATCGTCGCGACGACCGCGAACGGCCTGCAATCGTCGCCCAACCAACTGGATGGCGGCGGCATCCAGGTCGGCCGCAATTCCGGCAGCGTCGGCCAGCTCAACATCCTCAACGGCGCCACGGCGACGGTGGAAGGCAGTGCGCAGGGCTCCACCGCCCTCGGCTCCTACATGCACATCGGGCGGGAGGCGGGCAGCCGCGGATCGGTGGTGGTTGACGGCATCGGCTCCAGCCTGACCCTCACCCAGACGCGCCTGCCGAACTTCACGGTCGGCGAATACGAGCCGTCCCTTGCCATTGGTCGGGGCGGCAACGGCGCCATGATCCTGCGGAACGGCGGCACCGTTGCACTCACCGGCGGTGTCGGGCCGGTCAGCTTGTCGATTGCCCGAAATCCGGATTCTCTCGGCACTCTGGAGGTGACCGGCTCCGGCAGCCAGTTCCTGATGAGCGGTACCGGCACGAGCAGCAATCCGGTGGCGATCAGCATCGGCCGTGGCGGCAGCGGAAGCGCCACGATTTCGCAGGGCGGCCTGCTGTCGGTGGATGCCGGCAGCGGTGTCGCCAATGTGTCGGTCGGGCGTGACGCCGGTGCGGTGGGAACCCTCACCGTCAGTGGAGCCGGTTCCCGGATGACCGTGAACGGCTCCGGCAACAGCGTGGATACCACCTGGATGAGCGTGGGCCGTTACGGCACCGGCAGGCTGGTGGTGGAGGACGGCGCCACGCTGACCGTGAACAACGGCGACGGCATCTATGGCGGGCTGGTGTTCAGCGGGTCCCGGACCATCTCCGCCGGCGAGGCCGGAACCGGGTTCGCGACGATCCGGGGCCGCGGCACCACCGTCAACGTCCAGGGATCGAGCGCGGTCTTCTCGGTCGGCGAATCGGGGCGGGCCGATGTCACCGTCGCCGACAATGCGACCGTCAACACTCTCGACCTCAGCATCGGCGCGAACAGCGGGGCGACCGGCACGTTGATGGTTTCGGGCGGCGGCTCCGTCCGGCTGTCCGGCACCGACTCCAATGGCGGCCTGGGGGCCGCCGCCTTGGTCGGCGATGCCGGCACCGGCATCCTGACGGTGTCGGGCGGCGGGTCGCTGGTGGTCGATTCGGCGGCCAGCGGGTCGCGCAACGGCGTGTTCGTCGGGGCGCAATCCAGCGGCATCGGCACCCTGACGGTCACCGGCAGCGGCTCGGTCGTCGATGCCGGCAGCTTGCTCGGCGTCGGCATCGGGCAAGGCGGCCGGAACGGCGGCGCCGCGACGGTCACCGTTTCGGACGGCGGCGAATTGCGGGCCGGCACCGTTCTGCTCGGCAGCGCCACCGGCACCGCCGGTACCTCGAAGACCCTGTCGGTCCTGAACGGCGGCAAGGTCACCGCCGGGGAGGTGCAGGTCAATCCGGGCGGCCGGCTGGTCGGCACCGGCACCGTCGCCGGCCGGGTGACCCTGAACGGCGGCGTGCTGTCCACCGGCTCGTCGATCGGCACGATGACGATCGGCAACGGGCTGACCGTCAATTCCGGCACCGTGCTGGTCAAGGTCAACGGCGCCGCAGCCGGTCAATACGACATCTACGCCGTCAACGGTGCCGCCACCTTCAACGGCGGTACGGTCACGATGCAGTTCGCCGACAATCTGCAGCCTGCCGATGGCGACCGTTACCATTTCCTGACCACGACCCAGGGCGCCGACGGCCAGGCGGCCGTGGTCGCCCAGGCCAACCGGTCCGGCGTGGCCGTCGAACTGGTTCCGACCGCCCAGCCCGGCAGCTTCGATCTGGTGGTGACCGGCGGCGGCACCGCGGCGGCGGCCACGGCAGAAGCGGTCAGCACCACCGCGCAGGAGCAGGGCCGGGCCACCGTCCGGTCGGTGGTGACGTCGGTGTCCACCCGCATCCGCGACACATTCACCGCGCGTCGCGGCGACACGAAAAGCGGGTCGTCCCAGCAAGTCGGCCTTGCCGCGGGCGACGCGCCCGGCCAAGCGGCGGCGGTCTGGGCGGACGGCGGCTTCAGCCGGCTGCGCAACGAGAATTCGGCGGACGGCTTTTCCGGCTATACGCGCAACCTGCTGTTCGGTGCCGACTATTCGGTTGCGGATGGCTTCGTCGTCGGCGGCGCCATTGGCTGGGAGCGGTCGACCCTGTCGCTGCGCCTGAACGACGGCAAGCGGACGGGGACCGGCATCACCGCGGTCGGCTATGCCGGCTACCAGTTCACCGACTGGCTGAACGCCGACGTCCAGGCCGGCGCCACCCGGTTGACGAACACTTTGAAGCAGTACCGGGCCGGAACCGCGGACGAAGGCCGTTTCGCCAGCACCCGCCTGTTCGCCGCGGCCAACCTGAACGCGACGTGGCAGGTGGGCGATGTCGGGCTGGCCGCCTTGAGCGGCGTCAGCGTCAGCCGCGAGGTTTTCGCCAGCTATGACCTGTCCGGAGGCTCCCGCGTCAGCCCGGACAGTGTCTATCTGGGGCAGGTGAGGGCGGGCGGCGAGGCGTCCTACCGGTTCGACCGGGTCACACCCTATGTCTCGGCCGTCTACGAAGTGGATGTCCGCAATTCGTCCGGCGGCGACCGCAGCGGCGCGATCCTGGGTGGGGGCCTGCGCTCCACCCCGATGGACAACCTGACCGTCGGGCTCTTCGGGTCGGCCCAGGTCCTGCGCAAGGACGACAAGGCCTACACGGTGTCGGCCAACGTCCGGTACGCGTTCTGAGCAGTTCCCCTCCCGCGCTGCCGGCTCCCCGGGCGCGGGAGAGGTCACCCCGCTTGCGACAAACGGTACAGGACAAGGGCGTCCTGCTGGTTGGACGGTGCGTTCACCGCCATCCAGCCGTTGCGTTCATAGAAGGCGCGGGCGGCGGCATTGCGGGCGGCGCAGGCCAACTCTGCCGGGCGCTGGCTGCCGTGCAGCAGGCCCAGCGCCTCGCGCAGCAGGGCGGAACCGATGCCGCGCTTATGCCAGCCGGGGTCGATGAACAGGTTGTGGATGACGCGGGCCTGCGGGTCGAGCGAGATGAAACCGACCACCAACCCGGCGACCTCGGCGACCAGCACCGTATCCTCGCGCACGCAGTCGTAATAATCGTTCAATCCGAAGCGGTCGGCGGGGTGCCAGGAGAAGGCCTGGCGGCGGCCATGCAGGAAGATCTCGGCACAGCGCGCCGCATCGGCGGCGCGGGTGGAACGGATCGCGATGCGTACCCCTGTCCCGGCCGGCATGCCCCCTCCTTCCGTCCAGTGCGGTCGACCATGGGATCAACCGGGCACGAACCAGGATATTCCGGCGGCGGGCTGTCCGGGAGCGCTTCTTTCGTCGGGTCCCCCGGCGGGAAGCCGGCTCAGCGGACCGCCTTGTCTCCGCTGGGGGCGCCGGCGGGATCCCGGGCCGGTTCGTTGGCGGCGCTGCCCAGCAACCCGACCTCGCGGTAATAGCGTTCCGCCCCGGGATGCAGCGGGACCGAGACGTTGGCCACCGCGCGGGCGGGATCGAAGTTCCGGCCCTGCGGGTGCCCGTCGGCCAGGATGCGGCGGGTGTTCTCGTGCCACAGGGCCCGGACGACGCCATAGATCAACTCGGGATCGCGGTCGGCGCGGGTCAGCAGTTCCGCCCCCAGGCTCAGGGTCGGGGTGGGGGCGCTGCCGGGATAGGCGTTGGCCGGGATCTCGTCCTCGATATAGAAGCGCAGGGTGCGCATCAGCCGGTCGGCCGGTTCGCCGTCCAGCGGCACCAGCCGGATCGGCACCCGTGCCGCCACGTCGCTGACCGCCGCCACCGGATAGCCGCCGACCATGAAGAAGCCGTCCAATTCGCCCTTCGCCAGCCGGTCGGCCGCCGTGCCCGGCTTCAGGTAGAGGGGGGTGATCGTCGTTTCCGACAGGCCGTAGGCATCCAGGATCAGTCGCGCCTCGACCAGGGTGCCGGATCCTTCCTCGCCTATCGAGATGCTGCGGCCCTTCAGGTCGGCCATGCGGTCGATGAAGCCGTCGGAACGGACGACGACCTGGATCGCCTCCGCATAGAGCATGCCGAGCGAGCGCAGTTCGGCGAAGGGGCGCTTGCCGGTGAAGGTGCCGGTGCCGCTGTAGGCCCAATAGGCGACGTCGGCCTGGGCGAAGCCGGCCTCCACCGTGCCGGCGCGCAGCATCTCGACATTGTCGACCGAGCCGTTGCTGGCCTGTGCCACCACGATCAGGCCGGGGATGCCGCAGCTTCCCCCCTTGTCGCAGGGGCGGGAGCCCGGCGGATTGGAGATGGCGTTGGCGATCAGCCCGCCGATCGGGAAATAGGTGCCGGCGGTGGTTCCGGTGCCGATGCGGAAATAGCGCAGCTCCTGTGCCGCGGCCGAACCGTCTCCGGTGGGCAGCAGCCCTTCGGCGAGCGTCAGCAGGGGCGACAGCGCCAGCCCGCCCAACAGGCGGCGGCGCCCCAGGGAACAGGTCAGGGATTGCGCATCGGGATGCGCCGTCGGTTCCGGTGGGGGATCCGGCGGGGTAGGGCAGGCTTTGGCGGCTGCGCGGGGCACCGGGTCGTCCCGTTCGTCTGGGGTGGGAAAGGCGTCCTCTCAAGATTTCCGCGCAACGCCGTCATTTCAAGGCGCAACCGGTCAAATCACGCCGACGAGGTCGAGAACGCCGGCGACTGCTACCGCACCGCCACACACGCGCACCGCCCGGTCCGACTCGGCCTGCGCCACCGCGACCGACAAGCCGAGCCCACCGCAGGCCACCAGCATCAGCCCGGCAGCGAAGCCGGCCCAATAGAGCGGCGGTCCCTGGTGGGCATGGCCGTGGAACACCGCGGCGACCGCCCCGACTAGGACCGCCAGCGCAGCCGGTGCCCGCACCCCCAGCGCCACCAGCGATCCGACCACGATCAGCGAGGCTGCAAGCCCCGGCCCGGCATAGGGCAGCCGCAATCCCATCTGTGCGGCGATGCCCGACGCCAGCGCGGCGGTCACGGCCGCCGCCGGCACCTGCCAGACCGCGGTTCCGCCGGTCTGGCCGGCCCACATCCCGATGCCGAGGATGCCCAGCAGATGCTGAATCACCCAAACCGGCGTGGTCAGCCCGTTCCCGAAGGCCCCCGTCACCGTCGTCATGCGCCCACCGCCTCCCGTCTCCGTCCGTCCGTCCGGGAGCCGGTATGGCGGCAGAGGAGGCGTGGGGTCAAGCGGCGGAGATGGCACAGCGGAGGCGGGGCTATCGCGCCAGCGGGTCGCCCCATTGGCGCAGGTCGTTCTCGCGCTTCATCAGGTCGCGCTGGCCCAGCGGATCGAGCCGCCCCATGGCGTCGTCGGTGCGCATGCGGTCCACCTCCGGCCGGATCAGGTCGCGCTTGAAGGCATCGGTGGCACTCTGGGTCGAGGGCGGAGGGGGCATCGGCACCGGGCGCGGCGGCTGGAGCTGGGCCGCCGGGTCGGGCGGGGGCGACGAACTGCCGCGGCGGCGCTTGGGTGGCGTCTGGTCGGCGTCTCCCGAGTCACGGCGCATCTGCGGCTCGTCGGCCTGTCGTGCCTTTGCTGGGGCGCCCTGCGACTGCTCTGCCTGGATTTGGCTCCAGGTTCGCCGCTCCCCGCCGCCGGGAATGACCGTTTGGTTGTACACCGGCGGGAAGGCCTGGGCACGGCCGGGCATGTCGTCGCGCAGGTCCGATGGCGCGCAGGCGCCGGTTGCCAGCAGGACAACCAGCGGCGCCAGACGGCGGGCGAGGGTCGGGAGATGTGGGTTCATCGACCGAATGTCGGCACCGCAAGCCGTTTCGGCAAGATGCCCCCAAAGGAGGGGCTCCCCTTGCAGCCAAGCCGACGCTAGAATGTTCGCTGTTCGTTCCTATCCTTTGGTCCGATATGGCACCTCCCGCCCAGCTTCCGCGCGCCTCTCTTTCCCCTGTCCGTGGAATCGGCCGGGGTGCGGGGGAGGCCCGCCGAATCCTTGCCCTGTGGCTGCCGCGGCTTCCCACCGATGCCAGGGAGCGGGGAATGCCGGCGGAGCAGCGGGCGCGGCCGCTTGCCCTGCTGCGGACCGAGCGGCAGCGGCGGGTGGTGGTCGCGGTCAACCGGGCGGCGGCGGCGGTGGGCATCAGCCCCGGCCACAGCTTGGCCGATGCCCGCTCGCTCGAACCCGGGCTGGAGGTGGCGGAGGCGACGCCTGACGCCGATTCGGCGCTGCTTGGCCGGATCGCCGACTGGGCACGGCGCTACAGCCCCTGCACCGCGGTCGACGAGCCGGACGGGGTGGTGATCGACATCACCGGTTGCGCCCATCTGTTCGGGGGAGAGGGGGCGCTGGCGGCCGACCTGACCGGCCGGTTGCGGGTCGCCGGCTTCGCCGCCCGCGCGGCCATTGCCGCCACCCCGACGGCTGCCTGGGGGATCGTCCGCTTCGCCGATGCCGAGGAGCGGCGGCGGGAGCGGCTGGACGGCCTGCCGCTTGCCGCCCTGCGCCTGCCGGCGGAGACGGTGGAGGCGCTGCATGCGCTCGGCCTGCGCCGGATCGGCGACCTGCACGCCATGCCGCGCGCCGGGCTGGCCGCGCGGTTCGGAGAGACGTTGCTGCAACGCTACGATCAGGCCTTCGGCCGGCTGGACGAGCCGATCTCGCCGCGCCGGCCGGTGCCGGCATTCCGCGAGCGCCTGTCCTTCGCCGAGCCGATCGCCACGCCCGAATCGATTGCCGGTGCGCTCCGCCATCTGCTGCGGCGGCTCTGCGCCGGGCTGGAGGCGGCCGGGCAGGGGGCGCGGCGGCTGCGGCTGGACGCCCACCGCATCGACCAGAGGGTGGACGACGAGCCGCAGGGGCTGACGCTCGGCACCAGCCGGCCGGCCCGCGATCCGGCGGTGCTGGCCCGGCTGTTCGCCCCCCTGCTGGAGCGGATCGAACCCGGCCCGGGGCTGGAGACGCTGACCTTGGCCGCGACCGGGACGGAGCCGCTCGGCGCGATCCAGACCGGCATGGACGGGGAAGGGTCGGATGCCGGGCTGGCCGAACTGGTGGATCGCCTTGTGCTGCGGCTGGGGGATCGGGCGGTGCTGCGGCTGGTGCCGCGGGAAAGCTGGCTGCCGGAACGCTGCGTCGCGCCCTTGCCGCCGGGGGAGCCGCTGCCGGCACCGAAGCCCTGGCCGGCCGGCCGGCCGCGCCCGCTGCGCCTGCTGACCCCGCCCGAGCCGGTCGAGGCCATCGCCCCGCTGCCCGACGACCCGCCGTTGCAGTTCCTGTGGCGCGGCGTGCGCCACCGCGTGCGCCGCGCCGACGGGCCGGAGCGGATCGAATGCGAATGGTGGCGCCCGGAAGGGTCGCTGGGGCTGGCCGTCCGCGATTACTACCGCGTGGAGGACGGCGACGGCCGCCGCTTCTGGCTGTTCCGCGCCGGGCTGTACCGGCCGGGGGAAAGCCCGCGCTGGTTCCTGCACGGGTTCTTGGGGTGAGGGGCTTTTTACCCCCTCCCCAATCCTCCCCCGCGTCCCGCGGGAGAGGGATGGGGAGGGGGCATAACTCAGCCCAGCCCCTTCTGCCCCATCTCCAGGAACTTCTCGCGGCGCTTGGCGCGCAGCGCCGGGCCGTCGAGCCCGTCCAGTTCTCCCAGCGACTCCTCGATGCAGTCGCCCAGCTTCCTGATCGTCTCGTCCGGGTCGCGGTGGGCGCCGCCGATGGGCTCGCTCACCACATGGTCGATGACGCCGAGTTCCTTCAGGTCCTGGCTGATCAGGCGCAGCGCGATGGCCGCCTCGCCCGCCATGTCGGAGCTGCGCCACAGGATCGACGCGCAGCCTTCCGGCGAGATCACCGAATAGATGGCGTGTTCCAGCATCAGGACGCGGTCGGCGGTGGCGATGGCGATGGCGCCGCCCGAGCCGCCCTCGCCGATGACCGAGGCAACCATCGGCACGGACAGCCGCAGGCAGCGCTCGATGCTCTTGGCGATGGCCTCGGCCTGGCCGCGCTCCTCCGCCTGGACGCCGGGGAAGGCGCCGGCGGTGTCGACCAGCGAGACGACCGGCAGCTTGAAGCGGTCGGCCAGATCCATCAGGCGCTGGGCCTTGCGGTAGCCTTCGGGCTTCGCCATGCCGAAATTGTGGCGGACGCGCGTTTCGGTGTCGTTGCCCTTTTCCTGGCCGATCACCACGACCGAGCGGCCGCGGAAGCGCCCCAGCCCGCCGATGACCGCGCGGTCCTCGGCGTAATGCCGGTCGCCGGCCAGCGGCGTGAAGTCCTCGATCAGGCCGTGCACATAGTCCAGGCAGTGCGGACGATTGGGGTGGCGCGCCACCTGAACCTTCTGCGCTGGCGTGAGCTTGGCGTAGGTCTGCCGCAGGAGCTTGTCGACCTTGGCCTGCAGCTTGGCGACCTCGTCGGCGATGTTGATGTCGCCGGCGTTGGTCAGGTGCCGCAACTCCTCGATCTTGCCTTCAAGCTCGGCGATCGGCTTTTCGAATTCCAGGAAGGTCTGCATGCCGGACACGGGTGGTTGGCGAGGCGCACGGAAAATCGCGCGCTTGGTTAGCACGCCCGGCGCGCCTGCGCCACAGCGGAAAGATGCGGGATGCCCGGGAAGGGTTCCGCGACGAACCCACAGGGTTTATCCTCATCGGCCACGGAATTCCAAGGCCAATCGTTCCCGATGCCATCCTTCAAGGACCATTTCTCCGGCCATGCCGGGGATTACCGCGCCTTCCGGCCCAGCTATCCGGACGGCCTGGCCGCGGCGCTGGCGGACGCGGCGCCGTCGGCCGGGCTGGCCTGGGATGCCGGCTGCGGCAACGGCCAGTTCTCCACCGCGCTGGCCGCCCGCTTCGCGGCGGTCCATGCCACCGACGCCAGCGCCGGCCAGATCGCGCAGGCCGAGGCGCATGACCGCGTCCGCTACGCCGTCGCACCGGCGGAGGATAGCGGGCTTCCCGATGGCTGCTGCGACCTGATCGTCGCGGCGCAGGCGGCGCACTGGTTCGACCTGCCCCGCTTCTATGCCGAGGTGCGGCGGGTGGCCAAGCCGGGGGCGGCGGTGGCGCTGGTCTGCTACGCGCTGCAGCGGCTGGACGACCCGGCGCTGGACGCGGCGGTCGAGCGTTTCCACAACGGCACGCTCGGTCCCCACTGGCCGGCCGACCGCTGGAAGGTGGTGAACGGCTACCGCGACCTCGACTTTCCCTTCCCGGCGCTGCCGGTGCCGCCGCTGGCGATGGAGGCGGTGTGGTCGCTGCCGCGGCTGCTCGGCTACATGAACACCTGGTCGGGGGTGAAGGCGGCCGCCAAGGCGACGGGTCGCAACCCGCTGGAAGAATTCGCCGAGGAGATCGCGCCGCTGTGGGGCGATCCGGAGACGGAGCGGCGCATCCGCTGGCCGTTGACGGTCCTGTTGGGCCGGGTGGGGTAGGGGGCGAGTTGGGTCAAGGCTTCGGTGCCCCTCCCTAACCCCTCCCCCTCTTCGAGGGAGAGGGGCCAGCGGCGCCTCCTTACGCCCCCTCGGCCACCAGGCGGTCGTAGGCCGGCAGGGTCAGGAAGTCGGTGAAGTCGTCGCGCGCGACCAGATCGCGGAAGAGCGCCGCGGCGTCGGCATGGCGGCCGTGGGCATAGGTGTCGGCGCCGACACGGTCCTTCCAGGCGGACAACTCCTCGCCGAGGATGCGGTCGACCAGATCCATGGTCACCGCCTGCCCGTCGTCCAGCACGGTGCCGGTGTGGACCCATTGCCAGACCTGGGTGCGGCTGATCTCCGCGGTCGCGGCGTCCTCCATCAGGTTGAACAGCGGGACGCAGCCCAGCCCGCGCAGCCATGCCTCGATATAGCCGATGCCGACCGCGATGTTGCTGCGCAGGCCGGCCTCGGTCCTGGGACCGGGGGGCACCGCCAGCAGGTCGGCGGCGGTGACGGTCACGTCGGTGCGCTTGCGGGCGATCTGGTTCGGCGTCGGCATGTAGGTGTCGAACACCTCGCAGGCCACCGGCACCAGCCCGGGATGGGCGACCCAGGTGCCGTCATGGCCGTTGGACGCCTCGCGTTCCTTGTCGGCGCGCACGCGGGAGAAGGCGACCTCGTTCGCTTCCGGATTGCCCTTGACCGGGATGAAGGCGGCCATGCCGCCGATGGCCGGCGCACCCCGGCGGTGGCAGGTCTTGATCGCCAGTTGGCTGTAGGCCGACAGGAAGGGGGTCGCCATCGTCACCTCCGCCCGGTCGGGCATGACGGCGGCGGGGTCCTTCCGGAACTTCTTGATGAAGCTGAAGATATAGTCCCAGCGCCCGCAGTTCAGGCCGGCGGAATGCTCGCGCAGCTCGTAGAGGATCTCGTCCATCTCGAAGGCGGCCAGGATGGTCTCGATCAGCACCGTCGCCTTGATCGAGCCGTGGGGCAGGTGCAGGTATTCCTCAGCCACCAGGAAGACCTCGCGCCACAGCCGCGCCTCGAAATGGCTTTCCAGCTTGGGCAGGTAGACATAGGGGCCGCTGCCGCGGGCGAGCAGTTCATGCGCGTTGTGGAAGACATGCAGGCCGAAGTCGAACAGCGCGCCCGACATCGGCTCGCCGTCCATCAGCACATGGCGCTCCTCCAGATGCCAGCCGCGCGGGCGGATCTTCAGGACCGCGGTCTTGTCGCTGAGGCGGTATTTCTTCCCGCTGGCCGGATCCTCGTAGGAGATGGTCCGGCGCACGGCGTCGCGGATGTTGATCTGCCCCTCGACCAGATTGGTCCAGGTCGGGCAGGTCGCATCCTCGTAGTCGGCCATGAAGACCTTGGCGCCGCTGTTCAGCGCGTTGATGACCATCTTGCGGTCGACCGGGCCGGTGATCTCGACCCGGCGGTCGAGCAGGTCGACCGGCAGCGGGGCGATGGTCCAGTCCGCCTCGCGGATGGCGCGGGTCTCCGGCAGGAAATCGGGCTTGTGCCCCTGGTCCAGCAGCGCCTGCCGCTTGCTCCGCACGTCCATCAGCCGCTGCCGCTCGGGCCCGAACCGCCCCTCCAGCTCGGCCAGGAAGGCCAGTGCCTCGGGCGTCAGGATCTCCTCGAAACCCGGCTTGACCGGACCACGGACCTCAAGGCCGGACATGCTGGTGGCCATCGCGCTGCTCCCCTTCCCGTATCGTGACGAACCGCTTTGCGACGGTTGAGAACCCGGTATAGCACGGCCTGCCTGCCTGCCGGGGACGGCCTATGGTCGCAGAGGGGGGATCCTTCGGGAGATTCCGGGAGGTGCCCGCCGGACGGATGGAACATTTGAAACCGTATGAAACAGAATCGGCCGCGCTGTTCACTGTTCCATCCGCGGCGGCGGGGCGGGGAGGCTGGGGATTGCGGAGAGGGGCATTCGGGGCGCTCCAACGGCTGGAGAGGAGTGGCCCTTTCCTATCATGGAGCGGAATTCCGGGTAAGTTTGGGCTGAAAATCCTGGGGTGACGGAATCAGCCCGTGCTTCTTCAGCATGCCGCGAAGCTGGTGGTAGCCGAGGCCGAGGGCGTCGGCGGTCTGGCGCTGGTTGAAGCGGTGACGTTCCAGGGCCTCGCGCAGCAGGGCGGCCTCGAAGTCGCGGACCCGGTCGAGGATGCTGCCGTCCTGGGCGGCGGGGGCGGGAATGGCGGCATCGACGGGGGCGGCGGGCCGGTCCGGAACGGGGGCGGCAAGCGCCCGCGCCATCGGCATGGCGGTCGGGCGCCAGGGTGAGTCGAAGGGGTCGAGGACGATGCGGTCGAGCGGCTCGTCGGGATCGGCGGCGGCGACCGAACGTTCCACCGCGTTGCGCAGCTCGCGCACGTTGCCGGGCCAGTCATGGCCGCGCAGCCGGTCGAGCGCCGCGGCGGTGAAGCCGTGGAACAGCGGGCGTTCCAATTCGCGCACCATGCCCAGCGCGAAATGCTCGGCCAGCGGCGGGATGTCGGCGGGGCGGGCGCGGAGCGGCGGCAGGGTCACCACGTCGAAGGCCAGCCTGTCCAGCAGGTCGGCGCGGAACCGCCCGGCCGCGGCCAGCGCCGGCAAATCGGCGTTGGTGGCGCCGACGACCCGGACGTCGACGGTGGCGGTGCGGCCGCCGACCCGCTCGATCTCGCCATATTCGACGGCGCGCAGCAGCTTCTCCTGGACGGCGGGGGAGGCGGTGGCGATCTCGTCCAGGAACAGGGTGCCGCCGTCGGCCTGCTCGATCCGGCCGATCTGGCGGCGGGTGGCGCCGGTGAAGGCCCCGGCCTCATGCCCGAACAGCTCCGAATCGAGCAGCGACTCGGGCAGGGCCGCGCAGTTCACCTTGACGAAGGGGCGCTCCCACCGTTGCGACAGGTAGTGCAGGCGGGCGGCGATCAGCTCCTTGCCGGTCCCGCGCTCCCCGATCACCAGCACCGGCCGTTCCAGCGGCGCCACCCGCGACACATGGGCCAGCGCCGAGAGGAAGGCCGGCGATTCGCCGAGCAGCGAGGGCGGGTTGGGAGTCATCGCGCTTTTCACCGGAAGTTCGCTGGATTGACGATGATATCGCTGAATTGGCGATACGGCAATCCGATGCAATGTTGGGCTCCCGAATGGCGAAAACCCAGCCATGGCAAAGGGTTGGATGGAGCCTGCGCGACTTGGCACGGCGGTTGCGATGAAGGCTGCAAAGGCAAGGAGATCACAGATGAGCGACTTCAGCGATTTCCGCCGCCGCTATGGCGGTCACCGTTCCGACAGCGCGCAGGGTCCTTCGACGGGCCGCCCGACGCTGCGGCGCGTGCGCAACTACCTCGCCACCCGGCCGGCGGAAAGCTGGCTGTTCTTCTTCGCCGGCATCGTCGCCGGCGCCATCCTCGGCTGATTCACAGGATACAGACCATGAGCATCTTTTCGCGCCTGACCGACATCGTGCAGTCGAACCTGAATTCCCTGCTCGACCGCGCCGAGGAGCCGGAGAAGCTGATCCGCCTGATCATCCAGGAGATGGAGGACACGCTGGTCGAGGTGCGCTCCTCCACCGTCAAGATCATCGCGGAGAAGAAGGAGATCGAACGCCGGGTCGCCGACCTCCACCGCGAGCGCGACGAATGGGACCGCAAGGCAGAGGTGGCGCTGACCCGCGACCGCGAGGATCTGGCCAAGGGCGCCCTGCTGGCCAAGTCGAAGGTGGCCGAGCAGGCCGACACGCTGACCGGACAGCTGGTGCAGGTCGAAGCCGCGCTGGCCAAGGCCAACGAGGACATCGGCCGGCTCCAGGCCAAGCTGACCGACGCCAAGACCCGCGAAAAGGCGCTGGTCGCCCGCACCCAGACGGCCAGCAACCGGGTCAAGGTCCGCACCGCCCTGCATGACGAGCGCATCAACGACGCCCTGTCGCGCTTCGAACAGGTCGAACGCAACCTGGACGAGATGGAGGGCCGGGTCGAGGCCTATGACGTCGGCCGCACCAAGAGCCTGACCGAGGAGATCGCCGAGCTTGAGGCGGCGCACAAGGTCGAAGAGGATCTGGCCGCGCTGAAGGCGCGGATCGCCGCCCGCCGCAACGGCTGACCCGCCGGTTCCGGCACCGGGGCGGGGCGGCGACGCCCCGCCTCCTTGTACTCACGACAATAAGAAGGCCCGACGACCATGGGGATCCTGGGTTTCGTCCTTGCGGTGCTGTTCATGGTGGTGGTGGCGCCGGTCTGGATCGTCTTCCACTACATCACCAAATGGCGGTCGCAGCGCGGGCTCACGGCGCAGGACGAACGGCTGCTGGCCGAGCTGTGGGAAATCTCCAACCGGCTGGAGACCCGCGTCCAGACGCTGGAACGCGTGCTCGACGCCGAAGCGCCGAACTGGCGCAACAAGATGTGATGGGGTGGGATGTCGGCTGGCGATTGCCCCTCCCTAACCCTCCCCCGCTCTCAGCGGACCTACGGTCCGCCTGCCGCGTCAGCACAAAGCGGAGCTTTGTGCGAGAGCTTCGAGGGAGAGGGGACTGCCGCAGCACTCCCTCTACCAACCTGAAACTCAAAGACAAGGAACGAGGCAGACATGGACCGCGCGTCCCCCTACGACTCGCCGAATCCGCACCGGCTCTACCGCGATCCGCAGCGCGGGGTGCTTGGTGGGGTGTGCACGGGCGTCGCCGATTATTTCGGCGTGCGGCCGGGCGTCGTCCGGCTGGCGATGCTGTTCGGCCTGTTCTTCTTTTCGGTGCCGCTGGCGATCGCCTACGTGATCGCGGTGCTGGTGCTGCCGGTCCGTCCGGCGCAGCTCTATCGCGATTCCGAGGAGGAAGCCTTCTGGCGGACGGTATCGACCAAGCCCGACCGCACGCTCGCCGGCCTGACCCAGCGCTTTCGCGACATGGAGAAGCGGATCGTCGGGATGGAGGCCTATGTCGCCTCCAAGGAATTCGAGCTGAACCGCGCGATCCGCGATCTGGACCGCTGAGCGCTCTTCGCGTCAAACCCTGCCGGCTGTCGAACCCCAACGGTCAGGGCAAGCCGATCCGGCCATCCCATTCAGGGATCGGTTGGGCGTCCGGCCTGCCGGTGCCGTCAGCGACGCTGGCGGCGACGGTCGCGGATGCGGATCGGAATCGGTTTCGGGGTGGGCATCGTGGCGATCAGACCGGCCAACGCCGCAGCCGCCGCCACCGCACCACCGAGCAGAACGAGATCCATCATAGACCCTCCACCATCGAGATCCCTGCGTTCACCCACATGGTGAAGCAAGATGATTAGAACATGGTAGCGAAAAGAGAGGCTGGCAACAGGCCCCCAACGGGACACCCCTGCATGGGATACGCAAGACGGCATCGGGGCCTTGATCCAAATCACGGGCACGGCCGTTATTGAAGGCCAGGACGGATACGATCCTTCCCGGATGGGCCGGACAGGTCAATCGGGAATGACCCGCACTTCGTCCGTGCCTCTCCCGTTCATGCCCTCTCGTGATGGAGCCCGCCCGCCATGTCCGAAACCGCCATCCGCCCGCAGTCCGCCCGGCGGCGGAAGTCGCTGGTCCTGCCAGCCCTGCTGCTGAACGGCTCCTCGGCCGTGGTGACGGCGCTGCTGTTCGTCCTGCTGCTGTCGCTGGTGGCGCCGCCGGTGGGCATCAACGCGCCCGGCGCGCGGATGGCCCTGTGGGCGCGGCTGGCGCTGTGGCCGGCGCTGGTGCTGTTCGCCATGGTCTTCGGCGTGATGGCGATGCGCGGGCGCACCCAGGCCTTCAACCCGATCGAGGATCCGGAATCGCGCGGCCAGCGCGTCAGCCAGCGGGTGCTGGCGAACAGCGTGGAGCAGACCGCCATCTTCCTGCCGGCGCTGGCGGCCCTGGTCGCCACCCTGCCGGTGCCCTCGATGGGAGCGGCGGCGGTGGCGACCGGGCTGTTCGTGCTGGGGCGGCTGCTGTTCTGGGCGGGATACCTGATCCATCCCTTCGCCCGGGCGCCGGGCATGGCGATGACGCTGACCGTTACTCTGATCGTGCTGGGCTGGGCCGTTCTGCTGCAGTTGGGCGGGATGCAGCCGGGCGGCTGAGGGGCTGGCGGGCGAGGGTCTTTTCCGCCGGCGGCGCGCTGGCAGGGGCCGCGGTCTTGGCCAGATGCAGCCAGCGGCGGTAGGCCTCGACGCCGACCGGGGCGCGGTGCTTCAGCCCGATGCGGAGGATCTCGGGCAGGGCCAGCAGCACCTTCAGGTCGGTCAGGCGTGGCCCCTGGCGCAGGTTCTTCCAGCTGTTGCCGGCCCAGCTGCGCGCCAGCCGCCATGCCAGCAGCGGGGCCGGGCAGCGCGCAACCTCGCGGATCAGGTCGTTGCGGTGGTTGTAGAAACGCTCCAGTCCCGGCTTGCGGCCCTTTTCGCTCTTGTCGTGGTAGACCATGATTCCGGGCAACGCCACGACGCGGAAGCCGGCGCCGACCAGACGCAGGCAGCGGTCCTTCTCCTCCCCCTGGCGGTAGAGCTCGGGCATGTAGAGCCCGACCCGCTCGACCGCGCTGCGCCGCAGCAGGTGGCCGCAGCCGACATACCACGGCACGTCGAAGGGGGCGGCGCCCTTGGGGAAATAGACCAGCCCGTCGCGCGTCTCGATGTTGCAGGCCACGGCGGCGACGTCGGGATTCTGCTCCAGATGGGCGACGCAGCGGGCCAGCCCGTCCGGCTCCTCGAACCAGCTGTCGTCGTCGACCGACAGGATGCAGTCGCCGGTCGTGTTCACGAAGCCGAAGTTGCGGGCCAGGATCAGCCCGCCATTGTGCGGCTGGCGGATGTAGCGGACGGTCGGGAACTCCGCCCGCATCATCGCGCCGGTGCCGTCGCTGGAGCCGTCGTCGATGACGATGATCTCCATCGGCGGCGCGGTCTGGGTCATCAGCCGGGTCAGGGCGATGCGCAGCTCCGGCCCGCGGTTGTAGGTGGCGATGACGGCGCTGACGGTCAGCGTCATGACGGCTCCCTTCCGGCGAGATTTGGCCCGGCGAGATTTGGCCCGGCAAGATTATGGCGCCCGGCGAGATTCGGCGGCGCCACCACCGGTCCCAGCGGGTCGTCGTCCAGGATCCCCCAGGCGCGCAGCACCCGTGTCAGCCCGATCCACAGCAGGATCGGCAGCAGCGAGAAGAAGCCGAACTTCACGATGGTGATGTTGCCGTCGCGGAACCATTGCAGGCACAGCGGCAGGAAGGCGCAATAGAACAGCACGGCATAGCGGTTGCGGAAGCCGCTGACCCAGAACCAGCGGTGCAGCCGCCCCAGGATCAGGCCGACCGCGACCATGGTGATAATCATGCCGATCCAGCCGGCGCTCATCCAGCCGTCGCCCGGCAGCGAGGTGGTCAGGTTGTAGAAGACGCCGTAGTCGTTGAGGTCGACCCACTTCACCGGCGCCCCCACCGGCTTGCCCGGCCACAGCAGGCGCGGGATCGGCTCGGTGAACAGCTGGAGATACTGGGTGAACCAGGTGTAGGTCGCCGACTGTTTCGGCACCACCCACAGGATGTAGGAGAGGAAGTCGAAATTCGCCAGATCCTGGCCGGCCAGCGCGTCGATCGCCCGGCCGCCGCCGCTGCCGCCGTTGAAGCGCAGCAGGACCGACGGCGGCGCGTCGCCGGCCAGCACGTCGCGGAAGGCGTCGCGGTTGTTGCCGAGCAGCGTGAACAGCCCCATCACCGGCACCGCGGCCAGCACGTGCCACAGCCGGAACCAGCGGGTGCGGGTGCGGTACAGCAGCAGCAGCACCAGCCCCAGGATGCCCATGATGATCGCCCAGCGCCCCCAGCCGAGATAGGCGCGGTAGGCGACGAAGCCGGCGAAGGGGAGGAAGGACAGCGGGTGGAAGCGGCAGATCCAGATCAGCCCGAGCGTCAGCGGCAGGCCCATCGAATGGGCCTCGGCGATGTAGCCGGTGGTGTTGGTGTAGATCGGCTGGCCGGTCAGGGGATCGCGCTCCATCTGCACGTCGCCGGTGCCGTCGAAGCTGGCGCCGCCCTGGCGCTGGATCGCCGAATAGATCGCCAGCGGCGCCAGCAGCGCCGCCGTGGTCAGGAAGGCCACGATGTCGACCCGGTCGAAGCTGAAGGTCGGGGCCGGCTCGCCGTTCGGGGTCCAGTCGGGCCTGGCCAGCCCGGCCCAGGCGCAGGCGGCGGAGAAGGCGACCAGCGCCACCGAACTGACCACCAGCGTCATGACGAACTGCCGCTCGTCCGGCCAGAAGCCCATGAACAGCCACACGTCGTCGAAATGCTGGGTGTGGACCAGGATCGGCCGCATGACGAAGACCAGGGCGTGGAAGATCAGGTACAGCGTCAGCGGATGGAACATCGACGCGCTGCCGGTGCTGAGGAACACCACGGCCACCAGCACCAGCACCAGAACCTGCGCGATCAGCGCCATTTCGATCATCGGCACACCGTCCCCGGTTACGGGCTTGGCCCGACCGGGGCCGGACGCGGGCGAAGCCGGACGACCGGCCGGTCGGGCTGGGAGGAAAGCCAGCCTATACGTCCCGCCCCGTCCCGGCAGGGGTGCAGAGGGCGTGGCCCCTTCGCACCCGCACACCCCCTTCGCGCTTTTGCCGGTGCGGCGGCGCTGGGTCAGTCTCCCCCCTTCGGCGGAAGAGTCGCCGTAACGGAGGAGCTTCTGCAATGCCCCGTCCATCGACTGGAACGGCCTGGAGTGGAGCGGCCAGGATCCTGCCCCGGATCGCGATGCTCGGCGCGCTGGCGCTTCCGTTCGCCGGAGGAGGAGCGGCAGCGGCGGCGGCGGAGGCGAGTTTCCATGTGTCCCCCGCCGGCAACGACCGCTGGTCGGGGCGTTTGGCCCAGCCGTCGGCGGACGGGCGCGACGGTCCCTTCGCCACCCCGGCCCGCGCGCTGGCCGCGGCGAAGGGCAATGGCCCGGCGACGGTGCGGCTGCATGGCGGAACCTATCGGCTGACGGCGCCGCTGGTGGTCGACGGCTCGCTGGCCGGCCTGCGCCTGATCGCGGCGGAGGGCGAGGAGCCGGTGCTGTCGGGCGGCGAGCCGGTGGGCGGCGCGCAGCCGGCGAACGGCCTGCTGTCGGCGCCGCTGGCGCGCGATCCGGGATTGGACGTCTCCATCGGCGGGCAGCGGCTCGATGCGGCGCGCAGCGGCGAGGTCACTCCCGGCGACCCGCGCAGCGGCTGGTTCCCGGCGAAAGCCGTCCAGTCAGATTCCAAGAGTCCCGGGAGCAAGCGGCAGATGCTGCTGCCGCCCGGGGTGCTGAAGGCCGGCTGGGCCGGGCCGGGGGTGCGGGCGCAGGCGCTGGACCGCGAACGGCTGTCCGACGACATCCTGGGCGTCGCCTCCGCCGATCCGGGCGGGCTGCTGACCCTCGACGGCGACGGGCAATATCCCTACCGCGACGGCTCGACCGTCAGGCTGCTCGGCCATCCCGACTTCCTGAGGCGGCCGGGCGAATTCGCCTGGGACGCCAGGGCAAAGCGGCTGCTGGTGAAGCCGCCGGCCGGGGCGGAGGGCGGACGGGCCGAGCTGGTGGTGGCGCGGCAGGCGACACTGCTGCGGTTGGACGGCGCGCGCGACGTGACGGTGCAGGGGCTGACCTTCGCCGACGTGCCGTGGGACGGCAGCGCCGTGCTGGCCAAGGGCGGCAGCGGGCTGCGCATCGCCGGCAACCGCTTCGCCCTGGTCGGTACAGCGGTGACGCTGGACGGCGCCGTCCGCAGCGAGGTGTCGGGCAACCGGATGGAGCATCTCGGCCGCAGCGGTGTCCTGCTGGCGCCGGGCAGCCGCGACAACCGCGTCCTCGCCAACCGCATCAGCGACATCGGCGAGGTGCGCTTCTTCGGCGGCGGGGTGATGGCGGCCGGCATCAGCGGCACGCTGATCGCCCACAACGACATCCGCCGCGCCGCGCGCTACGGCATCTCGATCAAGAACTGGAACCCGCAGACGGTGAACAGCGACAACATCGTCGAGTTCAACCGCATCCGCGACACCGCCCGCCAGACCGCCGACGCCGGCGCCATCGAGATGCTGGGCCGCAGCGGCAACGACACCCGCAGCATCGTCCGCTTCAACGACATCCGCGACAGCGGCGGGCTGGCCACCGACGCGCAGGGGCGATGGCTGGTCCGCTACAAGGGCTTCGGCATCTATCTGGACGACATGACCAGCGGCGTGACGGTGCAGGGCAACCTGCTGGAGAACACCGGCGCCGCCGCCATCTTCCTGCATGGCGGCGACAACAACCGGGTGTCGGACAACGTCACCCTGATGCCCGATGCCAAGGACCGCTTCCTGCGGCTGGAATGGGTGCCCAGCGCCGGCAAGGCCGGGCTGATGCACGGCAACGTCGCCAGCGGCAACGTGGTGGCGGGGCCGTCGCCGAAGGACCAGCTCGTCACCAGCCTGACCGGCGGCGAGTTCCGCATCGAGGACAACCGGCTGGAGACTGCTGCGCCGGAGGCCGCGCCCGCCGGGGCCAGGACGGCCGGCGGAGCCGCGAATGCCGCCGCAAGTGCCGCCGCCGCCCCTGCCCCCCGGACCCTGGACCGCCTCCGCGCCCTGAAGGACCTCCCCCTCGACCGCGTCGGGCCGGAGGGGCTGCGGCAATAAAAAAACCCCTCTCCCGGGGCGGGAGAGGGGGTCGAACCTGCGTCTATCCTTACGCGGTCGCCGGACGGGCGAGCGCCGGGGGAATGTCCGTCGGCTCCATCAGGGGAACGGCGACGGTCGGTGCCTTCCAGGCCAGGCTGTCGAAGGCGCCGCAATGGCCGCACAGCCCGCCCCAATTGTGGCTGACCGCCCCGCAGGAGCCGCAGGTCCACACCGGGTCTTCCGGCGCGTTGGCGGCCTTGGCCAGCCAGTCCTTCGCAGCATCCTCGTCATGGCGCTCGCCGCGGTCCAGCTCGGCCATCAGCCGGTAGGCGCGGCGGGTCGGGCCGATCTCCATCGCGCGGTTCAGGTGCTGGCGCGCCTCGCCCCACAGCTGGGCGTCGATCGCGGCGCGGGCGACCGCCAGATGCGATTCGGCCGAGTCGGGGGACTGCCGCAGCAGCTTCTGGAACAGCCGGACCCGGGTCAGCGCGTCGTAGCTGGCGATGATGCCGCGGTAGACCTCGGCCAGTTCCGGATGCGGCGACTGCCGCCATGCCCGCTCCACCACCTTGGCGGCCGGCTTCAGCCGGTCGGCGGCGACCTGCAGGCGGGCCAGCCGCACCGCGGCGGGGACGAAGCCCGGCATCATGTCGTGCGCCGCCTGGGCGTGCGACAGGGCGGCGTCGGCCCGGCCGCGGCGTTCCGCCTCGAAGCTGCGCTCTAGCAGCAGGACGGCGCGGTGGCGGCGGCCCTCCTCGGCCGGGATGGCCCCGGCCTGGATCGCCTGCTGCAGCGTGCCTTCGGCGGCAGCCCAGTCGCCGGCCCGCGCCTCCAGGTCGTAGAGCGTGCCGAGCAGCCAGGGCGTGTCGGGCTGGAGCCCGCGCGCCTTGCGGGCGAGGGTCAGCGCCTCCACCCGGTCGCCCGACTTGATCGCCTGGGTCAGCAGCCCGCGCATGCCGAGGAAGGCCGTCTCCGGCCGCTCCAGCATGGCATGGAAATACTGCTTGGCGGCGCGCTCGTCGCCCTGGAGCTGGGCGGCCTGGGCCGACAGCAGCATGGTCAGCGGCGGCTCGTTCAGCAGCCCGTCGGCCTTGCGCGCCATCTTGCGCGCGGTCGGCGCGTCGCCGGCGGCGATCGCCACCATGCCCTGGGTCAGGGCGCGGTAGCCGCGCTCGCGGCGGCGGGCCCGGCTGTGGCGGCGGATGCGCTGGGGCGTGCGGATCAGGCCGCGCAGCAGGCGGTAGCCCAGCGCCGCGATGCCCAGCGCCGCCAGCCCGGCCAGCAGCGCGACCCAGAAGGGCGCCTCGACGGCATAGCCCAGCCAATGGACGCTGACGGTGCCGGGACGGTCGGCCAGCCAGATCGCGGCGGCGATGACCACCGCGACCTTCAGAAGGAACCAGAGGGCGCGGATCATTGGGCGGCCCCTTTCCCGCCGGCGGCGGTGGTCATCAGGGCGATGGCGCGGTCGTTCAGCTGGCGCACCGCCTGATCGGCGGCCAGACGCGCCTTGGCGTCGGCCAGCCAGGCGGCGGCGGCCTGCGCGGCCGGACCCTGCAGGGCCGACAGCTCCTCGACCGCCTTGCCGAGATTGCCGGAGGAGAGAGCGGCCTCGGCACGGGCGACGATGGCGTCGTCGGTGGTGCCGACCACCCCGCCGCCCTCGCGGCGCACGGTGACCAGGGTCGACAGCTTGCCGACCGCCGAGTCGATCCAGCCGTTGCCCTCGCCGCGGATCCCGGCGCGGACGATCTCGCCTGCCAGCGGCTGGAAGCGGTCGGTCAGCTGAGCGCGGGTCTGAATGCCCTTGGCGGCATAGGGCGCCACCGCGTCGAGTGGCTGGGACACCCCGGCATCGGCGATGTTGAGGGCGCGGACCGCCTGCAGATCCTGCTGGAACGGCTGGCCGCCCGACAGCGAGGCGCGCAGCTGGCCGGCGGCCAGAACCAGCGCCTGGGCGGCGGTGGCGGCGTCCTGGCGCTTCTCCAGGCCCTGGCTGACGGTCGAGACCTGCTGCTTCAGCGAATCGACCTCGCTGCGCAGCTCCTGCGCCGCCTGGCTGTTGCCGGAGACGGCGGTGAGCTTCTGTTCCAGCGCGGCGAGGCGGTCGGCCAGCGCCTTCCGGGCGTCGTCGGCGGCAGCGCCGGCGGCGGGATCGGCGGCCGGGCGCTTCTCCAGCGCGTCGATCCGCCCGGTCAGGGCGGTGAGGTCGGCGGCGTTGCCGCCATTGCCGGCCGGTGCGGCGGCCGGGCGCTGCTCCAGCTTGGCGACGCGGTCGACCAGCTGCTGGATCTGCGCGCGCAGGGCCGGATCGGCCGGGGCGGCGGCGCCGGAGGTGGCGGCCGGAGCGGCCGGGGACGGCCAGCCGGGCAGGGCGGGGCCCCACCAGGGCGCCGACAGCGCGGCGGCGCCGACCAGCAGGGCGACGATCGACAGCGCGGTGGCGAAGCCGCTGCCGGAGCGCGGCTCGTCGAGATATGAGGGCGTCGGCGCGATGGTCGGGCGCACCGGCTCGGCGTCGGCGGTGCTGCCGTAGCCCGTGCTGCCGGTGGAGGACCAGGGCGTCGCGGAGTCGGACGGCTTGGCGTCTTCCGCCTTCGCCTCTTCGGCCTTCACCTCCTCTTTGCCGGGTTCGGTCGTCCCGAGCGGCGCGGCGGGCGGGATCAGCGCGTCGGACGCCTGCGGCCCGGCCGGGACATCGGCGCCGGGGATGCTGTCGGCCGGCGCGGCGGCCGGGACCGGTTCCACCGCCGGAACGGTGTCGGCGGGCGTGATGTCTGCGGGCGTCACATCGATGGGGGTGGCGGGGGCGGGCGTGACGATGACGGCCGGGGCGGCGTCGGTCTGCCGGTCCTCGCTGGGGGTGGCCGCGTCCAGGTCGGCGTCGTCCAGCTTGATGCGGTGCTTGGCGGCGGCGGTGCGCAGGTCGGCGTGGCGGGCCAGCGGGATCGCGCCGCGCTTCTTCCAGCCCTGCACCGTCGTCACCGGGGTGTCCAGCTTGTGGGCCATCGGGCGGATGCCGCCGAAACGTTCGACGATGCGGTCGACCGCCGCATTGCCGGTGCTGGCGCCGTCGCCGTCACGGTCGGTGCCGGGGCGTTCGGAGCCTGGACGAGAGGTCATGGGCTGTACCTTCGGTTCGCTGTTGTTCGTCTTAACGCCACAGCCCCCCGGACCGGTCCGCTCATCCTCCGTACGCCCGGCCCGTCCAACGCGGCGTACCCCGGAGGGGGCGTGCCTGGGATAAGGCCGAACGGCCGGACCGCACCGGTGTCACCCGGCGGCCGGCAACAGATCGAGCAAGGCGTCCTGCTCCGGCCGGGCCGCCACCCGTACGCTTCGCCACGGCGTCACTCCCTGGTCGCCGTACGCACGGGCAGCCTCCGCGACCGCGGGGCTGAGACAGAACGCGTCGACCGTACGACAACGGTCGACCAGTCCGGCCTCGGCCAGCAGCCTAACAAAGGAGGCCGCGGTACGGGGAGAGAAAAACAACACGCCGCCGATGCCCGACGTACGCAAAAATGTCGCGGTCTCCTCCGACAGGGCGGAAGCGGGTACGGCGTCGTACATCACGCTGCGGTGCAGCGTGAACCCGGCCGTTCCCAGCAGCCCGGCAAGGTCGCCCGCCACCTTGCTTCCCGCCACATGCAGCAGCGTACCTGCCGCCGGATCGCGCAGGAGCCGGACACGCTCGGCCAGGGCGTACACGTCGCCCGACGCGCTGTCGACGTCGGTGAAGCCGGCCTCGCGCGCCGCCCGGGCCGTGGCGTCGCCGACGGCCTGCACCGGACGGTCGCGCCGGCTCGTACGTTTGGAGTATGCCCGTACGCCGTTCGCGCTGGTGAACAGCAGGGCCTGTACGTTCGAGAGGTCCGGTTCCGGCCCGTCGATCCACACCATCGACAGCATCGGCTCCACCGCCACGGCATGGCCGAGAGCCTCCAGCCGCCGCACCAGAGGCTCGGCGTCCTCCATCGGACGGGTGACTAGAAGCCGCGTACGGCCCTGTCGGGAAGGGGAGACGTGCTGCTTTTCCATCATCCGGAAGGCCTGCTGTCTTTTCCGCTATCCGGAAAATCCGCCAAGCCGACGGTCAGTGCGGGGCGGAGAAGAAACCGGGCGGCAGCTGCGCCCGGATCTCGGCCCCGGCGTCGGCGCCCAGCGACAGCGCCTCGGCGGCTGTGCCGCGGCGCTCGGCCCGGAAGATGCTGCGGCCGTCGTGCGACAGTACCTTGGCGCGCAGATGGAGCCGGTCGCCGTCCAGCACCGCCAGCGCGGCGATGGGCGTGCGGCAGGAGCCGTCGAGGGCGGCCAGCAGCGCCCGTTCCGCGGTGACGCGCACCGTCGTCTCCGCGCAGTTCAGCGGAGCCAGCAGGGCGCGGGTATCGCTGTCGTCGCTGCGGATCTCGATGCCGATGGCGCCCTGGGCGACCGCGGGCAGCATGGTTTCCGGCTCCAGCACCGCGCTGATGCGGCCGGTCAGGCCGAGGCGGCGCAGGCCGGCGAGCGCCAGCAGGGTGGCGTCCACCTCCCCGGCATCGAGCTTGGACAGGCGGGTCTGCACGTTGCCGCGCAGGGGGACGATGGTCAGGTCGGGGCGCAGCTCCAGCACCTGGGCCTGACGGCGCAGGCCGGCGGTGCCGACGACGGCGCCGGCGGGCAGGTCGGCCAGTCCGCCGCCGGAGCGGGCGAAGAAGGCGTCGCGCGGATCCTCGCGCGGCAGGAGGGTGGCGATCTCCAGCCCGTCGGGGAGCTGGGTCGGCACGTCCTTCATCGAATGGACGGCAAGGTCGGCGCGGTTGTCGAACAGCGCCTCCTCCAGCTCCTTGGTGAACAGGCCCTTGCCGCCCGCCTCCGCCAGGGTGCGGTCGAGGATGCGGTCTCCGGTGGTCTTGAAGACGACGATCTCGATGGCGCCGGGGGCGGCCAGATGGGGATGGGCGGCGATCAGGCGGTCGCGGGTTTCATGGGCCTGCGCCAGCGCCAGCGGGCTGCCGCGCGTCCCGATACGGAGCGGGTGGGTCGTCATAGGGCGTGTTCTAGGCGATCCGCACAGCTTTGCAAGGATTCGTCGCCCTGCCATACCGAAGATTGAGACGGATCAAATTTCGTCCGGAGAACCTTGAAAGGGGCGGTGGCCAAAGGGGCGATGACCGACCAGCACGGTGCGCCGGCTGGCGACCGTCCAGGGCGCGCCGTCGAAGTCGCCGTGGACCCGGTCGACCGCCAGCCCGGCCGCGGGCAGCCGCGACCGCAGATCCGCCAGCCCGATCATCCGCCAGTGGAAGGCGAAGGGGGTGCTGCGGATCGAGCCGTCGGGCAGCAGCTCGTCATAGCGGCCGGCGATGCGCTGCACCCCGTCGCCGTCCACCGCGCCGGCCCGGGCATGGCGGACCACCGGGTTGCCGGTGCGCGGATGGCGGCGCGGGCGCGAGGGGGCCGGGGCGGGGTCGGCGTCCTGCGGCAGGGTCAGCGGGTTCATCACGTCGAGCGCCACCGTGCCGCCGGGGGCGAGATGGCGGGTGACGGCGGCCAGCAGGCGGGCCTCGTGCCCGCCGCCCGGCACCATCATCAGCAGGTTGAAGGGCAGGATCGCCAACCGGGCGGCAAGCTCCGGCCGGTCGAGGCCGGCGGCGTCCTGCTCCAGGATGCGGACGCGCGCCCGCACCTCCGGCGCCTCGGCGGCCAGCCGGTCGCGCAGTTGGGCCAGCATGCCGGGGTTGACGTCGACCGCCCAGACCTCCGCGCCGGTGCGGGCGAGCGGGATGGTCAGGCGGCCGGTGCCGCATCCGACCTCCAGCACGGGGCCACCGTTCGAGGCGCCGGTGGCGCGCGCCAGGCCGGTGTAGAAGGCGACGTCGCCCAGCAGGCCCAGGCGGGCGAGCGTCGCCGCGTCGTCGGCCCGCGCCTCGCCGATCTCCAGCGAGGGATAGTCGGCGTCGTAATAGAGGATGCTGCCGTCGTCGGGCGGGGTGTCGGGGTTCATAACTCGACGCTATACCCGGACGGCCAAGGCCGCTAGTTTGGCGGCATGATCGTTCTTGGAATTGAAACGAGCTGCGACGAGACGGCGGCGGCCGTCGTCACCGACGCGCGCGAGATCCGCGCCGACGTGGTGCTGTCGCAGCTGGACGACCACACGCCCTATGGCGGCGTCGTCCCGGAAATCGCCGCCCGCGCCCATCTGGAACACCTGGACGGGCTGATCCGCCGCGCCATGGCGGAGGCCGGGATCGGCTTCGGCGACCTCGACGCGGTGGCTGCCACCGGCGGGCCGGGGCTGATCGGCGGCGTCATCGTCGGCGTGATGACGGCCAAGGCCATCGCCGCGGCGCGCGGGCTGCCCTTCGTCGCGGTCAACCATCTGGAAGGCCACGCGCTGACCGCGCGGCTGACCGACGACGTCGCCTTTCCCTACCTGCTGCTGCTGGTGTCGGGCGGCCATTGCCAGCTGCTGGCGGTCGAGGGGGTGGGACGCTACCGCCGGCTCGGCACCACCATCGACGACGCGGTGGGCGAGGCGTTCGACAAGACCGCCAAGCTGCTGGGACTGGGCTATCCCGGCGGGCCGCTGGTGGAGAAGGCGGCGGCGCGGGCGACCAACCCCGGCCGTTTCGAGCTGCCGCGGCCGATGCTCGGGCGTCCGGGCTGCGACTTCTCCTTCTCCGGCTTGAAGACTGCGGTGCGGCGGCATGTGGAGGAGCTGGGCGGCGTTTTGACGGAGGCCGACCGCGACGACCTCGCCGCCGCCTTCCAGGCGACGGTGGCGGAGGTGCTGGCCGACCGCTGCGCCCGCGCCATCCGCCGCTTCAAGGAGGAGCATCCGCAGGGCGGCGCCCTGGTGGTCGCCGGCGGCGTGGCCGCCAACAAGGCGATCCGCGCCCGGCTGGCGACGCTGGCGGGGAAGCACGGCATGCCGTTCGTCGCCCCGCCGCTGCGGCTGTGCACCGACAATGCGGCGATGATCGCCTGGGCCGGCATCGAGCGCTTCCGCCTCGGCGAAAGCGATCCGCTCAGCTTCGCCCCGCGTCCGCGCTGGCCGCTGGACCCCACGGCGGCCCCGGCGATCGGGCGCGCCGGGGTCGGGTCGGGGGTGAAGGCGTGACGGGCGCCGGTTTCAACAACATCCTGCGTGGTCGGCCATGAGCGTGGTTTCCTCTCCCCTCCATCGCATCGGTGTCGTCGGCGGCGGCGCCTGGGGCACGGCGCTGGCGCTTGCAGCCCTGCGCGCCGGGCGCGACACGCTGTTGTGGGCGCGCGAGCCGGCGGTGGTGGAGGCGATGGGCATCCGGCGGGAGAACCGCGACTATCTGCCCGGCGTGCCGCTGCCCGACGCGCTGCGCGTCACCGGCGACCTGGCCGATCTCGGCGGCTGCGACGCGGTGCTGCTGGTGTCGCCGGCCCAGCATGCCCGCGGCGTCGCCGCGCAGATGGCGCCGCGGCTGAAGCCGGGCGCACCGGTGGTGGTGTGCGCCAAGGGGATCGAACTGGACAGCCACGCGCTGATGAGCGAGGCGGTCGCCGCCTCGCTGCCGGGGGGGACGCCGGTGGCGATCCTGTCCGGCCCGACCTTCGCGGCGGAGGTGGCGCGCGGGCTGCCGACGGCGGTGACGCTTGCCTGTGCGGACGAGGAGCTCGGCGCGGTGCTGGTGGCGGCGCTGGGCAGCCGCACCTTCCGGCCCTACCGCTCGGACGACGTCGTCGGCTCGCAGGTCGGCGGGGCGGTCAAGAATGTGCTGGCCATCGCCTGCGGCGTGGTCGAGGGGCGGCGGCTGGGCGACAACGCGCGCGCCGCGCTGATCACCCGCGGGCTGGCCGAGATCACCCGGCTGGCGCTGGCGCTGGGCGGCCGGGCGGAGACGCTGATGGGGCTGTCGGGGCTTGGCGACCTGACGCTGACCTGCTCCAGCCTGCAGTCGCGCAACATGTCGCTGGGGGCGGCGCTGGGCGAGGGCAAGGCGCTGGCCGACATCCTGGCCGTCCGCCGGTCGGTGGCGGAGGGCGTCTACACCGCCGCGGCGGTGGTCGGGCTGGCGGCGAAGCTGGGGGTCGACATGCCGATCTGCGGCGCGGTCGACGCCATCCTGAACCGTGGCGCCGGGCTGGACGAGACCATCGAGGGGCTGCTGTCCCGGCCCTTCCGCGGCGAGGGATTCTAGGGCTTCCCGGTCCAGCCGTCGGCATGCGCCGACTCCGCGTCCCGGCTGTGGCAGGCCTCATCGCGCCAGAGCGCCAGATAATCCTCCAGGCCGCGGCCGGGGAGCTCGTCGAAGCGGCGGTCCAGCGCCGCGAGGCTGTCCATGCGGTCGATGCGGAAGCTGCGGAACTCCTCGCGCAGCTCGCACCAGGCGCCCAGCGTCCACACCCGGCCCCAGAAGAACAGGCCCAGCGGCTGGACCGCGCGGGCGGAATTGGTGCCGTCCTGGCGGCGGTAGTCGAACAGCACGACGCGGCGGGCGTTGATGGCACAGCGCAGCACGTCCATCCGCTCGCGCAAGGGTGCGGGGAAGGAGAAGTCGGGGACGAAGACCCGGCTGTCGGCCAGCTCGCGCCGCCGCGCCTCGGGCACCACCGCCTCGACCTTGTCGAGCGCGCGGGCGGCGGCGTCGGCCAGCCCGCCGCCGACCCAGGCACGGGCGAGCCGGGCACCGACCACCAGCGCCTCGACCTCGTCCCGGGTGAACATCAGCGGCGGCAGGTCGTAGCCGTCGCGCAGCAGATAGCCGACGCCGGCCTCGCCCTCCACCGGCACGCCGGAGGAGGCGAGGTCGCGCATGTCGCGGTAGACGGTGCGTTCCGACACCTCCAGGCACCGCGCCAGCTCGGCAGCCGTCACCAGCCGCCCCTTGCGGAGATGCTGGACGATCTGGAACAGGCGGTCGGCGCGGCGCATGGCGGTGGCGTCCCGGGATAAGGGGTCAGTGCATCGAATAGAGGCCGACCCGGTTGCCCTCGCTGTCGATGAACTGGGCGAAATAGCCGATCTCCGGCGCGATCAGCGTCTTCGGCACGACGATCGTGGCGCCGGCCTGCTCGGCGCGGGCCAGCGGGGCCGACAGGTCGTCGCCGCCGTTCAGGTAGACGGTGGTGCCGTCGGCGCTGGGCTTGCAGGACTCGTGCTGGATCAGGCAGCCCTTCACGGCGTCGCCCTCGGCGGGGAAGACGGCCATCTTCATGCCGCTGGGACAGGGCTCCTGCACCAGGGTGACGGCGAAGACGGTTTCGTAGAAGCTGACGGCGCGGGCGAGGTCGGCGGCGGGGATCTCGAACCAGGTGACGACGTTCGGCGTGTTCATGGAACAGGCTCCTGACAGGTGGGAGGGGGAATGTTCGTGGTTCGTGCCGGCACGCCCCCTTGATAGCACACCCCCTCCTGACAGCGTGATGTCAGGAGGGATCGACATCCTCAATGAAAATTGCGCCCCCTGGGAAAGGGCGTTGCCGCGGAACGGTCCTCGCCGGTCAGCTCGGCCAGCCGGTGGGTGAGGTCGATCAGCGATTCGACGCGCAGATGCACCACGCCGTCATGGCTCTGGATCCGGCCGGTGGCCGCCATCAGCCTTGCGGTCATGACCGCGCGGCGGAAGATCTCGAAGATGTCGGGCATGACGACGAGGTTGGCGATCCCGGTCTCGTCCTCCAGCGTGACGAAGACGACGCCCTCGGCGCTGCCCGGCCGCTGGCGCACCAGCACCAGACCGGCGGTGGTCAGCCGCCGGCCGTCGCGCGCCTGCGCCAACCGCTCCGCCGGGGTGACACCGGGCAGCCCGTCGCGCAGCAGCGCCAGCGGGTGGGCCTTCAGCGACAGCGACAGGCTGCCGTAATCCATCACCACATGCTCGCCCAGCGCCATGGCCGGCAGCGGTGCGTCCGGTTCGTCGGCCATCGGGCCGTCGAGACGGGCGAAAAGGGGCAACGGCTGGTCGCCCAGCGCCCGGACTGCCCACAGGGCCGCCCGGCGGTCGAGCCCGACCGAACGGAAGGCGTCGGCCTTGGCGAGCTTTTCCAGGACGGCGACCGGCAGGCGGGCGCGGCGCCAGAGGTCGTAGGGGTCGCGGTAGCCGCCGGCGCGGGACAGGACGATGGCGTCGGCCTGCTCCGCGGTGAAACCCTTGATCAGGCGGAGGCCGAGGCGGAGGCGCAGCCGGCTCTCTCCCGGGGCGGGAGAGGGAAACTCTTCCACCGTGCAATCCCACCCCGACAGGTTCACGTCGGGCGGCAGGACGGTCACGCCATGCTCGCGCGCGTCGCGGACGATCTGGGCCGGGGCGTAGAACCCCATCGGCTGGCTGTTCAGCAGGGCGGCGGCGAAGATGGCGGGATGGTGGCGCTTGATCCAGGCCGAGACATAGACCAGCAGGGCGAAGCTGGCGGCGTGGCTTTCGGGAAAGCCGTATTCGCCGAACCCCTCGATCTGCTTGAAGCAGCGTTCGGCGAAGGCAGGGTCGCAGCCGTTGGCGACCATGCCGGCGACGAACTTCTCCTGGAACAGATGGACCTGTCCGGCCTTGCGGAAGGCGGCCATGGCGCGGCGCAGCCGGTCGGCCTCCTCGGCGCTGAATCCGGCACCGACCATGGCGATCTTCATCGCCTGCTCCTGGAACAGCGGCACGCCCAGTGTCCGCTCCAGCACCGGCTCCAGCGACGGCATCGGATAGGTGATGTCCTCCGCCCCGCTGCGGCGGCGCAGGTAGGGATGGACCATGCCGCCCTGGATCGGGCCGGGACGGACAATGGCGACCTCGATCACCAGATCGTAGAATGTCTTCGGCTTCAGCCTGGGCAGCATGCTCATCTGCGCCCGGCTCTCGACCTGGAAGACGCCCAGGCTGTCGGCCCGTCCCAGCATCTCGTAGACCGCCGGATCGTCCTGGGGCAGGGTGGCCAGCGTCCAGCGCGTGCCATGCACCTGTTCGATCAGGTCGAAGGCCCGGTGGATGCAGGTCAGCATGCCCAGCGCCAGCACGTCGACCTTGAGGATGCCGAGCGCGTCGATGTCGTCCTTGTCCCACTCGATGGTGGTGCGGTCCTCCATCGCCGCGTTGGCGACCGGGCAGAGGTCGGACAGCGGGCCGCGCGTGATGACGAAGCCGCCGACATGCTGCGACAGGTGGCGGGGAAAGCCGATCAGTTCCTGCGCCAGCTCAAGCGTGCGGCCGAGCCTGGGATCGTCCGGGTCGAAGCCCAGGGACCGGGCGCGCTCCGCGTCCACCCCCTGGCCGCTCCAGCCCCAGATCGAGCCGGTCAGCCGCGCCACCAGATCGGCCGACAGCCCCATCGCCTTGCCGACCTCACGCAGGGCGCCGCGGGCACGGTAGCGGATGACGGTGGCGGTCAGGCCGGCGCGGTCGCGGCCGTATTTGCGGTAGATGTACTGGATCACCTCCTCGCGCCGCTCATGCTCGAAATCGACGTCGATGTCGGGGGGCTCGTCGCGGGCGGCGGAGATGAAGCGTTCGAACAGCAGCTCGAATTCGGTCGGATCGACCGAGGTGATGCCCAGGCAGTAGCAGACGGCGGAGTTGGCGGCGCTGCCCCGCCCCTGGCACAGGATGCCCTCGGCCCTGGCGAAGCGGACGATGTCGTGGACGGTCAGGAAATAGGGGGCGTAGCGCCGGTCGGCGATCAGGGCCAGTTCGTGCTCAAGCGTGAGCCGGACCGCATCGGGGATGCCGCCGGGAAAGCGGTCGGACGGGTAGCGGGTCGCCGCCCCCTCCCAGGTCAGCTCCACCAGCCGCTGCTGCGGGTCGATGCCTTCGGCCACCTCGTCGGGATACTCGTAGCGCAGTTCGTCCAGCGAGAAGCGGCAGGCCTCGGCGATCTCCAGCGTGCGGGCGACGGCGTCGGGGTGGTCGCGGAACAGCCGCATCATCTCGGCGCCGGGCTTCAAATGGCGTTCGGCGTTGGCGGACAGCCGCCAGCCGGCCTCGTCGATGGTGGTGTGGTGGCGGATGCAGGTCATCACGTCGGCCAGCGCCCGCCGACCGGCACCGTGATAGAGCACGTCGTTGGTCGCGACCAGCGGCACCCGTTCCGCCTCGGCCAGGCCGGCAAGCCAGGCCAGCCGGCGCCCGTCGTCGCCACGATAGCGGTGGCTTGCCGCCAGATGGAGCTGTCCGCGCGCCAGCCCGCCGCGCCAGGCCCGCAGTTCGGCGAGGAAGCCATCGTCGCGGCGGTCGGGGGGCAGCAGCAGGAACAGCATGCCGTCGGCATGGGCCAGCACGTCGGCGCGGGCGATGAAGCAGTCCCCCTTCGGCGCCCGCCTCTTGCCCAGCGTCAGCAGCCGCGACAGCCGGGCATAGGCGGCGCGGTCTGTCGGGTAGGCCAGCAGGCTGTCGGCGTCGGTCAGGTCGAGCCGGCAGCCGATCAGCGCCCGGATCCCCGCCTTCCTCGCCGCCGCGTGCATCTGCACCACCCCGGCCAGCGAATTGCGGTCCGTCACCCCGACCGCCGCCAGCCCCAGTGCCGCCGCGGTCAATGCCAGTTCGTCGGGCTGCGAGGCGCCTTCCAGGAAGCTGAAGCTGGTGGCGACCTGCAATTCGGCGTAGCGGATCATGGCGAGGCTTCCCGGCGCGGGTGGATGGATGCGCCTGGGGATGATAGCCTGAAAATAGGATTGATGTCATTGCCGTGGCGGGGCGTCGGCTGGCAATGCCCCCACCCCACCTCCCCCGCTGGGCGGGGGAGGGACTGTCGCTGCTTTATCAGGTAAGCACTCGATCCCCTCTCCTGCGTGAGGGGGAAGGGGGCATCGCCGGACGACACTTACCCCAGGTAGGACTCTACGCCCATGATCGTGAAGCCCTTGTTTTCCGGCAGCCGGGTGTGGACCTTCTCCCGTGCCTTCTTCTCGTCCAGCGCCCAGACCAGGATGCGGCGGCCGCGCTTCCAGCTGTCGAGCGCCGCGGTGGTGAGGTTGGCGTTGACGCGGGAGGCATATTCGATGTTGACCACCCGCAGCAGCCAGCCCTCGTCCTGTTGCGTGCGCCGGTCGTCCAGGACATAGACGCGGCGGTCGGCCGCGTCGGCGGCCTTCAGGCGCTGTTCCAGATCCTCGCAGCCCAGCTCGGCCATCGCCTTGCGGCGGCGGGCCTCGCGCAGGTCGTGGGCCTGGCGCAGGGTGACGCGGGCGATCTTCTTGATCCGCTCGACCTGCGCCTGCTTGCGGGAAACGGCGGTGGCGATCCGCTCCTCCGACGTCTTCAGGCGGCGCAGCGCCAGCAGGAGCGACACGGCGAGCGAGGCGAAGCCGACCAGTCCGGCGAAGACATAGGGCATGGCGTCCATTCGCGTGTTCCCTCTCACCCGGCCTTCGCGATTGGCGTGTCGGCGGCCAGGAACTCCTGCATCCGGGTCACCGCATAGCCGAAGGCTGGGGGATAGCGCCGCTCGATCTCCGTCCGCGCCTCCGCCATCGACCGGGCCCAGACCTCGACGGTCTGCGGCTGGGCCCAACTGGCGTCGATCAGGGTGTGCTGGCCTTGCTGGAGGTTGGCGGTGCCGACATATTTGTTCACGATCATGGCGACATAGCAGGGGCAGCCCTGGACCTCCTCGCCGATCAGGCGGACCAGCCGTTCGCCGGACTGGCGCGACGCCTCGACCTGCCGCTCCATCGCCTTGCGGCGGCGCAGCACATCCTCCACCGCACCGTCCAGCTCCTTCAGTTCCTGCACCCGACTGGCGCGGCGGGCCTCGAACAGGGACTCCATCTTGGCGCGGCGGGCGATGACGTCGCGCACCCCCTCCGACCCGAGGCGGCGTTCGATCGCGCGCTCACCAAGCACAATGACGAGCTTGCCGATGCCGAACCCCAGGCCCGACAGCCCGAAGGCGGTGATGAGCGCGTTGGTGTAGCTCTGCCACATGTGCTGGTCCCCGGATCGGGAATGCTGTCGATAAGGAGGCATACGACGATAGGAGTAGCCGGTGCGCCCCGGCCGTTCAATCGCCGCGCTGCAACGTTATTCCATATGGAACGTCCCGGCGCCCGGGGGGAGGGCTTCCGGGGCTTCCGGGGAGCCTCCCGTGCCTATTCGATCTCCACCCGGTTGCCGCCGGCCTGCCGGGCCGCCTGGAGCGCACGTTCGGCGCGGTGAAAGGCCTGCTCGACCGACGGTTCCCGCGGCAACCAGGCGGTGGCGCCGATGCTGGCGGTGACGGGGCTGTTGTCCCCCGGCCCCGGCCCCGGATTGCCGGCCAAGGCTGCACGCACCCGCTCCGCCACGACGGCGGTGCCGGCGGCATCGGTTTCCGGCAGCAGGACGACGAACTCCTCGCCGCCGAAGCGGGCGAGATGGTCGGAGATGCGCAGGGCCGACCGCACCCGCTTCACCAGGGCGCGCAGCACCGCGTCGCCGGCCGCAAGGCCGTGGGTGTCGGTGATCCTCCTGAAGCCGTCGGGGTCGAGCAGGAACAGCCCGAGCGGCCGGCCATGGCGCCGTGCCCGCGCCAGTTCAGCCTCCGTCAGCTCCAGGAAGCGGCGGCGGTTCCATACCCCGGTCAGCGGGTCCAGCACCGCCAGCCGGTTCAGGCGGGCGGTCGCCTCCTCCAACTGCCGGGTGCGCTCGGCGACGCGCTGCTCCAGCGCCCGGAAATCGGCATGGGCGCGCAATGCCGTGACCACGCAGGTGACCAGCCTGCCCGCCGTCAGGTCCGTCTTCGCCGTGAAGCCGTCGACCTCATAGGCGAGGACGAGATCCTCTTCCGGCACCCGGGCGGGCTGGCCGGTGCGCAGGATGATGCGGATGCTGCGGTTGCCGAGATCGTCGCGGATTCTGCGGACCAGATGCAGGCCGGCCTCCTCGGTCTCCATCACCACGTCCAGCAGAAGGACGGCGATGTCCGGAGTGCCGCGCAGGATCCGTTCCGCCTCCGCGGCGCTGGTGCAATCGAGGAGCCGGACGGGACGGCCGCGGAAGCGCAGCCGCGCCAGCGCCAGCCGGGTGACGGCATGCATTTCCGGCTCGTCGTCGGCGACCAGGATCAGCCAGGGCGGGGCGTCCGGGTCCGGGGCGCCGGAGTCGGAGGCCTTCTTGCCGCCGGGGGAGCCCTGCGGGGGTGGGGAAGCGTCCGGGGCGAACAGGAAATCGTTGGACATGGCTGCCGGCTCGGGACTGTCCGCGGTACGCGTATGGATGGAAGCACGGAGCCGCGGACGATGCAACGGCGCCGAGCGCCGCGCCGCCCCTCCCTCCGCTCCACCTCCTGGCCGGAAGAGCGGAAATGGCGGCGGATCGGCGGGGCCGGTGGCGCGTTCTGCCATTCGGTGCTTGCGCGGCAACCGCAACCCACCTTAGGCATGGCAGTGCATGGGGCAACGATCGGAGCGGACCGGGTATGGAAGCAGGCATGGACGAGCGCGAGCATGCGACGAAGCTGCGCGCGCTCGCGCTGGGGGCGCTGGGTGTCGTCTATGGCGACATCGGCACCAGCCCGCTCTACACGCTGCGCGAATGCCTGACCGAGGGCGGCGGCTTCCCGCTGGTGCCGGAGGTCATCCTGGGCGTGCTGTCATTGATCTTCTGGGCGCTGATCGTCACGGTGACGGTGAAGTATGTCGTCTTCGTGATGCGCGCCGACAACCAGGGCGAGGGCGGCATCCTGGCGCTGACCGCGCTGGCGCTGCGCGGCATGCGGCCGGGACACCGGCGCACCGGCATCGTCATGGCGATCGGCGTGATGGGGGCGGCGCTGTTCTACGGCGACAGCCTGATCACCCCGGCCATCTCGGTGCTGAGCGCGGTGGAGGGGCTGCATGTCGTGGCACCCGCCCTGGACGCCTACGTCATCCCGATCACGCTGACCATCCTGATCGGGCTGTTCGTGCTGCAGCGCTTCGGCACCGAGAAGGTGGGCCGGCTGTTCGGGCCGGTGATGCTGGTCTGGTTCCTGACGCTGGGCGTGCTGGGCGGCTGGCAGATCGTGCGCTATCCCGGCGTGCTGGCCGCGGTCTGGCCCGGCCATGCGGTGGAGATGCTGTTCCAGCATGGCTGGCACGGCTTCCTGCTGCTGGGGGCCGTGGTGCTGGCGGTGACGGGCGCCGAGGCGCTCTATGCCGACATGGGCCATTTCGGGCGCAAGCCGATCCGCATCGCCTGGTACGCGCTGGTGCTGCCGTCGCTGCTGCTGTGCTATTTCGGCCAGGGCGCCCTGCTGCTGCACGAGCCCGACGCGATCGAGAACCCCTTCTTCCATCTGGCGCCGGAATGGGCGCAGGTGCCGCTGCTGCTGCTGGCCACCGCGGCCACCATCATCGCCGGGCAGGCGGTGATCTCCGGCGCCTATTCGGTGACGCTGCAGGCGATGCATCTGCGCTACCTGCCGCGGATGGAGGTGCGGCACACCTCCGAGCATGCCAAGGGCCAGATCTACATGCCGCAGCTGAACTGGCTGCTGCTGGCCGGCGTCCTCCTGCTGGTGCTGAGCTTCCAGACCTCCAGCAACCTCGCCGCCGCCTACGGCATCGCGGTGACGGGCACCATGGTGGCGACCACGCTGCTGGCCTACAAGGTCGCGCGCTCGCTCGGCCGCTGGAAGCTGTGGCAGGCGGTGCTGGCGCTGGCGGTGTTCCTGACGGTCGACATGGCGCTGTTCCTGGCCAATCTGGTCAAGGTCGAGGAGGGCGGCTGGTTTCCGCTGGTGGTCGGCGCGGCAGTCTTCCTGCTGATGGCGACCTGGCGGCGCGGGCGCGAGGTGGTGCGCAAGCGGCTGGCCGAGGATGCGCTGCCCTTCGACCTGCTGATGGAGCGGATGAAGGGCGGGTCGGTGCAGCGGGTGCCGGGCACCGCCGTGTTCCTGACCGGCAACCCGCGCGGCCTGCCGCCCGGGCTGCTGCACAGCCTGAAGCACTACAAGGTGCTGCACCAGCGCGTCGTCCTGCTGACCGTCGACATCGAGGACGTACCCCATGTGCCCGACGACCGGCGGTTCGAGCTGAAGGCGCTGTCCGCCGGCTTCTTCCGGCTGATCGTCCATTTCGGCTTCAAGGACGAGCCGGACATCCCGCAGGCGCTGGAGACGCGGCGGATCCCGGGGTTGCCGTTCGAGCCGATGGAGACGACCTATTTCGTCAGCCGCGAGACGCTGATCCGCAGCCATGGCAAGCTCGGCCTGCCGCGCTGGCAGGAACCGCTGTTCATCTTCCTGTCGAAGCTGTCGACCAGCGCGTCGGAGTATTTCTGCATCCCGCCCAACCGCGTGGTCGAACTGGGCATGCAGCTGGAGATCTAGAACGGATCCGGCCGGGCAGGCTTTGCCGCCGGGGCGGCGGGCGAGGGCAGTTTCTGCCGCCCCCGCCCGAAGGCAGCCTTAGCGCCGCACCATCGGCGCCAGATCCTTGCGGATGCCGGCGTCGAGCCGGGCGTTCAGGTCGTCCATCATCCGCCGGGTGAGGTCGAGGAAGGTCGCCTCGCGGTCGGCGAGCGAGATGTTCTCCGCCACCGTGGTCGACTGGGTGACGGTGGAGCGCGTCACGCCGCGGAAGCCGCCGCTGCCGGTGTCGGGCACCTCGCCGGCGACCTCGACCTCGATCCGGCCATCGTAGCGCTGGGCCTGATCGTTGGTGAAATAGCCGGTGATGCCCTTCTTGGTCGGTAGCGGCACCTCGACGATGCTGGCGTCGCGGACGGTGACGCGCACGCGCCCCGGCCCGCCTGCCGCCTGCAGCCGCTCCGCCGCCCAGCGCCGCACCGCTTCGGCCGGCGGAACGGCGGAGCGGCCCTCGACATGCTTTGCCCCCATCGGCCGGTAGGAATCGACGACGTCGACGGTCCCGGCATTCAGCACGATCGGCCCGAAATTGGAAAAGTCGATCGGGCGCGGCGCCGGGCGCGGTGGCGTGCTCTGGCAGGCGGCGAGCAGGAGGGTGGCCGTTCCGGCGGCGAGGAGGAGGCGGCGCGACAGCATGGGGGCTCCGGTTCGGGGCTGGGGAAAAGGAAAGGGGCGCGGCGCGGACGCCGCGCCCCGATGAACGCGCCGGTGTCGGACCCTATTCCCGCTCAGGCGGCGGGACCGTACACCCGGTCGAGATCCGCGTCGGTGAAGTGATAGTCGGTCGAGCAGAACTGGCAGGTCACCTCGACCCGGCCGTCGTCGATCTTCAACTCCTGCACCTCTTCGCGGGGCAGGCTGCGCAGCATGGTCTCCACCCGCTCGCGCGAGCAGCGGCAGCCGAAGCGCAGGGCCTGGCCGCCATAGACGCGCACGCCGTCCTCGTGGAACAGGCGGTAGAGCAGGTCGGCGGCCGGCAGCTCGGTCGACAGCAGTTCGTCGCCGGACACGCTGGCCATCAGCGCCATGGCGCGGCGCCAATCGTCCTCGTTGTCCGACGCGACGACATTCTGTTCCTGCGGCAGGCGCTGGACCATGATGCCGCCGGTCCGCCAGGGGCCGAAGGAACCGTCCGCGGCGACGGCGCGGTCGACCGAGACGGTCAGGCCGGTGTCGATCTGCTCGGACTGGCGGAAGTAATGCTGGACGCAGTCGGTCAGCGTCTTGCCGTACAGCTCGACGATGCCCTGGTAGCGGTCGGTGTCGGCGCCCTGGTCGACCGTGAAGGCGATGTAGCCCTTGCCGAGCAGCGCCGCGGCCGGGGCGATCTCCACGTCCCGCTCGGCCTTGGCCAGCGCCTCGGCATCGAACTGGGCGTAGGCGCGCACGTCGCCGACCGAGGTGACGTCGGCCACCATCAGGCGGATCGGTCCGTCGCCCTTGGTCTGGAGGGTGAAGATGCCCTCGTATTTCAGCATGCTGGCGAGCAGCACGGCCAGCGTCGCCGTCTCCGCCAGGAAGCGGGCGACGGTCGGCGGATAGTCGTGGCGGGTCAGGATCTCGTCGATCGCCGGCCCCAGCTTGATCGCGCGGCCACGCAGGCGCGACGCCTCGATCTGGAACGGCAGGACGAAATCATCGGTGAGCGGGCGGACGGACGGATCGTCCATAGGGCGGATTCCTTAAGACAAAAGCCGGCGATGGGGGCGTAGGCCGCAAGATCGGGGCGGGGAGGTGCCGAATCAAGGCCGGCAAGGCACCCATGCATGGGGGGGCCTGTGTGCGGGGAGGCGCTTTGCCCCCTCCCTAACCCTCCCCCGCTGGGCGGGGGAGGGAATCGGTGCTGATGCGGGAGAGGCTAGGTGGGGGGCTCTAGCTTGGCGCCCCGTCAGTCCAGAACGCCCATGCACCAGCCGAGAATCGCCTTCTGGGCGTGCAGGCGGTTTTCCGCCTCGTCCCAAACGACGGAATGGCGGCCGTCGATCACGCCGTCGGTCACCTCCTCGTTGCGGTGGGCCGGCAGGCAATGCATGAACAGCGCGTCGGGGTGGGCGTGCGCCATCAGCGCCTCGTTCACCTGATAGGGGGCGAGGATCGCCGCGCGCTCGTCCACGTCGGTGTTGTGCATCGAAGCCCAGGCGTCGGTGATGACGCATTCGACGCCGCGCACCGCCTCTTCCGGCGAGTCGGTGACGACCAGACGGCCGGTGCCCTCGCGCTCCGCCCAGGCCAGCAGCTCCGGCGACGGGCCGTAGACGGTCGGGCAGGCCAGGCGCAGCTCGAAGCCGAAGCGGACGGCGGCATGGGCCCAGCTGACCGCGACGTTGTTGCAGTCGCCGATCCAGGCCACAGTCCGCCCGCCGATGGGGCCGCGATGCTCCTCGAAGGTCATCAGGTCGGCCATGATCTGGCAGGGGTGGGTCTGGTCGGTCAGGCCGTTGATGATCGGGATGCTGGCATGGGCCGCCAGTTCGTGCACCCGCTCCTCGCCGGTGGTGCGGACCATCACCGCATCGACGAAGCGCGACAGCACGCGGGCGGTGTCGCCGATGGTCTCGCCGCGGCCCAACTGCATGTCGTCGGGCTTCAGCACCACGACCTTGCCGCCGAACTGCTGCATGCCGACTTCGAACGACACCCGGGTGCGGGTGGAGGGCTTTTCGAAGATCAGCGCCAGCGAGCGGCCGGCCAGCAGGCTCGAATGGGCCAGCCGGTCGGCCTTCAGGTCGGCCTTGATGCGCACGGCATGGTCGAGCAGGCGGCGCAGGGTGGCGCCGTCCATCCGGTCGATGTCGAGGAAATGCCGAACGTCCTTGTTGTCGCCGCTCATCCCACGCACTCCTGCGCCGTCCGGTCGAGAATCCCGACGGCCTCGTCCACCTCGGCTTCGCCGATGGTCAGGGGCGGCAGCAGCCGCACCACATTGTCGCCGGCCGGGACCGACAGCAGGCCGTTGGCGCGCAGCTTCGCCACCACCTCGCCCACCGGCTGGCCCAGCTTCAGCCCGAGCATCAGTCCCTGGCCGCGCAGTTCCAGGAACATCGACGGATGTCTGGCGATCAGCTCCTCCAGGCGCCCGCGCAGGATGCAGGAAACGCGCTGCACGTCGTCGAGGAAGCCCGGCGCCAGCACGATGTCCAGAACGGCGTTGCCGACGGCGGTCGCCAGCGGGTTGCCGCCATAGGTCGAGCCGTGGGTGCCGGCGGTCATGCCCGACGCCGCACGCTCGGTGGCGAGGCAGGCGCCGAGCGGGAAGCCGCCGCCGATGCCCTTGGCGACGCACATGACGTCCGGCGCGATGCCGGCCCATTCATGGGCGAACAGCTTGCCGGTGCGGCCCATGCCGCACTGGATCTCGTCCAGGAACAGCAGCAGGCCATGCTCGTCGCACAGCGCGCGCAGGCCGCGCAGGAACTCCACCGAGCCGGCACGGATGCCGCCCTCGCCCTGGATCGGCTCGACGCAGATGCCGCCGGTCGCGGGCGTGATCGCGGCACGCACGGCGTCGAGGTCGCCGAAGGGCACCTGGTCGAAGCCGTCCAGCAGCGGGTCGAAGCCATGCACCAGCTTCTCCTGCTTGGCGGCCGAGATGGCGCCCAGCGTGCGGCCGTGGAAGGCCTGCTCGAAGGTGATGATGCGGTTCTTCTGCGGGTTGCCGGATTCATAATGGAACTTGCGGACGGCCTTGGCCCCGCATTCCCATGCCTCGGCGCCCGAATTCGTGAAGAACACGGTGTCGGCGAAGGTGGCGGCGGTCAGGCGGCTGGCCAGGCTCTCCTGCCCGGCGACCCGGAACAGGTTGGAGGTGTGCCACAGCTTCTTCGCCTGCTCGGTCAGCTTTTCCACCAGATAGGGATGCGCGTGACCCAGGGCGTTCACCGCGACGCCGGCGGCGAAATCGAGGAATCGTCGCCCGTCGGTCGCGTAGAGATACGGACCTTCACCACGCTCGAACACGATGTCGGCGCGGGCGTATGTGGGCATGACGACGGGGATCACGGCGTTGGTCTCCCAAAAAAGGAAAATCCGGCGGCCATGGCTGGCCGCCGGGAACGGCAAATATCCGGAGAACGACGGGTTCTGTCAACGGAGAGGGCGGAAAAGACGCTGCTTTCGCGGAAGCTTCACGCCTTCAGCTTGTATCCGGTCTTGAACATGCGCCAGGCCAGCCACCACAGCCCGGCGTTCGTGGCCAGCATCACCGCCACGCCCAGCCAGCGCGATCCGTCCGACGTGCCGATGAAGCCGTAGCGGAAACCGTCGATCATGTAGAAGAAGGGGTCGAAATGGGCGACCCACCAGAAGACCGGCGGCAGGGTATCGACCGAATAGAAAGTGCCTGACAGGAAGGACAGCGGCGTCACCACGAAGTTGGTCACCGCCGCGATGTTGTCGAATTTCTCCGACCAGACGCCGCCGACCAGACCCAGCAACGACAGCAGCATCGACGCCATGACGGCGTGGAACAGCACGAAGCCCGGATGCGGCATGTGCATCGGGATCACCGCCCAGATGGCGAGGCCCGTCACCAGCCCCACCACGACGCCGCGGGTGACGCCGCCGAAGACGAAGCCGCTGACCAGTTCCATCGGCGACAGCGGCGGCATCAGGATGTCGACGATGTTGCCCTGGACCTTGGCGATCACCACCGAGGAGGAGGTGTTGGCGAAGGCGTTCTGCACCATCGCCATCATGATCAGGCCGGGGGCGAGGAATTCCAGGTAGGGCGTGCTTCCCACCATCCGCACCGCCGAGCCCAGCGACAGGGCGAACACAGCGTAATAGAGCAACGTCGTCACCACCGGCGCCCAGACGGTCTGCTGGTGGACCTTGACGAAGCGCCGCACCTCGCGTGCGTAGAGCGTCCACAAGCCGATCCAGTTGACGGAACCGACATTGCGCGGCATGGGAGGGAGGGGAAGGGTCATCGCGTCACGATCTGCCTGTTGGGAGCCGGCTTCTCCATGGCCGCGGTCGCGGCCGGGGAGGGCGGGTCTGTTTCGCCAGGAAAGGGCGCCGGGAGGGTCACGGACTGTACGTGCGGCCAGCCCATCCGGCAACCGCCGCCGCCGAAGGGACTGCCATGAACACCGACGATAAACGCTCTGCCGATGTGCCTTCGGGCCAGCCGGGGCGAAAGCCGCCGAAACGCGTGACCCCGCAGTATCTGGAGAATGCGGCGCTTTATTACCTGGAGCGATTCGCCAGTTCCACGTCGAATCTGCGCCGGGTGCTGATGCGCAAGGTCGACCTGTCCGCCAAGGCCCACGGCACCGACCGGGAGGAGGGCATGCGCTGGGTCGACGAGCTGCTGGCCCGCTATGTCCGCAGCGGCCTGCTGAACGACGAAACCTATGCCCGCATGCGCACGGAGAGCCTGCACCGCCGCGGTGCCTCGACCCGGCTGATCGCGCAGAAGCTGGCCGGCAAGGGCATCGGCCGCGACGAGGCCGACAAGGCGCTGGACAGCCTGCGCGAGGATGTCGGTACGGACCTGGATCTGTCGGCGGCGCTGGCACTGGCCAAGCGGCGGCGGCTGGGGCCGTACCGGCTGCCGGAACAGCGGGCGGCGCACCGCGAGAAGGACATGGCGGCGTTGGGCCGGGCCGGATTCGGCTATGAGATCGCCCGCCGGGTGGTGGATGCCGAGGATCCGGAGGAGGTGCTGGGGGAGTGAAAGTTAGACCCCCACCCTAACCCTCCCCCGCTGGGCGGGGGAGGGGACTAAGCGCTTGTTCAGAAAGGCGCGGCAGTCCTCCCCCGCCCAGCGGGGGAGGATAGGTGGGGGGCTAACGCCGCCAAGCTGCAACACACCCCGAAAACGACGAAACGCGCGGCACCCTTTCGGATGTCGCGCGCCGCTCTCATACCGGGAGTCGGAATCGTCCTGTACGCGTCCTAAATCTCGTCAGCGGAGCGGCAAGCGCCCCGCTTCAGCACACCAAACGCGCCCCGGATACAGGGGGAAGCGGTCAGGCCGCAGCCTGCTGCTTCTCCTGCGCCTTGGCGATACGACGCTTCAGGCGGCGGGCATCCAGGCTCAGCACGTCGTCCTTCGCATCGAGCAGGAAGGCATCGAGGCCGCCCTTGTGCTCGATCGAACGGATCGCGTTCACCGAGATGCGCAGACGCACCATCTGCCCCAGGCTGTCGCTGAGCAGCGACGTGTCCTGGAGGTTCGGCTGGAAGCGACGGCGATTCTTGTTGTTGGCGTGGCTGACGTTGTTGCCAAACTGCGTGCCCTTGTTGGTCACGGCGCACCGACGTGCCATCGGACTGATCCTTTACTTTAGCAAATGAAACCCGGTATCGGACGGCCCGCCGCCCGAAGGAGGCCGCTATATAGTCGAACAAAAGCAGGGTCGTCAAGCCGGGATCCAGATGAAACCCTCAAAAAGCTCGAGTCGTCACGGACGGCCCAGGACATTTCGCGAGTCGAAGCGCGGCGGCCTCTTCGATCGGGCGAAGAGACGCACCGCGCCATGTCTTGCCGCACCATGCCTCGGCAGCGACCGTTTGGCGGCTGTTGTCAGTTCAAGGAGGTGGGGGCCTTCGGCGCCGGCTTGGCCGGGGCGGGCTTGGCGCCACGGCGCGGGGCGGGCTTGGCATCGGCCTTGACCGCGGCGGGAGCGGCGGCCGGGGCGGCCGGAGTCGGAGCGGCCTTTTCGGTCTTCACCGGCTCGGCCGGTTCCGTCACCGGGGCCTCGGCCGGTTCGGCGGCGACAGCCGCGGTCTCGGCAACCTCGACGGGGGCCGGAGCCGGGGCGGGGGCCGGAATGGGTTCGGGTGCCTCCACGACGGGAACGGCGGCCGGCGCCTCGGCCTTCACCGGGGCCGGCTCGACGGCTTCCGGTTTCGGCGCATCCACCTTGGGGGGCACGGCCACCGGGGCGGCCACCGGGGCGGCCGGAGCCGCAGCCACCGGAGCTGCGGCGGCCGGCAAGGTGGTGATCTCGGCGGCGATCCTGGTGGAGACGTCCAGGAAGTCCTGCACGCTCTCGGTCACGCGGGTCTGGGTGGTGGACAGCCAGTCGCGCTGCAGTGCCGCCAGATCGGCGGGGCTGCGGGCCTTGCCCAGCCCGGCGGCCAGACGGCTGGCGTCGTTGACCGTGGCGGTCACGCCGTCGAACCAGCGGCGGTAGCCATCCTGCATCAGGGTGGCGACGCGGGCGGACTTGGCCGCCGTGGTCTGGGCATTGGTCTTGGCCAGCGATCCGGCCTGCGTGAACAGGGTCAGGACGTTGGCGGGGGTCGGCTGAGCGGTCATGGCGTCGTCTCCCATAGTCGAAGGCACGTTGGCGGAAACGGAAAGGCCGCTCCGGCGTAACCCCAGGAGACCGCGGGCACCCCGGCCCAAGCGACATGTCCAATTCGACGTGGCCGAATCGGCACACTCCGCCCCTTTCCCGCCCGAAGCAGAATACCCCTACGGGTGGTGCGGTGCAACGGATTTGTTGCGGTGCAGCATAAGCTGTTCGGATTATGCGCTTTCCGGCCGGTCGAGGAAGTGTCCCAGCAGGAGATGGGCGGCGGCGGCCGGGATGACGGTGCCGGCGGTCACCTCCGCCTCCAGACGCGCCAGGTCGGCGCGCACCGCCGGATGGGCGCGGAAGCGGTCGATCAGCGTCTCGCGGATCTCGCTCCACAGCCAGGCACGGGCCTGCTCAGCCCGCCGGGCGGCGCGGGCGCCGTTGCCCTCGGTCAGGGCCTTGTGCTCGCCGATGGTGGTCCAGATGGCGCCGATGCCGTCCTTGCGCACGGCGGAGCAGCTGAGCACCGGCACCCGCCAGTCGCCATGGCGCAGCAGGGTCAGGGCGTGGCGGTAGTCGGCCACGGTGTGGCGGGCGGTGGCGGCGAGGTCGCCGTCGGCCTTGTTGACGACGACGAGGTCGGCCAGCTCGACGATGCCCTTCTTGATGCCCTGCAGCTCGTCGCCGCCGGCCGGCAGCAGCAGCAGCATGAACAGGTCGACCATGTCGGCGACCGCGGTCTCCGACTGGCCGACGCCCACCGTCTCGACGATGATGACGTCGAAGCCGGCGGCCTCGCAGATCAGCATCGCCTCGCGGGTGCGGCGGGCCACCCCGCCCAGCGTCGCCCCGGCGGGCGAGGGGCGGATGAAGGCGTCCGGCTCGCGCGACAGGTCGACCATGCGGGTCTTGTCGCCCAGGATCGAGCCGCCGGTGCGCTGCGACGACGGATCGACCGCCAGCACCGCGACCTTGTGCCCAAGCCCGATGACATGCAGCCCGAAGGCTTCGATGAAGGTCGATTTCCCCACCCCCGGCACGCCGGAAATCCCGAGTCGCACCGAATTGCCGGTGTGGGGCAGCAGCGCCGCCAGCAGCGCCTCGGCGGTGGCGCGATGGTCGGCGCGGGTCGATTCGATCAGCGTGATCGCCCGGGCCAGCGCCCGCCGGTCGCCCGACCGGACGGCTTCAGCGAGGCGGGCGGCGTCCGGCGGGGCGGTGTCGGTCATGGCGGCGGGATCGGTCAGTGCGAGGGGAGCGGTACCCTACCCGTGGAGCGGTCGCGAATAAAGCCTCCGGACCTCAGGTCCGCACCGCCGGCGACTCCACCGCCTCCAGGTTCAGGGCGGCGGCGAGCAGGGCGCGGGTGTAGTCCTGCTGCGGCGCTTCGAAGATGCGCTGGGTCGGTCCCTGCTCGACCACCTTGCCATCCTTCATCACCATGACGTGGCTGGACAGCGCCCGCACCACCCGCAGGTCGTGGCTGATGAACAGGTAGGCAAGGTTGTGGCGGGCCTGGATGTCGCGCAGCAGGTCGACGATCTGCGCCTGCACCGACATGTCGAGCGCCGAGGTCGGCTCGTCCAGCACGACGAATTTCGGCTTCAGCACCAGGGCGCGGGCGATGGCGATGCGCTGGCGCTGGCCGCCGGAGAATTCGTGCGGGTAGCGGTTGCGCGAGTCGGGCGGCAGCCCGACCTCCTCCAGGGCGCGGGACACCATCGAGTCGCGGTCGGCACGGTCGCCGATGCCGTGGATGCCCAGCCCCTCGCCGATGATCTGGCCGACCGACAGGCGGGGCGACAGGCTGCCGTAGGGATCCTGGAAGACGATCTGCATCTCGCGCCGCAGCGGGCGCAGGCGCTTCGGAGCCCAGCCCTGGATGTCGGTGCCGTCGAAGCGGATGGCGCCCTGGCTGGCATGCAGGCGCAGCAGCGCAAGGCCGAGCGTGGTCTTGCCGGACCCAGATTCGCCGACCACGCCGACGGTGTGGCCGCGGCGGACCGCGACGTCGACGCCGTCCACCGCCTTGACATGGCCGACGGTGCGGCGCAGCAGCCCCTTCTTGATCGGGAAATGGACCTTGAGCCGGTCCGCCGCCATCACCTCCGCCGCGTCCTCGGGCGGCGACAGCGGGTTGCCGCGCGGCTCGGCCGACAGCAGCTTCTGCGTGTAGGCGTGCCGGGGCCGGATGAACAGGTCGTCGACCTTGGCCTGCTCGACGATCTCGCCCTGGTTCATCACGCAGACGCGGTCCGCCATCTTGCGCACCACGCCCAGGTCATGGGTGATCAGCAGCAGCGCCATGCCGAAGCGGCTCTGCAAATCCTTCAGCAGCGCCAGGATCTGGGCCTGGATGGTGACGTCGAGCGCGGTGGTCGGCTCGTCGGCGATCAGCAGGTCGGGCTCGTTGGCCAGCGCCATGGCGATCATCACGCGCTGGCGCTGGCCGCCCGACAGCTCGTGCGGATAGGCGGTCAGCCGTCTTTCCGGATCGGGCAGGCCGACGAGCCGCAGCAACTCCAGCGTGCGTGCGCGGGCGGAACCGCCCGACAGGCGCTTGTGCAGGACCAGCGTCTCGTTGATCTGCCGCTCGATGCTGTGGAGCGGGTTCAGCGAGGTCATCGGCTCCTGGAAGATCATGGCGATGCGGTTGCCGCGCACCTGCCGCAGCGTCTTCTCCTCGGCGCCCAGCAGCTCGGTGTCGCGGAAGCGGATCGAGCCGGCGGGGTGGTGCGCCATCGGGTAGGGCAGCAGCTGCAGGATCGACAGGGCGGTGACCGACTTGCCCGATCCCGATTCGCCGACGAGCGCCACCGTCTCGCCCTTCTGGATGTCGAAGGATACGCCCTTGACGGCCTGGGTCGCGCCGCCGCCCGAGCGGAAATCGACACGCAGGCCCCGCACGGAGAGGAGGTCGGGGTTGGGGGGCATCAGGGTCATGTCGGGCTCTCGGGCTGTTGGGCCTTCTTCGTTGGCGAAGGATGCATGGCGGATGCCCCCTCCCTAACCCTCCCCCGCGTCGCGGGAGAGGGGACTGCCGCTGGGGGCCGCCAAAGCTCCGGCCCCCTCTCCCGCCAAGGGCGGGGGAGGGATGGGGAGGGGGCAATCCAGACCATCACTCCGCCGCCTCCTTGCGCGCCGTCGCGGCAGCCGCCTCGCCCGGCGGGGCGGTGGACATCTGGGCGATGGTCTTGCGCGGGTCGAACGCGTCGCGCACCGCCTCGCCGATGAAGATCAACAGGCTCAGCATGAGCGCCAGCACGAAGAAGGCGGTCAGCCCGAGCCACGGCGCCTGGAGGTTGGCCTTGCCCTGGGCCAGCAGCTCGCCCAGCGACGGCGAGCCGGGCGGCAGGCCGAAGCCCAGGAAATCCAGCGCGGTCAGGGTGGTGATCGAGCCGTTGAGGATGAAGGGCATGAAGGTCAGCGTCGCCACCATGGCGTTGGGCAGGACGTGGCGCACCATGATGGTGAGGTCGCCGGCGCCCAGCGCCTTGGCCGCGCGCACGTAATCGAGGTTGCGCGCCCGCAGGAACTCCGCCCGCACCACATGCACCAGCGCGGTCCAGGAGAACAGCAGCAGCAAGCCCAGCAGCCACCAGAAGGTCGGCGTCACCACGCTGGCCAGGATGATCAGCAGGAACAGGGTCGGCAGCCCCTGCCAGATCTCGATGAAGCGCTGGAACAGCAGGTCGGTCAGCCCGCCGAAATAGCCCTGCACCGCACCGGCCGCCACGCCGACGACCGAGGAGAAGGCGGTCAGCACCAGACCGAACAGCACCGAGATGCGGAAGCCGTAGATTAGCCGCGCCACCACGTCGCGTCCCTGGTCGTCGGTGCCGAGCCAATTGTCGGCGGACGGCGGGGCGGGGGCGGGAACCGGCAGGTTGTAGTTGATCGTGCGGTAGCTGTAGGGGATCGGCGGCCACACCATCCAGCCCTTGGCCTGGATCAGGTCGCGGACATAGGGGTCGCGGTAGTCGGTCTCGGTCTCGAACTCGCCGCCGAAGGTGGTCTCCGGATAGGCGGTGAAGACCGGCCAGTAATACTGCTCCTCGTAGCGGACCAGCAGCGGCTTGTCGTTGGCGATGAACTCCGCCCCCAGCGAGAGGACGAACAGCGCCAGGAAGATCCAGAAGGACCAGAAGCCGCGGCGGTTCGCCTTGAAATTGGCCAGCCGGCGCCGGGTCAGCGGAGTCATCACACCCTCCGCGAGTCGAAGTCGATGCGGGGATCGACCATCACATAGGTGATGTCGCCGACCAGATTCATGATCAGCCCCAGCAGCGTGAAGAAATAGAGCGTGCCGAACATCACCGGATAGTCGCGGTTGATCGCCGCCTCGAACCCGAGCAGTCCCAGCCCGTCGAGCGAGAAGATCACCTCGATCAGCATGGCGCCGGTGAACAGGATGCCGATGAAGGCGCCGGGGAAGCCGGCGATGACGATCAGCATGGCGTTGCGGAAGACATGGCCGTACAGCACGCGGCTTTCGGTCAGCCCCTTGGCCCGCGCGGTGGTGACATACTGCTTGCCGATCTCCTCCATGAAGGAATTCTTGGTCAGCATGGTCAGGCCGGCGAAGCCGCCGATCACCATGGAGAACACCGGCAGGGCCATGTGCCAGAAATAGTCGAGCACCTGTTTGTACCAGGGCAGGTCGCCCCAATTGTCGGACACCAGCCCGCGCAAGGGGAACCAGTCGAGATAGCGGCCGCCGGCGAACACCACGATCAGCAGCACCGCGAACAGGAAGCTCGGGATCGCATAGCCGACGATGACCACGCCGGAGGTCCAGACGTCGAAGGGCTGGCCATCGCGCACCGCCTTGGCGATGCCGAGCGGGATGGAGACGAGATAGACGATCAGCGTCGTCCAGATGCCGAGCGAGATCGACACCGGCATCTTCTCCAGCACCAGATCGACCACGCGGCGATCCCGGAAGTAGCTGCTGCCGAAATCGAACATGATGTAGTTCGACATCATGTGGACGAAGCGTTCGTGCAGCGGCTTGTCGAAGCCGAACTCCTTCTCCAGCTGCTTGATGAAGGCGGGATCCAGGCCCTGGGCGCCGCGGTACTTGCTGCCGGTGTCGCCGCCGGACTGGTTCTGGCGCTGGGCGGTGTTGGCGTCGCCGCCGGCGGAGCCGCCGATGCGCGATGTCGCCTCCACCGCGGTGCCCTGGACGCGGGCGATCATCTGCTCGATCGGGCCGCCGGGGGCGATCTGCACGATCAGGAAATTGATCACCATGATCCCGAACAGGGTCGGGACGATCAGCAACAGGCGGCGGATGATGTATGCCAGCATCGCGGGTGTCCCAACCCTCCCCAATCCTCAAGTGACGGCAGCTTAGGCCGGAGCGTTGCTTTTCAATCGGATGTTTCAGGGGCCGGTGCGCCGAGCGCTGGTGGCGAGCTTCGCGTTCTTGTCCGCATCGACCCACCAGCTGTCAGAGAAGCCCAGACCGTATTTCGGGGCAACCGCGGGGTGGGAGAAACGGTTCCAATAGGCGACGCGGTACACCGTGTCGTGCCAGTGCGGGATGACGTACCAGTTCCACAGCAGCACCCGGTCGAGCGCGCGGGTGGCGGCGATCAGCGCCTCGCGGTCGGGGGCGGCGATCAGCGTTTCCACCAGCTTGTCGACCACCGGGTTCTTGATGCCGATGCTGTTGCGGCTGCCGGCCAAGTCGGCGCGCGAGGTTTCCCAGTAGTCGCGCTGCTCGTTGCCCGGCGACAACGACTGCGCAAACCGCTCGATGATCATATCGTAATCGAAATTATCGGTGCGGTTCTGGTACTGCGCGCTGTCGACCACGCGGATCTGCGCCTCGATCCCGGCACGCTCCAGGTTGCGGACGAAGGGCTGGACGATGCGCTCCATGTCGGCCTGGACCAGCAGGAACTCGAAGCGGAAGGGTTGGCCCTGTCCATCGACCAGCTTGCCGTTCTTCAGCTCCCAGCCGGCCTCCTTCAACAGCCCCAGCGCGGTGCGCAGGTTCTGGCGGATGTTGCCGCTGGCGTCGGTCTTCGGCGGCTCGTAGGGCTTGGTGAACACCTCGTCCGGGATCTGGCCGCGGAAGGGCTCCAGCAGCTTCAGCTCCGCCGGCGAAGGCAGGCCGCTGGACGCCAGCTCGGTGTTGGCGAAATAGCTCTTGGTGCGCTGGTAGAGGCCATAGGACAGGTTGGCGCGCGTCCATTCATAGTCGAACAGGTTGTTCAGCGCCTCGCGCACGCGGCGATCCTGGAAGATCGGGCGGCGGATGTTGAAGACGAAGGCCTGCATCCCCTGCGGGTCCTCGTGCTTCAGCTCCTCGCGGACGATCTGGCCGTTCTGCACCGCCGGGACATTGTAGCCGGTGGTCCAGTTCTTCGACGAGTTCTCCAGCCGGAAATCATAGGCGCCGGCCTTGAACGCCTCGAAGGCGACGTCGAGGTCGCGGTAATAGTCGTAGCGGATGCGGTCGAAATTGTAGCGGCCGCGGTTGATCGGCAGATCCTTGCCCCACCAGTCCTTCACCCGCTCATAGGTGATGGCGCGCCCGGGCTGCAGGTCGACCACCTTGTAGGGGCCGCTGCCGATCAGCGGCTCCAGCGTGGTGGTGGCGAAGTCGCGGTTGGCGAAGGCATGTTTGGGCAGGACCGGCAGCTGGCCCATGATCACCGGAAGCTCGGGATTGTTGCCGTCCCGGAACGAGAATTTCACCGTGCGCTCGCCGGTCTTCTCCGCCTTGGTCACATCGGCGTAGTAGGTGCGGTAGAGCGGGTGGCCCTTTTCCCGCAGCGTGTCGAAGCTCCAGATCACGTCGTCCACGGTGACCGGTTGGCCGTCGTGGAAGCGGGCCTGGGGCCGCAGGGTGAAGGCGACCCAGGTCCGGTCGGGGGCGACCTGGATGGTCTCGGCCAGCAGGCCGTATTCGGTGATCGCCTCGTCGCCGTTGCTGGTGGTCAGCGTCTCGAACACCAGCCCGGAGCCGGCGGCGGCCTGTCCGCGCAGGATGTAGGGGTTGAGGTTGTCGTAGCCGCCGAAGGCCATCAGCTTGACCTCGCCGCCTTTCGGCGCGTCGGGATTGACATAGTCGAGATGCTGGAAGTCCGGCCCGTATTTCGGCTTGCCGTGCAGGGCCAGGGCGTGGCTGCTCGTCTCCTGCGTCCAGGCCGGCGTCGCCAGCAGCAGAAGCCCCGCCATCGCCGCCGCCGCGCCGGTGCCCAACCACCGCATCCGCACCGTCATTCCCGATCCCCTCCCTCGTTTGTTTTTACGAAAGCCGTTCAGTCCGATGGAGTTAGCCCGGCAATGGGGCGTCATCAAGGCTGCTCCGCCTTCTTCGCCGCATCGACCCACCAGGTCGCCGGGAAATTGGTGCTGCGATAGTCCTGGTCGTATTTCGGCCAGACCGTGGGGTGGGCAAGCCACGCCTTGTGGGCGATCCAGTTTTCGGGATTGTGCCATTGCGGCACCATGTAGAAGCCCCAGAGCAGAACGCGGTCGAGCGCGCGGGTGGCGGCCTGGACGCTGTCCAGATCCTTGGCCGCCAGCGCCTTTTCGATCAGCGCGTCGGCCACCGGGTCATGGATGCCGGAATAATTCGCCGATCCCTTCAGGCTGGCGGCGGCGGAGCCGAAATAGCCGCGCAGTTCGGTGCCGGGCGGGGTGAAGAAGGAGAGGTTGACGACGATGGCGTCGAAATCGAACTCGTCCAGCCGGGCCTGATACTGGGCGGTGTCGACAAGCCGCAGGCCGGCGTCGATGCCGACCCGGCGCAGGGTTTCGACATAGGGCTGGATCACGCGGGTCAGCGCGCCGGTGCCGTCGAGGAACTCGATCGCCATCGCCTCGCCGGTCTTCACGTTGGTCAGCTTGCCGTTGCGGGTTTCCCAGCCGGCCTCCTTGAACAGGCGCGTCGCCTCGCGCACCTGGGCACGGTTGTTGCCGCTGCCGTCGGTGCTGGGCAGGGTGAAGGGCTGGGTCAGCAGCCGGTCCGGCAGCTGCGCCTTGAAGGGCTCCAGCAGCGCCAGCTCGGCCGGGCCGGGCGGTCCCTTCGCCCCGAAGTCGGAGTTGGGGAAATTGCTGAGCGTGCGCTTGTATTGGCCGTACAGGATGTTCTTCTGGATCCAGTCGAAATCGAACAGCAGTGCCAGCCCCTCGCGCACGCGCGGGTCGGCGAACCTGTCGCGGCGGGCGTTCAGGCGGAAGCCCTGGGCGCCCAGCGGCAACTCGCTCGGCACCGCCAGCGTCCTGACCCGGCCGTCCTTCGCGGCGGGGAAGTCATAGCCGGTGGTCCAGCGCTGCGCCCGGTATTCGCCGCGGAAGTCGTAGCCGCCGGCCTTGAACGCTTCGAACATGACGTCGTCGTCGCGGTAGAAGTCGTCCTTCACGCTGTCGAAATTGTAGAAGCCGCGCGCGGTCGGCAAATCCTTGGCCCACCAGTCGGCGACCCGCTCATAGGTGATGGAACGTCCCGGATCGACCGTCCTGATCCGGTAGGGACCGCTGCCCAGCACCGGCTCCAGCGTCGTCTTGGAAATGTCGCGCCCCTGGGCGGTCCACCAATGTTTGGGCTGGGGCGAGAAGGTGACGGCGAAGTCGATGATCGGCTTGATCTCCCCCGTGCCGGTCAGGGTGATCTTGAAGCGGCGCTCGTCCAGCGCCTCCACCTTGGCGATGTGGTCGAGGAAGGACTTGATGAAAGGGGCGCCGTGGGCCTGGATCGCGTCCCAGGTGAAGACGATGTCGGCGCTGGTGATCGGCACGCCGTCGTTCCAGTGCGCGCCCTGGCGCAGCGTGAACACCGCCCAGCCGTAATCGTCTGGCACCTCCACGCTTTCCGCCAGATGGGCGTAGGCGGCGTCCAGCTCCCAGCCGGAGCCGACCATCAGCGTGTCGGAGATCAGCCCCAGCGTGCGGGGCCGCACCCCGCGCAGAATCAGCGTGTTCAGGCTGTCATAGGTGCCCGGCTGCGATTCGGCCAGCGTCACCGCCCCGCCCTTGGGGGCGTCGGGGTTGACGTGGGGGAAATGGGTGAAGCCCGGCTTGAACTGCGGCTCCCCGAACTGCTTCAGCGCGGTGACGGTCACGCTTGCCGCTTGCGCCGCGGCCGGGACCAGGGGGCTGGACAGGGTCAGGATCGTGGCGGCAATGGCGAGAAGGCGGCGCATCGGCGGTCCTGTGTCGGGGAAACGGACATCCTGGTTTAGATTGCCACGCCCGCGCTGCGGTCAAGCGCAATTCCGGTGCGGTATCAGGTGCTTCTGCCGGCCCGCCAATGATCGGCCATGCGGTCCATCAACTGGCGATAGCGGCGGTCGCCGCGCATCAGCCGGCGCAGCGACTTGCCGTTGCGCGGGTCGGCCAGCATCCAGCGTTCCGCCGCGGCCTGATGTTCCGGATGGATGGAGAGTATATAGACAGCCGCTTGTTCCGCTGACGAAATGGTCGTTTCGCCCAACCCCTCCAGGATTGCGCCGACATAGATTGGCAGCACCCTGCGGAAATCCTCCGGTCCCCCTTCGGTGTCGGCGGCATCCGCGGGCGCCCCGCCATCGGCCATCAGGGATTGCCGTTCGGCCGCAGGCAGGGCGAAGAAGGCGTCGAGCCCGAGCAGCAGGTCGCAGACGGTCTTCTTGCGCACCAGCCAGTTCGACCCGCCCGACACCCGCGCCGCCAGCCCCTCCAGGAAGGGCCGCAGCCGGTCTGGTGCGGTTTCGAAGACGGAACGGGCGAGCGGGTCGATGGAAGTCATTTCGGTTCCAGAATGAGCTTTTGAGATAACGGGTTAGCCGGCCAGGATCGCCATCGCGTCGCGGTGGGTCTGGGCATCGCCCGCGGCGATCACCCGGCCGGCGGAGTTGGCGTCGAGCGGCTTGCCCTCCCAATCCGTCATCAGCCCGCCGGCTCCGGTCACCACCGGCACCAGTGCCGCGAAGTCGTAGAGCTTCAGCCCCGATTCGACGACGAGGTCGTAATAGCCGGACGCCAGCAGGCCGTAGGTGTAGCAGTCGCCACCATAGGCCGCCGTCTTCACCTTTGCGGCAATGCGGCGGTAGGCCTCGTAATCGCTGCCGGGGAACAGGTCGGGCGAGGTGGTGCCGAACATGGCCGCAGGCAGCCCGCCGGGGCAGGGGCGCACGCGCACCGGCTGGCCGTTGTGCGTGGTCGGCCGGCCCTCCACCCCGATCCAGCGGTCGCCGACGATCGGCTGGTCGATGATGCCCATCACCGGGCGGCCATGGTGGAGCAGCGCGATCAGCGTGCCGAAGATCGGCCGCCCGGCGATGAATGACTTGGTGCCGTCGATGGGGTCGATGACCCACACCCATTCGGCGTCCAGGTTCTTGGTGCCGTGCTCCTCGCCATAGATGCCGTCGTCGGGGCGCTGGCTTTCGATGATGGTGCGGATGACATGCTCGGCCTCGCGGTCGGCGATGGTGACCGGCGAGGCGTCGGCCTTGTCGTCGATGGCGACCGGGGTTCGGAAATAACGGCGGACGACGCTGCCGCTGGAGTCGGCCAACCGCTGGGCGAGCGCCACCATCGGGGCGGGGCAGGGGTCGGTCATGGTCGCTCCTTGAAAATGTGGCTGGGGAACTGTGACGTGGGAATTCGGTGGCCGCATCCTAACGGCGCAGGCCGGCTCCGGAAACCCGAAAGCGCCCGGCCAAGCCCAGGCGGGGCTTTGCCGCCGGCCCGGCTTGTGGCAGCCTCGACCGGCCATGACGAACCGACCCAACATCTACGCCGCCACCCCGCTCGACCGTGCGTCGCTCCGCCGCAAGGACGATGACTGGCTGACCGAAGCCTGGCTGGCGCCGGCCGCCCGAGTCCTGCCGGTCTGGCAGACCCGCAGCCTCGTCGCCGGCCCGCATGATGCGCCGCGCGCCGTCCTGCTGCCTGCCGACGGGCTGGAGGCGGTGCCGATCTTCCTCGGCCTGACCGCGGACGGTGCCCCGCTGTTCGCCGTCGACCTGTCTATGGTCGAGGTGCCGGAGGCGCTGCCCGCCCTGCAGGGCAGCGGCCGGTTCGAGGATCTGCGCGCCGCCGGACCGCTGATGCCGGAGGGGGAGGCGGCGCTGTGCGCCTACGCCCGCGGCATGGTGTGGTGGAACGCGCGTCATCGCTTCTGCGGGGTCTGCGGTTCGCCTGCGGCGACGGCGGAGGGCGGGCATGTCCGCCTCTGCACCAACCCGGATTGCGCCACCCACCATTTCCCACGCACCGACCCGGCGGTGATCATGCTGATCCATGACGGCGGCGACCGGCTGGTGCTGGGCCGCCAGAGCCGGTTCCCGGCCGGCATGCATTCGGTGCTGGCCGGCTTCGTCGAGCCGGGCGAGAGCCTGGAGGACACCGTCGCCCGCGAGGTGTTCGAGGAGGTCGGATTGTCAGTCACCGACATCCGCTACCGCTCGTCGCAGCCCTGGCCGTTCCCGTCCTCGCTGATGCTGGGCTTCACCGCGCGGGCCACCAGCTTCGACATCGACACCGGTGCCGACGAGCTGGAAAGCGCGGCCTGGTTCGACCGCGATTTCCTGCGCAACCATACCCCCGGCGAGGAGTTCCGCCTGCCCCGCGCCGACTCGATCGCCAGCCGGCTGGTTCATGAGTGGCTGGCGGAGGGGTGATCGGTGCCTTCCCTCGGCCCTTCCTTCAATGCCGCTGTTGCGGACCCGCGCTACGGCTCGGGGAATGGCGGCGGTCGAAGGGGTTGGGGTGGTGGGTGCAGGTGGCGTGATAGAGCAGCATCAAGGACGTGACGTCCGCCGGACGATGGCGGTTGGCGGCGCACAGATTGTCCCACACCATCTGGCGGACGGCCGCGTCGCCCCAGGGTTCAAGCAGCAGGGCGGCGCCCTTTTCCAGCGCGGCCATGAAGGGGAGATGTTCGTGGGCGGCGATCTGCGCCACCTCGTCCGCCTCGAGATCGGCAAGACACAGACAATCTTCGACCGTGAGCATGGCAACCTCCATCCGTGGCGCCATGGCCGTCGGCGGGGTTTCACCCGTCAGCCGCCGTGGTGTTGTTTGCATTCGTAAGAATTGAAAGGCCGGCGTGTACCGGTCCTCCTGTATAACAACTTCCGCTAATCTTTCCCAGCACCGGCAAGCGCCGGCCATGGCCAAGTCGTGTCACTGCGGCGGAATGACGCGCGACTTGCGGCGACTGCGAAAAGACCTTCGGCGGCGCGGTGGAGATTCAATCCTCGCCGACGCGCTGGCTTTCCTGGTAGCGGAAGGGATTGGCCGGATAGACGCCCAGGATCTTCACCTCGCGGGCGAAGAAATCCAGCTCCTCCAGGGCGAGGCGCAGCGGGCGCTCGTCCGGGTGGCCCTCCACGTCGGCATAGAACTGGGTCTGGGTGAAGCGGCCGCCGACCATGTAGCTTTCCAGCTTGGTCATGTTGATGCCGTTGGTGGCAAAGCCGCCCAGCGCCTTGTACAGCGCGGCCGGCACGCTGCGGACGCGGAAGACGAAGGTGGTGATCGTCTTGCAGGATCCCAGTGCCGGCAGCTTCGGCTCGCGCGCCAGGATCAGGAAGCGGGTGGTGTTGTGGGCCGCATCCTCGAACCCGGCCTTCAGGATGGCCAGCCCGTAGATCTCCGCGGCGAGGGACGAGGCGATGGCGGCATGGCGCGGGTCGTTCAGGGCGGCGATCTCCTTCGCGGCCCCGGCCGTGTCGGCATGGTTGATCGTCTGCAGGCCCAGGTCGCGGATGCCGGTCTGGCATTGCGACAGCGCCTGGATGTGGCTGCGCACCGTCTCCAGCCCCTCCAGCGTGGCGCCCTTGGGTGCCAGAAGCTGATGGTTCACCCGCTGGAAATGCTCGCCGATGATGTGCAGGCCGCCTTCCGGCAGCAGGTAGTGGTTGTCGGCGACGCGGCCGGCGATGGAGTTCTCCACCGGGATCATCGCCAGCGACGCCCGCCCCTCGCGCACCGCGGCGAAGGCGTCCTCGAAGGTCGCGCAGGGCATCGTGGTCATGGTCGGCCGCGCGTTGCGGCAGGCCAGGTCCGAATAGGCGCCGGGGAAGCCCTGGAAGGCGATGATGTTGGACGTGGCCATGAACGGAATTCCCCCGGCGGAGCTTTGAAGGCGGAGCTGTAAGAGGTGTCGGCGTCAGCCGGCCTTGCGGCCGGACAGCAGGGCGCGGGCGCGCTCCAGGTCGGCGGGAGTATCGACACCCAACGGAACCGCGTCAACGACCGCCGCGTCGATGCGCATGCCGTTGGACAGGGCGCGGAGCTGTTCGAGCCGCTCGCGCTGCTCCAGCGCCGACGGCGGCAGCGCCACGAAGCGTTCCAGCGCGGCACGGCGGTAGGCGTAGAGCCCGATGTGATGGTAGAGCGGCCCGTCGCCCGACGGCGCGGTGGCGCGGGTGAAATAGAGGGCGCGGCCCTGCCGGGCGCCCTGCGGCAGCTCCAGCACCGCCTTGACGACGTTGGGGTCGCTCCTCTCCTCCTGCCGCGTGATCTCGACGACCAGCGTGGCGATGTCGACGCCCGGATCGGCCAGCGGGGCGAAGACGGCGCGCACGCTCTCCGGCTCGATGGTCGGCAGGTCGCCCTGCACGTTGACCACGGCGTCGTGCCGGCCCTCCGGGTCGATCAGCCGCAGCGCCTCGAAGATGCGGTCGGAGCCCGACGGATGGTCGGGCCGGGTCAGCACCGCGGTGCCGCCGGCCGCCTCCACCGCGCGGGCGATCTCCGGCTCGGCGCAGGCGACCACCACCGGGCCGATCTCCGCCTCCATGGCGCGGTGCATCACATGGACGATCATCGGCGCGCCGAGGATGTCGGCGAGCGGCTTGCCGGGCAGGCGGGTCGAGGCCATGCGCGCCGGGATCATCACGATCGGGCTGGCGGGTCGGCCGGAGGGGCGGGCGGCGGTGGACATGGCGCGGAGGCTCCGGTGGGCCGGTGCCGGACGACGGGTCCGGATGGCGGCTGATGCGGGGGCGGCGAACCCGCGCGGGTGAAACACGGACGCCGGGCCGGCGTCAAGTGCCGGCAATGTCCGCTTTACCCTCTTTTGCAGTGCAGCGCGATGCGCAAGCAAATTAAGAGGTTGGTGACTGCGACAAATTTGTATGCGACCTTTTTTCGCGGTCTGCCGGGCTATGACAAGCTTCGGACCGCAGGCTATGGTGACCGCGGCGCTTTTGGGGCCGCGGGCGGGAGAAACGCCGAGTGTGGTGAAATAGGGAATAAAGGGGCTCATCAATGAGCATGGAGTGGAACAAGCTATTCGGCGCCGTGCTGCTGGCCGGGCTGATCGCCATGTTGACCGGATTCGCGTCCAAGGTGCTGGTTCATTCGAAGCCGCTGGAAAAGAGCGTCTACGCCGTCGCGATGCCCGAGGGGACCAGCGCCCCCGCCGACAAGGGTGCCGCCCCCGCGGGCCCGGCACCGATCGCCCCCCTGCTCGCCGCCGCCAGCCCGGAGGCCGGCCAGAAGGTCGCCAAGGCCTGTGCCGCCTGCCACAGCTTCGACAAGGGCGGCGCCAACAAGGTCGGGCCGAACCTGTACGGCATCGTCGGCGGGCCGAAGGGCCATATACAGGGCTTCAGCTACTCCGACGCGCTGGTCAAGACCGGCGGCAGCTGGAGCTATGACGAGCTGAACAAGTTCCTTCACGATCCGAAGGGCTATGCCCCCGGCACCAAGATGACCTTCGCCGGGCTGAAGAAGGACGAGGACCGCGCGGCCGTCATCGCCTACCTGCGCTCGCTGGCCGACAGCCCGCAGCCGCTGCCGCAGTAAAGCGCCAACACGCGCCCATCGAAAAGGCCCCGCCCTCGCAAGAGGGCGGGGCCTTTTTTCGGGCTCCTAGCGCCGCAGGCCGCAGGCGATCTCCAGATAGTCGGAGTCGTTTTCCGGCGTCAGCCGGCCGTGGCGGATCAGGAAGTCGGTCACCACCAGGGTGACGTTGAATTTCCAGTCGCCGCCGCTGCGCACCGACTCAGCCACCCGGTCGAGCGGCCAGAGTTCGAACGACTCGACCTCGCCGTCGGTGTTGACGGGAACGACGTCGGGCGGCAGTTCCAGGTCATAGACGAACAGGCGGTCGCGCTTCAGCCCGGCCGGGGTCTCCATCGTATAGCCGATGGCGCCGACCGGCACGGCACGCCCGGCGGTGGCGGCGTCGAGCCCCGCCTCCTCCGCCGCTTCCTTCTCCAGGTTTTCGGCCAGGGTGAGGCCGATGGGCTGGCCGCCGGCAATCATGTTGTCGAGCTGACCGGGCGCCACCTCGCGGTCACGGGCGCGGCGGCCGACCCACAGTTGCAGGCCGCCTGCCCCGTCGCGGACGAAGCCGTTGACGTGGATGCCGTAGGCTTCGATGCCGAAGGCGGCCACCGCGGCGCGGTCAAGCCGGGCCAGCGGCTCGGCACCCCAGCGCGGCGCGATCGCATAATATTCCCCGCGCAAGGCGGCGACCGTTCCGCACTCCACCAGATAGGCGGCGGCATGGTCGAGCAGGGCGGAGCGCGCCTCGAAATCGCGGATCTCGGGGGCGACGGTCAGCCGGTCGGCGGTGACGACGAAGCCGGGGTCGACGCCGGGCAGTGCCTCCGCCAGGGCATGGCGCACCCAGCCGACGCAATGGCCGTCCAGCTCGAATCGGCGGAAGCCGGACAGGTCGTGCGCGTTGCACGCGCGGATGTGATCGAGGAAGCTCATGACCACCATCTAAGCGGGGCTGCCCGGCCGGCGCAACCGCTCTTCGCACCCCTCCCCGAAGGTGCCTCGCCGTCTCTTCCGCTTCGGACATCTTGCGCAGTACCGGTTGCCATCGTACACCCGACAGGTCACGAAATGACCGGCAGCCGGGACGAGGAAAGGGCGGAGCGGGTGACTGACAGCTCAACGCGGAACGAGGCCGGGCGGAACGAGGCCGGGCGGAACGGGGCGGCGCAGGAGACGGGCATGCCCTTCGGCAGCCTGTCCGTCCTGGTGGTCGAGGACGAGTCCTTCACCCGCATGGTTCTGGCGAAGATGCTGGCCGGGCTGGGCGTCAAGGCGGTCCATCAGGCTGCCGACGGCGCGGCAGCGCTGGCCGCGGTCGACGCCCACGAGCCCGACCTGATCCTGTGCGATGTGGAGATGCAGCCGATGGACGGTTTCGGCTTTGTCCGCGCGCTGCGCGCCAGCCCCGATTCCCGGCGGAGCACCCTGCCGGTCGTCTTCATGTCCAGCCGCGTCGACGGCGACCGCGAGGCGGCGGCGCGGGCCAGCGGCGCCGACGCCGTGCTGGCCAAGCCGGCGACCCCGGCGACCCTGCGCGACGTGCTGGGCATCCGCCGGCCGGCGATTCCCTTCGCCTGAGCGGTGGCGTGCGGCAGCCGCACCGTTCCGAATATTCCCCCTGTCCGGCCGGCGTTGCCCGTATCGGCGGCAACCGGCCGCCGCGGCTGGCTCTGCCTAAAAATTTCCCACTCTGTGGCATGCCTGCCAAGTGCTTGAAACAATTCGGCAATCGAACGGTAACCCTCCGCCGTGCCGCACCGTTGCCAAGCTCTCACCCAATTTCCGCCTTGTTGAGGGGGAGGATTGGGCCTCAACATGATCGCCAAGAGGTGTTGCGGTTCCCGGCCGACATATGGCCAGCCGCAATCTCCTTTGCGGGATTTTGTTAAGGTTTGGGGTTCAGCATCGACGGTAAATCCTGGCGCCGTGCTTGGTCGAGGCGGCGCGCTTGTCTGAGGAGGGCGATGGCGTGATCAAGGGCGCCCAGTCGAACCGCACCGGGCAACATTCCCTGACTGGATGGGCAACGCCGATTGCCGCCGGTTTCACGCCGTTCACCCGCCTTGCCGCTTCTTTTCCTTTGCCGAACCTTCCGCCGCACGCGCGGGTTGAGCCGGTGCGCTCGCCGCACCAACTCTGGCCGTGGGCCCTAGGTCCTATGGCCGAAGCCGGTTTCACCGCGGGCTTTCAGGCTATGGAGCCTGAGTGCCTGGAAAGCTCCAGGTGGAGCATTACATTCAAAAATGACTCGTTCGGGGGACGCCGCGTCGCAGGACGGACGGCTCCCGGCCTTCTCAGGACCGCTCATTACACCAGACCGCTGGCTTCTACCGCTGAGCGGGGAGGCTGCGGACCCGACGCGGTCCGCTCTTCCCCTGGAGTGCCCCTTGGATCGCGGCATGCGCCGCGCCCAACCGCCGCAGCCACCGGCGGAGCCCCGGCGCATCGGACCAGATAAGACGGAGCGACGAATGTTCCCGGCCGACGAACTGTTCACGCGCTACACGCAGAATTACGAGACCCGCCGCGAGACCGAGATGTCCCTGATGGACTATCTCCAACTGTGCCGCGACGATCCCATGTCCTACGCCTCGGCCTCCGAACGCATCCTGGCCGCCATCGGCGAACCGGAGGTGGTGGACACCGCCCGCGACCCGCGCCTGGGCCGCATCTTCATGAACCGGACCATCAAGGTCTATCCCGCCTTCTCCGAGTTCTACGGCATGGAGGAGACGATCGAGCGGATCGTCGGCTTCTTCCGGCACGCGGCGCAGGGGCTGGAGGAGCGCAAGCAGATCCTCTACCTGCTGGGCCCGGTCGGCGGCGGCAAATCCTCGCTTGCCGAGCGGCTGAAGTCGCTGGTCGAGAAATGCCCGATCTATGTCCTGAAGGCCGGCAAGGACATCAGCCCGATCTTCGAAAGCCCGCTCGGCCTGTTCAACCCGGACGAGATCGGCGATGAGCTGGAGGACCGCTTCGGCATCCCCAAGCGCCGGCTGACCGGCCTGATGAGCCCGTGGGCGGTGAAAAGGCTCGACGAGTTCGGCGGCGACATCAACCGCTTCAAGGTGGTGAAGCTGCACCCGAGCAAGCTGCGCCAGATCGGCGTCACCAAGACCGAGCCGGGCGACGAGAACAACCAGGACATCTCGTCGCTGGTCGGCAAGGTCGACATCCGCAAGCTGGAGATCTACAGCCAGAACGATCCCGACGCCTACAGCTTCTCCGGCGGCCTGAACCGCGCGACCCAGGGCATGCTCGAATTCGTCGAGATGTTCAAGGCGCCGATCAAGATGCTGCACCCGCTGCTGACCGCGACGCAGGAAAGCAACTATGTCGGCTCGGAGAACATCGGCGCCATCCCCTTCCAGGGCGTGATCCTGGCCCACTCCAACGAGGCGGAGTGGCAGACCTTCAAGAACAACAAGAACAACGAAGCCTTCATCGACCGCATCTGCGTGATCAAGGTCCCCTACTGCCTGCGGGTGGCGGAGGAGCAGAAGATCTACGAGAAGCTGGTCAACGGCTCCGATCTGGCGACGGCGCCCTGCGCGCCGGCGACGCTGGAGATGCTGGCCCGATTCTCGGTGCTGTCGCGCTTGCGCGAGCATCCCAACAGCAGCTTCTACAGCAAGATGCGGGTCTATGACGGCGAGAGCGTCAAGGAGACCGATCCCAAGGCCAAGTCGATGCAGGAGTACAAGGACCAGGCCGGCGTCGACGAGGGCATGGGCGGCATCTCCACCCGCTTCGCCTTCAAGGTGCTCGCCTCGACCTTCAACTACGACTCGACCGAGATCTCGGCCGACCCGGTGCATCTGATGTATGTGCTGGAGCAGGCGATCAAGCGCGAGCAGTTCCCGGAAGAGACCGAGAAGAAATACGTCGAGTTCATCAAGGCCGACCTCGCCCCGCGCTATGCCGAGTTCATCGGCAACGAAATCCAGAAGGCCTATCTGGAATCCTACTCCGACTATGGCCAGAACCTGTTCGACCGCTATGTCGACTATGCCGATGCCTGGATCGAGGACCAGGACTTCAAGGATCCCGACACCGGCCAGCTGATGAACCGCGAGCTGCTGAACCAGGAGCTGACCAAGATCGAGAAGCCGGCGGGCATCGCCAACCCGAAGGACTTCCGCAACGAGGTGGTCAAGTTCGCGCTCCGGGCGCGGGCGGCCAATGCCGGCCGCAACCCGTCCTGGACCTCCTACGAGAAGATCCGCGAGGTGATCGAGAAGCGGATGTTCAGCCAGGTCGAGGATCTGCTGCCGGTCATCAGCTTCGGCTCGAAGAAGGACGGCGACACCGAGAAGAAGCACACCGAGTTCGTCTCGCGCATGATGACCCGCGGCTACACCGAGCGGCAGGTCCGCCGGCTGGTCGAGTGGTACATGCGGGTCAAGCAGGCGGGCTGACCGCGGCGGGCGGCATGAGGCCGGTGTGCCGAGGCCGGTGGACCGGGTGGGTGCGTAATTGCCGCGGGGCGGGGTGTTGCAACGCCCCGCGGCAACCCCACTGTCATAGAATGCTGTCAGAGTTCGAAGGCCGCGTGACGAAACGGGTGGGAGGGCCAGCCCCTTGATGAACATCATCGACCGTCGCCTGAACCCGCAGGGCAAGAGCCTGGCCAACCGCCAGCGTTTCCTGCGCCGTGCCAAGGAGCAGGTGGTCAAGGCGGTCCGCGACGCCTCCGGCAAACGGGGCATCCAGGATATCGAGAACGGCGAGAAGGTGACGATCGCCGCCGGCGGGGTGCGCGAACCCTCCTTCCACCGCGCGTCCCAGGGCGGGGTGCGCGACTATGTCGTGCCCGGCAACAAGGAGTATGTGGAAGGCGACACCATCCAGCGCCCGGACGGTGGCGGCAGCGGCCGCGGCAGCGAGGGCAGCGCCGACGGCGAGGGCGAGGACGAGTTCCGCTTCGTCCTGTCGCGCGACGAGTTCCTCGATATCTTCCTGGAGGATCTGGAGCTTCCCGACCTGGTGAAGCAGAAGGTGAAGCAGTCGGAATCGCACACGCTGACGCGGGCCGGCTATTCGGTGTCGGGGTCGCCGGCGAACCTGAACCTCGTCCGCACCATGCGGAACAGCCTGTCGCGCCGCATCGCGCTGAAGCGCCCCAAGCGCGACGAGATCCTCGAGTTGCAGGAGATGCTGCGCGAGGCCGAGGAGGCCGGCGAGGATGCCGAGCAGATCCAGGCGCTGCGCGAACAGCTCGAACGCATCGTCCTGCGCTCCCGCCGCATCCCCTTCATCGACCCGATCGACGTCCGCTACAACCGCTTCGAGACGGTGCCGAAGCCGATCGCCCAGGCGGTGATGTTCTGCCTGATGGACGTGTCCGGCTCGATGACCGAGCACATGAAGGATCTGGCCAAGCGCTTCTTCATGCTGCTCTACCTGTTCCTGCGGCGGCGCTACCGCTCGGTCGACATCGTCTTCATCCGCCACACCCACGAGGCCAAGGAGGTCGACGAGGAAACCTTCTTCTACTCCACCGAGACCGGCGGCACCGTGGTCTCGACCGCGCTGGAGGAGATGCAGAAGGTGGTGCAGGAGCGCTACCCGCACAATGAATGGAACATCTACGCCGCCCAGGCGTCGGACGGCGACAACATGTCGTCGGACAACGTCAAGTCGGCGACCCTGCTGCGCGATGTCATCCTGCCGATGTGCCAGTATTTCGCCTACATCGAGGTGGCGGCGGAACACAATATGGGCTTGTCGGCGCTGGGCCGCGAAACCGAGCTGTGGCGCACCTACAAGCAGGTGCAGAGCCCGGAACGCCCGCTGGCGATGCGCCGCGTCCGCTCCCGCCGGGAGATCTTCCCGGTCTTCCGCGAGCTGTTCGCCCGCGAGAAGGCAGGGGCCTGAGGGGTCATGGAGAAATCACCGCCCCTGCGGGGGCGGCAGGGGGAGATCGAGAATGACCGCTGTGATCACCAGGCCCGACGCGCTGCTGTATGACGGCGTCGAGTGGGATTACGACAAGATCAAGCGCGTCTACGACGCCGTCGAGCATATCGCGCTGAAGGAAATGGGCCTCGACGTCTATCCCAACCAGATCGAGGTCATCACCGCCGAGCAGATGCTCGACGCCTATTCGTCCATCGGCATGCCGCTGATGTACCGGCACTGGTCCTTCGGCAAGCATTTCGCCCGCGACGAGATGATGTACCGCAAGGGCTACCGCGGCCTCGCCTACGAGATCGTCATCAACTCCAGCCCCTGCATCAGCTACATCATGGAAGAGAACACCATGACGATGCAGACGCTGGTGATCGCCCACGCCGCCTTCGGCCACAACCACTTCTTCAAGAACAACCAGCTGTTCCAGCAATGGACCGATGCCCAGGGCATCCTGGACTATCTGGAATTCGCCAAGACCTACATTCTGCATTGCGAGGAGCGCTACGGCCATGCCGCGGTCGAGCGGGTGCTGGACGCCGCCCACGCGCTGATGAGCCAGGGCGTCCACAAATACCCGAAGAAGCGGTCCGACCTGCGGACCGAGCAGCGGCGCGAGCGCGAGCGGCAGGAATACCAGGACCAGACCTTCAACGACCTGTGGCGCACCGTGCCGAAACCGGCCGCCGGCCAGCGGCCCGCCAAGTCGGTGTCGGAGCGCAAGAAGCTTCTGGGATTGCCGGAAGAGAACATTCTCTATTTCCTGGAGAAGAAGGCGCCGCGCCTAGAGCATTGGCAGCGCGAGATCCTGCGGATCGTCCGCCACATCTCCCAGTATTTCTACCCGCAGAAACAGACCAAGGTGATGAACGAGGGCTGCGCCACCTACGTCCATTACCAGATCATGACCCGCCTGCACGAGACCGGCCAGATCAGCGAGGGCGCCTTCCTGGAGTTCCTGCACTCGCACACCTCGGTGGTGTTCCAGCCGGAATTCGATGACAAGCGCTTCTCCGGCCTGAACCCCTATGCGGTGGGCTTCGCCATGATGCAGGATATCGCCCGCATCGCCGAGAAACCGACCGACGAGGACCGCCAGTGGTTCCCCGACCTCGCCGGCCGCGGCGACGGCATGGCGGCGGTGCGCGAGGCCTGGGCCAACTTCCGCGACGAGAGCTTCATCCTGCAGTATCTCAGCCCGCACCTGATGCGGAAGCTCAGGCTGTTCAGCGTGCGCGACGATGCCGAGGATCCCTATCTGCTGGTCGATCACATCCACAACGAGCGCGGCTACCGCGACATCCGCAAGAAGCTGGCCCGGCAGTACGACCTTGGCTATCTGGAGCCGGACATCCAGATCGTCGACGTCGACCTTGCCGGCGACCGCAAGCTGATCCTGCAGCACCGCGTCACCAACGGCGTGCTGCTGGACGAAAGCGACGCCAAGGCGGTGCTGCGCCACATCGCCAACCTGTGGGGCTACGAGGTGCAGCTGATCGAGGTGTCGGCGATCTCCGAGGCGATCCTGAAGGAACACGCCGTCACCGCGCCCAGCGGGATCGGGGTGGTGTGACGTATATGACCGGCTCCGCTACACTTCCGCCGGCAATGCAGCCCATGGGCAATGCAGGGGGGAGCTATGGCGGAGGATCTGTTGGGTGGAGCGGGGCCGGTCGGGTTGGTCAGGGCGCGGCATGGCCTGATGATGTACCGGCGCACCGACACTGTCGTCGGCCGGTCGCTGGACTATTATGGTGAATATTTCGAACAGGAAGTCGCGCTGTTCCGCCAGTGCGTCCGGCCCGGCGACCGGGTGATCGATGTCGGCGCCAACATCGGCGCCCACACGGTGGCGCTGGCCCGGCTGGTCGGTCCGACCGGCCGGGTTCTGGCGCTGGAGCCCATCGACGCCAACCATCGGCTGCTGTGCGGCAACCTGGCGCTGAACGGTCTGGACTGGGCGGACGGCATGCTGGGCGCCGCCGGGGCCGCCGATGGGGTCCTGCATCTTGCCGGCGTGGCGATGGAGGAGGATGGCAATTACGGCGCGCTGTCGCTCGACGCACTGCCCGGTGATCGACCGGTGCCGGTTCATCGCCTGGATGGTCTGGGCCTGGATGGTCTGGATGGGCTGGGCCGTGAAGGGGCAGGCCGTATCCGCCTGATCAAGATCGATGTCGAGGGAATGGAGGCCGAGGTCCTGGAGGGCGCGCGCGCCATGATCGCCCGCGACCGTCCGGTCCTCTATGTCGAGAATGACCGGCCGGACAGGTCGGCGGCCCTGATCCGCCTGCTGGGGGAACTGGGCTATGCCTGCTACTGGTATCTGCCCGCCTTCCACAATCCCGCCAACTTCGCCGGCCGGTCCGAGCCGATCTTCGGCCATGGGCTGATCGACGACGGGACGGAGATCCACGGGCTCGGCATGGGGATCAACCTGTTCTGCCTGCCGGCCGAGGCGGGCGCGCGCATCAGCGGCCTGCTGCCCGTCGCCGGTCCGGACGAACATCCGCTGCGTCGCGGCCACAATGGGCGCTTCATCGGCGGTTGACGGCGTCCGCGATCAGCGCTCCGGTTCGGGCTTGATGCCGGCATCCTTCATGGCATGCATCAGGTCCAGCACCACGGTGCTGATGTCGGGGAAGGACAGGGCCACCGCGTGGCGGTCGGGGTCGAGGCGGACGACATGCGCGACCTGACGGCCGCCGACGCGCTGCCCGCCCCTCTCCGGCACCTCCGGGCAGTACAGCTCGAGCCGCAGCTTGCCGCCGACAGCATGGCCGAACTCGGCAGGCGGCAAATCCACCAGCAGGCCCCGGGTCGACCAGTTGATCGTCGTGCAGCGGCGCCCCTCCGCCTCCACCACCAGCGCCGGGTCGACGTAGCGGATGGCGCGGCGGTGCTCGATGCCGTTCGGTGGCTTGGCGCCGACATCGTGCTGCTCCAGCTTGCGTTTCGCCGCCTGCTTGGTGCGGTCGTCCACCCCGTCCTTGCTGGTCATCAGCGTCGCCTGCACCCGCCGCTCGACGCCATGGCGGAACTCGTCGTCGGCGCCGAGGCGCAGGGCCTTGGCGAAATGGTCCTTGGCCAGGGTCAGCAGGGCGTTGCGCCCCTTGTCGTCGCCGCGATGGCCGCAGCGTTCGGCCTGGACCAGCAGCGAATCGACGCTGCGCTGGTAGGCGCCGCGCTGATAGGCGCGGGACAGCTCGCGGAACTCGGCGGCGCGCAGGCTGGGGAACTCGCGGGTCTTCAGCAGCCCGGCCAGCCCCTCGGCCAATGAGTCGACACGGGCGGGATCGCCGGTTTCCGCCTCCCGCCGCAAGGTCCGCAACGCTTCTTCCGCCTTGCGGATCAACTGGTCTTCCAGTTTCCGGCGCTGGTCTGCATCCATCACGGGCATGGCGCGGCCCTCCCCGCAGGGGCGATGAGACAGGATACTCCAGGCGTCCGTCGGACGACAGCGGGCAAGTATGGTTAATCGCAGACCTGAGGGCTCTCCCAGTGGGAACGAACCGGATTTCCCTTTGCCACAGGACGGCCCTTTTATCTGGGACGATTGATGGGATGGCAGTGGGGAGCGGGCAGGCGATGGGCAAGAACAAGAACGCGGCGGCTGGTGCCGGTACCGACCAGGAACTGCTGGCCGTCGCCCTGACCGGCCTGCTGGAGGAGGAGAGCGTCAGCCCGGCCACCCGGACCGCACTGGTCGCCATCGCCGGCGGCCGCGGAGCCGGCGATGGCGCGGCGGTGCGCACGCTGGTCCTGCGCCCGCGCGCGCAGCGGGGCGAGTTGCGCGGCGGGTCGGGGGCGGACGACCTGTCGGGGCGGCGGGCCCTGGTCTACAGCGTGACCAAGACCATCCTCGCCGCCGCGGTGCTGCGGCTGGCTGCGCGCGGCGTGGTCGATCTCGACGGGCCGGCCGAGCGCTGGCTGCCGGAGCTGGCCGGGCGGCCGGGCGGCGTCACCGTGGCGCAGCTGCTGGCCCACCGCGCCGGCCTGCCCGACTATGGCGGCCGGGCCGACTACCATGCCGCCGTCGCCGCCGGAAGGGAGCCCTGGAGCGGCGACGAATTCCTGGAGCGCTGCGGGGTGACCGATCGTGATGGGAAGGGACCGCCGGTCGGCGTCTTCGCCTATTCGAACATCGGCTATCTGCTGGTCGGCCGGCTGCTGGAGCGGGCCGGCGGCGCCCCGTTGGCGGAGGTGCTGGCGCGCGAGGTCTTCTCTCCGCTCGGCCTCGCCAGCGCGGCGCTGCTGCGCACCCGCGCCGACCTCGACGGGCTGTTCTTCGGCCCGAGCCCGGCCTTCGGCGATGTGCCGGTGGCCACGGCCTATCATCCCGGCTGGGTGGCGCACGGGGTGGCGGCGATGACCGCGGCGGACGCCTGCCGCTTCATGCATGGCCTGACGGAGGAGTATCTGCCGGGCCTGCTGCTGCGGCGGATGCGCGACGGGCTGCCGGTCGGCGGGCCGATGGGTGGGCGGCCCTGGGTCGAGCCGTCCTACGGGCTGGGGACGATGGTGGAGCTCGACCCGGCGGCCGGCCCCTACTGGGGCCACACCGGCGGCGGGCCGGGGGTGACGCCGGCCGCCTACCACACGCCGGGGCCGGTCCCGGTCTCCGTCGCCGTGTTCCTGGATGGCGAGGACGGGGCGCTCGCCGAATGGATGGCGGTGGAGGTGCTGCACCGCCTGCGCCGGCCGCGCTGACCCGGAGCCTCCGCCCGCTTCTTGTCCATCCCCCGCGCATTCCCATCTCCAGTCACAGGGGACGATCCGCCGCTCCCCAGGGTTGGGGATCGGGCGTAGGATCGTCGCAGATGCCGGGAGAAACCGGCATCGGGAAGAACAGGACGCTGGGGAGGACACGCACATGGCAGAAGCCGTCCGCACACTGCCCGATCATCCATGGCTGGCGTCGTACCCGCCGACGGTCGACTGGGCGATGCCGATTCCGGTCAGGCCGCTGACCGAGCTGCTGGACGGGGCGGCGGCCCGCCACGGCGACAGGCCCTGCCTGAACTTCCTGGGCAAGCGCACCAGCTATCGCGAGCTGGGCCGGCTGGTGGACCGCGCCGCGCGCGGCTTCCAGGCGATCGGGGTGGGGAAGGGGACGCGGGTCGGGCTGTTCCTGCCCAACACCCCCTATTACGTCATCGCCTTCTTCGGCATTCTGAAGGCCGGCGGCGTGGTGGTGAACTTCAACCCGCTCTACGCCGAACGTGAGCTGGTCCACCAGATCGGGGACAGCGACATCGAGCTGATGGTCACGCTGGACCTGAAGCTGCTCTACGGCAAGATGGCGCGGATGCTGGATGAGACCGGGCTGAAGCGGCTGGTCGTCTGCCGCATGGCCGACATCCTGCCCTTCCCCAAGAACTGGCTTTTCCCCATCGCCAAGCGGGCGGAGATCGCGGCGATCCCGCGCGACGACCGCCATATTCCCTTCGCCCGGCTGATCGACAATGACGGCCGGCCGGCCCCGGTCGCCATCGACCCGCGGGACGACGTGGCGGTGCTGCAGTACACCGGCGGCACCACCGGCGTGCCCAAGGGTGCCATGCTGACCCATGCCAACCTCTACGCCAACACCGTCCAGTGCGCGACCTGGTACGCGGCCAAGGAACGCAAGCCCGGCGAAGGCACCGATGACGGACAGGAGCGCATGCTGGGCGTGCTGCCGCTGTTCCACGTCTTCGCCATGACCGCGGTGATGAATTTCGGCCTGCATCTGGGGGCGGAGATCGTGCTGCTGCCGCGCTTCGAGCTGGAGCAGGTGATGCGCACATTGGAGACGGAGCGGATCACCCTGTTCCCCGCCGTGCCGACCATTTACACCGCGATCAACCATCACAAGCGCCTGAAGGAGTTCGACCTGTCCTCCATCCGCTTCTGCATGTCGGGCGGGGCACCGCTGCCGCTGGAGGTGAAGGAGGCGTTCGAGCGCGTCACCGGCTGCACGCTGGTCGAGGGCTACGGTTTGTCGGAATGCTCGCCGGTCGCCACCGTCAATCCGGTGGTGCAGCACAGCGAGAAGAAGGGCTCCATCGGCCTGCCGCTGCCCGGCACCGTCGTCGAGATCGTCAGCCTGGAGGAGCCGCGGCGCGTCCTGCCCCCCGGCGAGAAGGGCGAGGTCTGCATCCGCGGCCCGCAGGTGATGAAGGGATACTGGCGCCGACCGGACGAGACGGCGCAGACGCTGGTGGACGGCCGGCTGCACACCGGCGACGTCGGGGTGATGGACGAGGACGGCTACACCACCATCGTCGACCGCATCAAGGACATGATCCTGTGCAGCGGCTTCAACGTCTATCCCCGCAACGTCGAGGAGGCGATCTACCTGCATCCGGCGGTCGCCGAATGCGTGGTGGCCGGCATGCCCGACGAGTATCGCGGCCAGACGGTGAAGGCCTATGTCCGGCTTGACGAGGGCCAGAGCCTGACCGCGGGCGAACTGACCAGCTTCCTGAAGGACAAGCTGTCGCCCATCGAGATGCCCAAGGTCGTCGAATTCCGCCGGGAGCTGCCCAAGACGATGATCGGCAAACTGTCGCGCAAGGCCCTGCTGGACGAGGAGGCGGGCAAGCGCGCCGCCGCGGGCGTCGGCGGCAATCCGGCAGGCGGCAATCCGGCAGATGGCGGTGCGGCATGAGCGGAGACGGGCGCAAGGCGGTGCGGGTCCGCATCCTCGGCAGGGTGCAGGGCGTATGGTACCGCGGCTGGACCGTCGACACCGCGGGCGGGCTGGGGCTGACCGGCTGGGTGCGCAACCGCGCCGACGGCACGGTCGAGGCGCTGTTCGCCGGCCCTGCCGACGCCGTCGACCGCATGCTGGACGCCTGCCGCCGCGGTCCGCCCGCCGCCATCGTCCGCGACGTTGTGGCCGAGCCCGACCAGGATCCCGGAATGGCCGGGTTCGAGCAGCGGCCGACACTGTAGGCGCGGCATTAGCGTTCCGCTAACCATGATGGCGGCATGCTGGATGCGCGCAGCGGGGTCGAGAACTGGAGCCGGGATGTGAGCGACGTAGCGGGCATGAAGGCCATGCTTGCCGGCGTCTTCGCCAAGGCGGCGGAGGCGAAGGGCAAGGCCGCCCGCAAGCCGGCGCCGTCCACCGCCCGCAACATACCCCCGGTGCCGGGCGGCGACCCTGCCGTCCGTCTCAGCCTGGCGGCGGGGATGGTGGGCGACGCGCTGGCCGGACCGTCCGGCGGCTCCCCTGCCGGCCTTGCCGAGCAATTGGGGCCGGCGATCCAGGCGCTGGCGCGTGACCTGGGGCGTCTGCTGGCGGCCTTCGGGATGGATGCGGACGGCGTGGCCGCGGCGGAAGCCGCGCTTGCCGGGCGTTTCGGCGATGCGGAGCGCCGGGCCGCGGTGACGGCGCTGGATGGTCCTGCCGGTGACTTTGGTCCGGTGACGGCGGACGCAGGTGCCGGGGATGTGGCGGTCGAGGTGCACGGCATCGGTCTCCGCGTGGCGGCTGGCCCTGCATCGCCCTGTTTCGAGGCGGCGGCCCTGGTCCTGGCGCATGTGCCGGCCGAGGGGGGGAGCGGCGGCTTTGCCGCCGCGATCGGCGCGCTGCGCTCGGCCATCCGGCCGGGCCGGGGGCTGACGGTCGAGGCCGACGGCATTCCCGCCGACGGCCTCGGCCCTGTCATGGAGGCGCTGGCCGGGGCGATGACCGGGCCGCCGGGCGGGCTGGAGGGTACGGTGGTCCTGTCGCCGCGCAACGTCCCGGCCGCAGGGGGGCCGCTGGACCTGTCGCTCACCCTGTCCGGGCGGCTGGGCGCCGGGACAGCGGTTCCGTCCGCTCCGCCCGCCGCCCCGGCCAAGGGAAAGCCGGTCGAGCCTTTCGGGGAGCGGGGGGTCGATGTCCGGATTTGATCTGTGGCATCGGCTGGCGGCTGGGAGGCTGGCCGCCCTGATGCCGGCTCTGCTCCTGCCGGCTCTGCTCCTGCCGGTTCCGATGGCGGCCGCCCCGGCGTTGGCCGGTCCGCTGGAGCGGACCGAGCCCGGCCATATGGCGCCGCCCCAGCCGGGTGCCGACCTTCCCTTCGCGTCGCCCATCGTGCAATTCGCGCTGCCGCCGCAATGGATGACGATCCGCTCCAAGGAGGACTGGCGCAAGGCCGGCACGTTCGAGAAGGAATTGAGCAAGGACTGCGCCGCCCTGCGCTTCGGCGAGATCACGCCGATGCGGTTCCGCGCCTATTTCAACGGGCAGGTGATGGGCGTCGCCTTCGGCCACGGCCTGAACCTGCACGATCCCGGCAAGAAGGCCGATCCCAAGAAGATCTACCTGTTCCGCAACGGCGATTCCGCCGGCTGCACGGTGCAGTCTATGGACAACAAGGATCCGCGCGTCAATCCCGCCGCCGGACAGGCCGCGACGCCGGCCGGCGGCGGGTTCAAGAAATACTGACCGGAGCCGTTCAGGCGCCCGTGTCCTCGCCCTCCTCGCCCCGCATCGGGCCGCCGAACACCTCCGGCCATGCCGCGATCAGGGCGGAATCGACGTCCTCCATCGTCACCAGCTGGCCCAGCGCGACGATGGAGGTGACGCCATGCCCGGCGATGCCGCAGGGAACGATGCCGCCGAAATGGCCGAGGTCCGGCTCGACGTTCAGGGCGATGCCGTGGAAGCTGACCCAGCGCCGCACCCGCACGCCGATGGCGGCGATCTTGTCCTCCTGGCCCTTCACGCCGCCATATGGCTGCTTGTCGACCCAGATGCCGACGCGGCCATCGCGCCGCTCCCCCCTGATGGTGAAGGAGGCGAGCGTGCGGATGATCCACTCCTCCAGGTCGTGGACATAGCGGCGGATGTCGGCGCCGCGCGCCTTCAGGTCCAGCATCACATAGGCCACCCGCTGGCCCGGCCCATGGTAGGTGTACTGGCCGCCGCGCCCGGTGCGGTAGACCGGGAAGCGGTCGGCCTCCAGCAGATCCTCGTCCCGGGCGCTGGTGCCGGCGGTGTAGAGCGGCGGATGCTCCAGCAGCCACACCATTTCCGGCGCGGTGCCGGCGCGGATCGCCTCGACGCGGGCCTCCATCTCGGCGATCGCCTCGGGGTAGGGGACAGGCCGGTCGGATATGCGCCACTCGACCGGACGGAGTGCGGCTGGGCGGGCGGCGGAGGTGTCGGACTGGATCGGACTGGCGGTCAGGCTGGTCACGGAGGTCATTCGATAGGGTCTCGGCAGAAGGGGCGGATAGAAGGGTTGGGCGGAAGGGGTGAGGGGCAGTTCGTTTTTTTTCGCGGATGATGATTGTAGCGCTTGATCGCCCCTCGGGAAGCTGATATCTACCCGCTCCACCCGATGAGGCGCGCAAGCGCAGGTCGGGGCTACCAGCCTCGTGCGGTCGTGGCGGAATTGGTAGACGCGCAGCGTTGAGGTCGCTGTGGGGCAACCCGTGGAAGTTCGAGTCTTCTCGACCGCACCACTCCCATGCAGATGGGACCATCCCGGGGATACGGGAACGACGAAAGGCCCGCAGGTCGCAAGACCGAGCGGGCTTTTTCGTATCCGCGTTCCGGAGCTTCCCTTGCCTGAGCCCCCCTTACCTGAGCTCGATATAGCGCTCCAGCGTGGCGCGGCGGAGCGCGCGGACGATGTGGGGGGCTGCACCGCTGGCGACGATGTGGCCGCCGGCCTCGCGGCAGCGGTTGGCCAGGATGAACAGCATGCCGATGGCCGCGGAGTCGATGAAGGAGACGAACCGCAGGTCCAGCGGCACCACCGGCCTCGCCAGGAAGTCCCAGTCGCGCAGCATGTCGTGGAAGCGGTTGCCGTCCTCGTAGGTGCAGCGGCCGGACAGCAGGATGCCGTCGTGGTCGCCGACGGTGGCGAAGGCGTACTCCATCGTCGCTTCCGGTCCCTTTTTTCGATGATGCGGCGTGCCGGCATGGGAGCATGAAGGGTTGCGGCGGTGCAAGCCCATGCTGCGGAAGGGGCTATCCGGTTCGATCCGGGCTGGACAAACGGGAAAAGGCGCCCCTGGGTCCGTCCCGGTGTCGCCGGTCCTGCCGCAGCGGGGCCGCGATTCCGCTTGTAGGGCCAGCTGAATGTTGGCATAAGGCAAAAACATAGGCCTGGGGTGCCGTGCGGTGGTCGCACGGCTGAGAACACACCCATCGAACCTGTCTGGGTAATTCCAGCGAAGGGAGCCGCCGCATGATCGATGCGCCCGAACCACATCCGTTTTCCGTTCCCGAATCGGGAGCCCGCCCGTCCGTCGCCATCATCGGCGCCGGCTGCATCGGCCTCGCCGTTGCCTGGAGGCTGGCGTCGGCCGGCTGCCGCGTCGAGTTGTTCGAACGGGGGGAGGCCGGTCGCGGCGCCACCCATGCCGCCGGCGGCATGCTGGCCGCCTGCGTCGAGACCGAACCGGGCGAGGAGGGGCTGCTGCCGCTGACCCGCGCCTCGCAGGCGCTGTGGCCCGACTTCGCCCGCGACCTGGAGGCGGCGAGCGGCCAGCCGGTCGATCTGCGCAGCGAAGGCACCATGGTCATCGCGCTCAATGCCGACGATGCGGCGAAGGTCCGCTTCCTGCATGGCTTCCAGCGCGATCTGGGATTGCCGGTGGAATGGCTGGGCGGGGCCGAGGTGCGGCGGCGCGAGCCGTACCTGCAACCCGGCGTCGCCGGAGCGCTGTTCTGCGCCGGCGACCATCAGGTCGACAACCGCAAGGTCGCCGCCGCCTTGCGCCGCGCTGCGGAGGCCGCCGGTGCCCGCCTGCACGAACGATGCGGCGAGGTCGCGCTGGCGATGGAGGGCGGTGCCGCCGCCGGGGTGCGCGTCGCCGGAACCCTGCACCGGGCCGACCGCGTGGTGCTCGCGGCCGGCGCCTGGTCGGCCGGGGTGCCCGGCCTGCCCCCCGTTGCAAGGCCGCCGGTCCGGCCGGTGAAGGGGCAGATGGTCTGCCTGCGCATGGACCCGCGGCTGCCGCTGCTGCGCCATGTGGTGTGGACGCCCGGCACCTACCTGATCCCGCGGCTCGACGGCCGGCTGCTGATCGGCGCCACGACGGAGGAGCGCGGATTCGACGACCGCCTCACCGCGGGCGGCCAGTTCGCCCTGCTGGAGGGGGCATGGCGGGCGCTTCCGGGCATCGCCGAGCTGCCGATCGAGGAGGCCTGGGCCGGCTTCCGGCCCGGCAGCCGCGACGATGCGCCGGTCCTGGGGGAAAGCGGCATTCCCGGCCTGATCCACGCCACCGGCCACCACCGCAACGGCATCCTGCTGACCCCGGTGACCGCCGACGGCATCGCCCGGCTGGTGCTGACCGGGGAGACCGACCCGCTGCTGCGCCCGTTCGCCGCCGACCGCTTCGTCCTGGCGGGAGCCGCCGCATGAGCGCCGTCCTCCGCGTCAACGGCCGCGACGAGCCGCTCGCCGCCGCCTCGGTCGCCGACCTGCTGGCCGCCCGCGGCATCGCCGAGGGAACCCGCGGCGTCGCCGTCGCCCTCAACGGCACGGTGGTTCCCCGCCGGCAGTGGGCCGGCACGGCGCTCCGGCACGGCGACAGCCTGGAGATCGTCCGCCCGATCCAGGGCGGCTGAGCCAGGGCGACCGCCCCCCGACATCCCCCTTCCCCCGAAAAAGGGGGGAGCACCTTTGCGAAGGTCCTTACTTCCATGTCCCAAACCACGTCCGCCGATCCCCTTGCCATTGCTGGGCGCAGCTTCGGGTCGCGCCTGTTCCTGGGCACCGCCGGCTATCCGAACCAGCAGGTCATGCTCGACGCGCTGGCGGCCAGCGGCAGCGAGCTGGTCACGCTGGCGATTCGGCGCATCAGCCTGGACGGCTATTCGGAAAGCCTGGTCGACGTGCTGGCCCGCGCCACCGCCGGTCGGCCGGTCGGGCTGCTGCCCAACACCGCCGGCTGCATGACCGCCAAGGAAGCGGTGCTGACCGCGCAGCTGTCGCGCGAGGCGCTGGACACACCCTGGATCAAGCTGGAGGTGATCGGCGACCGCGAATTGCTCTATCCCGACGTGGAGGAATTGCTGCGCGCGACGGAGGAGCTGGTGAATGACGGCTTCGTCGTGCTGCCCTACTGCAACGACGACCCGGTGACCTGCCGCAAGCTGGCCGACCTGGGTGCCGCCGCGGTGATGCCGCTGGGCGCCTTCATCGGGTCGGGGCTGGGCATCCGCAACCCGCACGCCATCGAGACGATCTGCGCCCGCAGCCCGGTTCCGGTGGTGCTGGACGCCGGCATCGGCACCGCGTCGGACGCCGCCCGCGCGATGGAGCTGGGCTGTGCCGCCGTGCTGCTGAACACCGCGGTGTCGAAGGCGCGCGATCCGGTGCGGATGGCGGCGGCGATGCGCGACGCGGTGAGCGCCGGCCGCGGCGCCCATCTTGCCGGCCGCATGCCGATGCGATCCCATGCCGAACCGTCCAGCCCGCAGATGGGCCTGATCGGGGGGTGACGCCACGGGGAGAGAGGTGCGCTGCCCATTCGGCCGCTTGATCCTGCGGAGCGGCTGACGCAGGCTGTGGCGCAGCATCCCCTTGCCGGAGACCCCAGCCTTGCCCGCCACCTTCGAACCCCGTGCCGCCGACTGGAAGGCGCGCTGCCTCGCCTCGTTCGAACAGCAGCCGATCTGCAGGACGCTCGGCATCGAGTTGACGGCCATCGAGCCCGGATTCTGCGAGATGCGGCTGCCCTTCCGCGCCGACCTGACCCAGCAGCACGGCTTCTTCCATGCCGGCATGGTCAGCACGCTGGCCGACAATGCCGGCGGCTATGCCGCGCTGAGCCTGATGCCGGCCGGGGCGGAGGTGCTGGCGGTCGAGTTCAAGATCAACCTGATGTCGCCGGCCAAGGGCGAGGTGATGATCGCCCGCGCCCGCGTGGTGAAGCCGGGCCGCACCCTGGTCATCACCCAGGTCGAGATCGCGATGCTGGATGGCGGGGTGGAGAAGGACTGCGCCCTGATGCAGCAGACCACCTTCTGCGTGATGCCGAAGTGACGTTCCAACCGGTTCGAAAGGGGGTTCCCATGCAGCCCATGCAGCCGTCCCGCATCGCCGCCTGTCTGCTGGCCGTCGGCTTCGCCATGCTCGCCACCCCGGCGCTGGCCAAGGACCCGCCGTCCTGCGCCGCCATCTCCTTCCGCACGCTGCCCGCCGGCGGGCCGGATGGCGAGCAGGACGCCGGCCTCTACAAGTCGCGCTTCGGCAAGATCGAGGTGAAGGCGGACGTCAAGGGCGGCCAGGCCACCACCTATTACATGGTGCTGAACGGCAGGAAGGTGGACGGCCCGGCCACCCCGCCCAAGATGTCCGACGCCTGCCTGAAGTCCAAGCACGTCAAGCTGCCCTTCGCCAGGCAGGCCGCCGGCACCTGCACCGGCAGCCGCTTCCGAGTCGTCGTCGACCGCTCCCGCGGCAAGCCGGTGGCGGCCTTCTTCGGTCTCCAGGGCGAAGACTGGGCCTATTGCAGCGCGACGACGCTGTAGGGAGCCGGCGCGGCGGGCATCGCCCGCCACCACCGTCCCTTGCCATTGCTCCTCAGATCGCCAGTGCCTTCACCCGGTCCCGCAGGGTCTGCCGTGCCGCCTCCGCCTCGCCGCGGGCTGTCGTGAGGTCGCGGGCGAGGGCGTCCAGGCGGTTCTCGGCCTCCGCCATCTTGGCCAGTGTGCGCTTGTGCAGGTCGCTGCCGGCGGGCAGGGCCTTCAGGTTCTCGCGCAGACGGTCCTGGTCGGCGATGCGCTCCGTCCGGTCGCGCTCCAGTTCGGCGATCCGGCGTTCCTTATCGGCGACGGCGGCGCGCAGTCCGGCCAGCGCGGTCAGCGCCTGCCGCACCTCCGCCGGCAGTTCGGCGGCGGCGGCGCGGGCGGCGATCTGGTCGGCGCCCAGGTCGGTCAGGACGATGCGCTCCTGCCGCGGCCGTTCCAGCGTGGCGGTCAGCGTCACCGTCTTGCCGGCCGGCACGGCAAGCGGCAGGCGGTAGGCGGTCGCGGTTGCGTCCGGCTTGCCGTCCGTCCCACCGCCCGCCGGTTCGGCGAGGCTCCAGCCGGCGCGGCGCGGATGCTCGATCACGAGGTTGCGGCCGCCATCCGGCGCACCGGCGACGGTGTAGATGGTGCTCTGGCGGTCGATCACCGACAGCGTCAGCACCCCGTCGGCGATGGTGGCGCGCGACAGCCGCCGATCCGGCTTCTCCTCGCGGTCGACGGTCACCGCCTGATCGACGGCGAAGGACAGCAGCCGGCTGTCGCCCGCCGGCAGGGTCGCCATGCGGGCATCGCCGACATAGGCCGTGCTGGCGGTCGCAGCGGTTCCGGAGGCGCGGTCGTAGAAGGTCAGCAATCCCGGCGGCAACGCGGTGTCGCCGTCGTTGCGCAGCCGCAGCGCCGCCAGCGGGTGGCGCGCCGCGGTCGCCGGCTGGTAGAGCGCCACCCGCTCCACCGGCAGGGCCCGCGCGGCGATCGGCATCATCAGCGTGCCGCCGTTCGGCACGGTGACCGGCTGCGGGTAATGGAACAGCACCTGCGCGCCCTCGGCCGCGCCGGCTTCTGCGCTGTTCACCGCGGCGACCGCCGGCGTGCCCAGGGCCGATCCATAGGGGGCGGGCGCAGCCTTCGCCATCGGCTCGGCCATCCGTTCGGCCATCGGGGCCGGTGCGGCCATGCCAGGAGCGGGGGCGGGGTGCGACGATTCGGCACGCATCGCCGGGCGGGCGGCATCCAGCGTGACCGTGCCCTCGTCCGCGCTCGGCAGCACCCGCCCCAGCACCTCGACCGGCACCTCGGGCCGTTCGACGAAATAGGGAGTGTAGAGCGCCTGGCGCAGGGTGACCGGGTTGCCCGACACCACGGTCAGGTCGACGCCGCGCCAGTCCTCGCCGCTGAGATTCTCCAGCACCGCCCAGCCCTGCAGCGCGCCGCGCCCGTCCGGCGGCTGGCCGGTTCCCGCCGGAGCGCCGTCCGACCCCAGGCTGAGCCGGTAGGTCGCCTTCCACAGCGGCATCTCCGCGACATAGCCGACGCGCACCCGGCGCTCGCCGCCCGCCTGCCCGTTCTTCGGGGCGTGGCTCTGCACGGTCAGCCGCCTGCGCTCGCGCCGGGCATTGTCCGCCACCGCCGACAGCGCCTTGTCGATCTGCGCCTGCACCGCCGGATCGGTGAAGCGCAGCGCATCGGCCTCCTCCAGCACCAGTTGCCGCAGGCCGTCGGCGGTCATCAGCGTCACGCGGTGGCGCGTCACGGTGGCGTTGTCGCCGCCCGGCAGGCGCGCCGTCTCCTCCGTCACCGACATCAGCCGGCCGGTCAACTGGCTTGAACCGCCGACCGACACCTCGGCCCCCCGCATCGCGCTCAGCAGCGCCGCAGGGGAATAGAGGTCGCCGGCCGAGAAGGGCAACTCGCGGAAGGCGGTGTCCAGCGGTTCCGCTCCCGGAAGGCCGATGGTGCCGACGCCGCCCTTGTCGTCATAGACGACGATGCTCTTCAGCACGTCGTCGACCTGATCGCGCCGCACCTCCAGCGACAGGTCGGCATCGCCGGTCACCGTCGCCTCATATTCGAAATAGCCGACGCCGCCGGTCGACAGCAGGACCCGCGTCAGCGCCAGCCGCCCGCCGCTCCCCCCATCGGCCCCCCCATCGGCCCCCCCATCGGCGGAGCCGTTCGCCGCCCAGGCGGCCGGTGCCGCCATCAGCAGTGCGGTGGTGGCGAGAAGGATGGCGCGGGTCATGATGGGTCTCTCCGTTCCTGTTGTTCCCGAACCGCCGGCATAGGCGCGAAATCGGGCGGGAATAGGGAGACGATGTGGCGAAGGCCGGTGTGTTTATTGGCCGGTCAGGTCGTCGCCTCCAGCCAGCGCTCCATCATCGTGCGCCACAGCGGGGCAGGCATCGGCAGGGGAAGCTTTGTCGGGCAGGGCAAAGGACTGTGTGCGGCGGCGGGGGCGCAGCCGGCATGGTGGCCGCAGCGCTCCTGCACCGGACGGCGATGGCCGTCGGCGGGCAGGCGCCGCGACGGCTTGCCGCGGTGGAGCGGCGCCGGCGGCGCCAGGGCGTTGCAACCGGACATGATCGGCATCGCGCGTCGCGGCTCAGCCCGACCGGCCGACCGAGCGCGCCGAATCGAGGTGGCGTCGCGCCTCGCCCAGCAGCAGCCGGTGCTGCGCCAGCATGTCGCGGTTCGAGCCCTGCTGGCCATAGACCCGCACCTCGTTCAGCAGCCGGTCTGCGCGGTCGAGCAGGGCCAGGCGCTCCAGGCAATGATCGATGTTCGACATGGCGGTGCATTCCCCATCACGAGCGGTATCGCTTGGCGGCGGTCCGGCACCCGGGCGGGTCGCCGTCCCCTGTTCGCCCCTGTTCGATGGTCGGCATTTAAACCGCAGCGTGTTTCTGGTTAATGTCCGTGAAGGGGTAATTTCATGTCACCGGTGCCGGCTGCCATTTCAACCGGCTCATGCGGAAGCGGGAGGACCGGCGACGGTTACCGGGTTGTAACGCATTGCGCGCCGTTCGCGCGTGGGATAAGAAGATCGGGGGAGGTATCAGGCATGCACATTCTCGCGGTCGACGACGACGAGCCGATTCGGGAGCTTCTGGCGTCCTATCTGGCGGGCGAAGGCTACCGGGTCACCACGGCGCACGATACCGCATCGGCCAAGCAGGCCCTGGATGGCGAGCCGGTCGACCTCGTGGTCTGCGACCTCCGCCTGCCCGACGGCGACGGTTTGGGGCTGGTCCGCCAGATCCGCACCGAATCGCAGATCCCTGTCATCATCCTGTCCTCCAAGGACCAGGACGTCGACCGCATCGTCGGGCTGGAGCTGGGGGCGGACGATTACCTGACCAAGCCGTTCAACCCGCGCGAATTGCTGGCCCGCATCAAGGCGGTGCTGCGCCGCGTCTCCAATGACGGGCGTCCGCCGCGCAATGCGGACGAGCTGCGGGCCGTCGTGCAGTTCGCCAATTGGGAACTCGACCTCACCGCCCAACGCCTGCGCGGGCAGGAGGGGCGCGAGGTGGAGCTCACGAAGGCGGAATTCGGTCTGCTCGCCGCCTTCGTCAAGCGGCCGCAGCGGGTGCTGACCCGCGACCAGCTGCTCGATCTCACCCGGGTCGACGGGGCGGAGGTGTTCGACCGGTCCATCGACGTCCTGATCCTGCGCCTGCGCCGCAAGATCGAGGCGAACCCGAAGGAACCCCGCATCATCAAGACCGAACGCGGCGCCGGCTACGTCTTCGACGCCAAGGTCCGGACGGTCTAGCTGCGGACGGCCTGAACGCCCGGCCGTTCGGGGCAGGGTGCCTGCCCCTGGCCGCGGCCCCGGGCGCCCCCTGGACGCCTCCTTCCGCACGCGTTAACCTTTCCGAAAAACCAGTGGAGAGGAAACGCGCGTGTCCGACCCCATCGACTTCTATTTCGACTTCGCCTCGCCCTACGGCTATTTCGCCAGCCTGCGCATCGACGAACTGGCGGCGAAGCATGGCCGCTCCGTCATCTGGCACCCTGTCCTGCTCGGCGCCATCTTCAAGGTGACGGGC